>NZ_JBFUKZ010000004.1:0-305443 GCF_056400585.1 Mucilaginibacter sp. P5_A6 | reverse complement strand
TATCGGCGGTGTCTACCTCTTCCCATTCCGAACAGAGAAGTCAAGCCCGCCAGAGCCGATGGTACTGCGGTAAAACGTGGGAGAGTAGGTCGGTGCCCAATCTTAAATCAAGCCCTTGTCCGGAAACGGTCAAGGGCTTTTTTGTGCACCTTTATTTCCAGGGTACACCCTTAATTCAAAATTCAAAATTCAAAAGTCAAAATTCAAAAAGAAGGCGAATAGCTTACAGCAAGCAGTTTCGTACTATAAATGATCAGAAAAGGGGGACTTTTAGGGTTATTTTAAAGAGAAAAAGTGCATAAAAATGCAGAAATATCGAGGTTTGTGTGAGGATTATTAAGCATCCCGTTTTTGAACCTTAATCCACCCTACCAGCTACCTGCCGGGACATTGAAATGCTCCGCTGGTGATCCTTTGAAACACCTTCGAAGTACTGACAAAGTAGTGTCACCACTTTGTTGGATGGCGGGTGGTATATTTGTAGGGTTGGGGGCGAATAAAAAGGATTTATAGATAAACATCATATTTGCATCACCAAAGGTTTTATAAGTCACCTTCACTATGAAAGATAAATTTTTTACAACGGTTTTATACATTTTAATAACGGGCTTATGTGGCCCGGTAGCGAAAGCTCAAACTACCCCTATGGCAATGCCATCCACAATTAATAATCATCCCTGGACAGATAAGCAATTAATGGAGCCAGTTGCATTGGCCGCCAGCCTGGAGAATACTCCTGCAAATCAACCCTTAATATTGAACATTGGAGCGGTAGAGGATATCATGGGAGCCAAACATATAGGTGCAGTTAGCAAACAGGAAAATATGGAAATGCTCGAAAACACAGTTTCTGCGCTACCAAAAACTACGGAAATTGTTATTTATTGCGGATGCTGCCCGTTTACAAAATGCCCAAATATTCGTCCGGCATTTCTGCAATTGCAAAAGCTTGGCTTTACAAATGTTAAACTTTTGAATCTGCCGGTAAACCTGCAATCCGGCTGGATCTCCAAGGGTTACCCCTTGGCGGCTAACAGATAGAAAATGTGTATGTGCGATCTCCGGCAATGTATTCATTAAAACTATCCATGCCGGATCTCGATGCAATGGAGCGGCATGGATAATTGGTTTTACAGAAATGCTTACGCTTAATGCCTTAACTTTTCTTCTTTTTATTTTGTTCCTTTTGATGTTCTAACAAAAGGCAATGCGCGGCACAGGCGTGAAGTTTATAATTTTTGTGGGTGGTTCCCCAATTATGTCCCTGGGGATCTAAAATTTCACATTTTTCTTTGTCCAGGTCTTTGGTGGTAAGTACATTTTCCCCTTTAATATCATAATAGGAGCCGTTTTTATTTGCTTTACCTAAATTTACGCCGTTGGCATCAATCACATTTCCGTTGCGATCAATAAAGTAAATCTTTTTTCCTTTGTTGTCCCTTACAATATTATTTTTATCAATAACCGCAAGTTTAGTTCCCTTATGATCTTTGATCACGCCAGATGAGTCAATAAAGATCTCCTGGTTTTTACCCACATGCGTTTGGCCTGCAACATTATTAATAATGCCGGTAGTAAATGTTGCTATTAAAATGAATAGAAGCTGTAATTTTTTCATGATGCTTATCTTTTTGATTTAACTCAAAATTGATCTTTATATCACTTAAATTTACTGATTAACAGCACTTTAAAATATGATATTGCTCATGAAATTCTCACAGGGGAGGGTTAGTTATATGCAGCTATAATCAACCAGCAAGCAAGTACCACTTATTTTATTCCCAGGCTTGCCCTCACCTGTTTAACCTCTGATGCGGTTACCAGGTTGCTGTTGTTGCCAAAATTACTGCGGATGTAGGTAAGCACCGCCGCAATTTCCGCGTCGCTTAAAAAATTATGCTTGGGCATTACGCTGTTATAGGGTCGGTTCTTAACTTTAATCGGTCCTTCAAGACCATTCAGCAATACCCGGATAGCCGGTTCTTTTTGCATATACTTACCCCCCGTAACCCACTCCGAGCCATTTAGCGGCGGGAACAGGTTACCATCTCCTTTCCCGTTTTTTTGATGGCAGCCTACGCAATAGGTATTATATACTTTGATTCCCCCTTTAAGCATACCGGTAGCAATGTTATTGCGAATCCTGTCGGGTATTTTAAAGTTCGGCAGTTTTTTGCGAAGTTCCATTTTAGCAAGCTGGGCACCGGTAAATTTGGTTTTGTCGCCCTCATAAAAAATACGCCATACCCGTCCTTTTTCGGTATCGCTTACATATAGTGACCCATCGGGACCCATAGACAAGCCCATTGGCCTGCAAACCGCCTCACTAACACTTGCTACCGTAGTAAGCCCGGCAAAACCATCGGCAAATATTTCCCAGGGACCGGCGGGAGCTCCATTTTTAAACGGAACAAACGCCACAAAAAAGCCTGCCTGTGGATATGGTGAGCGGTTGGTTGAGCCATGAAGGGCCACAAATGCACCATTCTTATACCTCGCCGGAAACTGGTTGCCGGTATAAAACAACAGGTCGTTGGGCGCCCAGTGCGCCTGGAAAGCAATCAAAGGTTGTGCATATTTTGCACCATTACCTGCTTTTTTGCCATCGCCCCCATACTCGGGGTTTAGCAGCTTTTTATGACGAATAGGATCATAATAATAATATGGCCAGCCTACGTCTGTACCTTGCTTAATCTTCACAAATTCCTCGGCAGGCAATACAGCGCTTTGCCATGCATTGAATATTTTGGGGAACAGCAAATGCAGATCGTCCCTGCCGTGGGCAACCGCATACAGGCAATTATCAGCAGTATTCCAATCCATCGCCACCACACTGCGCAAGCCCGTAGCATAGCGGATGCCGTCTTTTTGCTCCTGGTTGGGTTTGGCCTCATCAAATTGCCAGATACCCCCATACTCCTGTAATAAAGGGCAACCCTTAATCCCTGGCGAACCGGGTACCCGGTTTTGCTCCTGGCAGGCGTTTGATGGCGCGCCAAAAGCTACATACATATGCCCGGCATTATCAAAGGCCAGGGGTTTGGCATCATGCTCGTGCTCGCCATGCGTATCATGCAATATCAATTCGAGCGGGCCATCGGGCACCAATGTATTCGGGTTTAGTTTGGTTCGAAAAACATTCATTTCCGAGCTGAAATACAGGTAGCCGTTATGGACGCGCATAGCCGTACCATAGGACCCTTTATCTTCATAATTAGCAAATTTTTGAATGATATCAGCTTTACCATCGCCATCGGTATCGCGAGCGGCAACATTGCCGCCAATAGTATCCGGGAAGCGAAGCTTTACATAGATATCGCCGTTGCTATTCACCGCCAGGTGCCGCGCCCGGCCTTCCAGGCTATCAATCACCACAACAGCTTTAAACTTGCCGGGGAGGTATAAGCCACCGTTGTTTACGTCGGCGGTAAGTGTTTTATGCTTTTTTATTACGAGGGAGAAGCTGAGCATGGCCAAAGCCAATAAGATCATACAAATAACAGTTATCGGTTTATGAACCAGCTTTTTTAAAAATAAAAGATTGTATTTCTTCATCAGGGCGAATAGGGGGATAAATATAATTAGAGTTGGCTGCTATCCATGTTGCTTAAAACTTGTCGGTATTAAAAGGAATCTGTGGGGTAAATGTTTAGATAATTTACCGAAAGAGTAGGGTAATGCAGGGTGCATCTTTAACCGTTGATTAAGCCCTCACCGGAAATTGCATTCTTCGACCAGGTACGGGAGAAACTCCGGTTAAAATCAACGAACCAATTTATCAAACTCTTCGATGGATATTATAACATCTTCCCTTAGTATTTTTCTTAGTAAACCTTTAGGTAAAGGCTCATTTTAATGAACAGGTATAGTAGTCACCCTACCATCCGGATGTTTCATTCTGTGAGCCCTTTATTCTTATTACAACAAATCCCAGACTTTGAAGCAGAGACACCATTTGCTTACCGCTTACTACCGGTAATTTATCGCTCATGCAGATATTGGAATATTGATTTCCATCTCACGCACCCCTATAAACTGATTAATATTTTCCGTGGTTTGTTCTTCCATGCAAAGCTCAATGACCTCTCTTAAATTTTCGAGAGCCTCATCAATGGTGTGTCCATAGGAATGGGACCCTCTAAAAGTAGGGCACGAAACAATGTAAACTCCATCTTCATCTATTTCAACAACTACCGGAAAATGATATGTTTTCATATATGCGCTTGTAAACAAATTTAATATTAATTTTTAAGATTTGAAATTGAATGCTGGGGCATGCGTTCAAAGGAGTAACAATTTTACCTCTCGTATTTAATAAAACCTTATCTTATCATCCTTAATGATCTACAGCCATGCCCGCATCACAAAAAAAATTAGGTTTATGGACAAGCACCTCCCTGGTGGTAGGCAATATGATAGGTGCCGGGGTATTTTTAATGCCTGCAGCTATGGCTTCATTTGGGAGTATTGGTTTGCTGGGCTGGGTATTTTCGGCGATAGGCTCATTTTTTCTGGCGAAAGTTTTTAGCAATATGAGCAAGCTCCTGCCACATGCAACGGGTGGACCTTATGCTTTTACACGTTATGGATTGGGCGATTTTGCAGGTTTTTTAGTGGCCTGGGGATATTTTTTGTCTACTTCATGCGCCTGCGCGGCCATCACCAAATCATTGGTAAGCGCGTTAAGTACTTTCTTTCCGCAATTGGCAAGTGGTCTTCCTGCCGTATTAACCGGGTTGTGTGCTATCTGGCTGCTTACTTACATCAACACCAGAGGCATTGTCACCAGCGGAAAATGGCAGCTGGTTACCACCATACTTAAAATTTTACCGTTAGTGCTTGTGGCATTTGGTGGTTTGTTTTTTTTACAGGCCAAAAATTTTTCTCCATTTAACAGCAGCGGTACAACTACTTACAGCGCAATCAGTGCCACCGCGGCCATGACACTGTTTTCGTTTATAGGAATTGAATGTGCTACGATACCAGCCGGAAGTGTCGAAAATCCTGAAAAAACCATACCCCGTGCTACATTGCTGGGGTTGATGATTGCCACACTGGTATATATTTTAGGGAGCGTAAGTGTAATGGGGCTAATACCTGCCACCCTGTTAGAGAAGTCGCAAACACCTTATGCTGATGCAGCTGCAATAATTTATGGTAATAACATTAGGTACTGGGTTAGCGCCGGCGTTGCTATTGCCGCGTTTGGCGCCCTTAACGGGTGGACACTGATGCAGGGCCAAATGCCTTTTGCCGTAGCCAGGGACAAGTTATTCCCTGCTATATTTAGTAAACAAAATAAAAGGGGAGTACCTTATATGGGCATCCTGCTTAGCAGTACTTTGGTTTCTATTTTTATGAGCATGAACTATACTAAAGGATTTGTAGCGCAATTCAGATTCCTGTTATTGCTTTCATTGTTATCGATGCTTATTCCTTACCTGCTATCGGCTGCCTCTTACCTTATAATCCGGGTAAAAAACAAACAGGCAGATGGTTGGTTAGGTGCTGTGGTTTTGGCTATGATAGCATTCGCTTATGCATTATGGAACATTGCGGGTACCGGTAAGGAAGCCGTTTATTATGGTTTTTTATTGCTGATGGTCAGCGTTCCGTTTTATGTTTGGGTGGCTTATAAAAAAAATAGCCGGCAGTAAATACCTTATAATTTTTATTGATACGCAGCTATAACCATACTTTAATATTATTTTTACTTACATAATTGTTTATTTGACAGGTAAAATCACTTTGTCGCTTAAATTTTACATCAATTGGCAATAAAATTCAATGTTCAGATAATCAATTACTTATGGTGTGATAAAAAAACTTAAATGTTAAATTTTCGGCCTCAAATGTTAAATTTCATTAGGCAAGTGTTAAACCCCTTTGATTACTAAGAACTTAGTTATATCTTGGTTTCCATAAACTACCTTATGAAAATCACAATTACTGCACTAATAATATTTTGCTTAAGTACAGTCTCCGTTTTTGCGCAAAATACCTATTCTATTAAAGGTTCGGTTGCCGATACGGCATCAAACTCAAAACTCACCAATGCCACAGTTGCAGTTTTAAACGCCAAAGATTCTATCCTGCAAAAATTTACCAGGGTAAGCGAGGGGCAGTTCGCAATGGATAATCTTAAAAAAGGCAAATTCATCCTGCTGGTAAGCTACTCGGGCTATGCCGATTTTGTGGAGCGCTTTACGCTCGATTCGGCACATACTACCCATAACTTTGGCAGTATCGGCATGATACTTAAAACCCAACTGCTTAAAGAAGTAATTATAAAGGCGAAGGTTGCTGCCGTTAAAATAAAAGGCGATACCACCGAATTTAATGCCGCGGCATTTACGGTACAGCCCAATGATAAGGTAGAGGATCTTTTAAAACAGCTTCCCGGCATACAGGTTGATAAGGATGGAAAAATAACCGCCCAGGGACAAACGGTAAGTAAAGTATTGGTTGATGGCGAGGAGTTTTTTGGCGACGATCCCACCCTGGTAACCAAAAACCTGCGTGCCGATATGGTAGATAAAGTACAGCTTTACGATAAAAAAAGCGACCAGGCGGCTTTTACCGGCATTGATGATGGCATAAAAAATAAAACCATCAACATAAAACTTAAAGAGGATAAAAAGAACGGCTATTTTGGCAAATTGGATGCCGAAGGCGGTACCGGTAAATATTACCAGGAACAACTGATGTTTAACCGTTTTAAGGGCAAGCAAAAATTCTCGGTTTACGGTACTATTGGTAATACGGGTAAGATAGGCCTTGGCTGGAGAGACGAAAATAAATACGGCGGCACCGGCCTGGAATTTAGTGACGATGGCGGCTTATTCTTTAGCGGAGGTGGCGGCGAAAGCGACCTTGACAGTTGGAACGGCCGGTTTGAAGGACAGGGTATCCCACTGGCACGTACTGCGGGCGCACATTATGATACCAAATGGAATGCCGATAAACAATCGCTTAATGCCAATTATAAAATAGGATCAATTGATGTAGACGGAACGATAAATACATTAACCCAAAACACATTGCCGGGCAATTTTATTAACAGTAACTCCGACCAGAGCTTCCATAAATATATGTTTCGCCAAAAACTTGATTTAACCTACCAGGTAAAACTTGATACCTCATCAAATCTAAAGCTGATGGTTGACGGTACGAATAAGCACAGCAAGGTTGATAACACTTACGCGGCAACAAGCTTGCGCCAGGATGGCACTAAGCTAAACTCCAACAACCGCACGGTAAACAATGATATTACCGACAAAATATTTCACGCAAGCGCTTTTTATACCAAAAAATTTAAAAAGGTTGGGCGCACGTTATCTGTAAACATCAGTGAAGCTTATAACGAGAGCGACGCGAAGGGCTTTTTAAAATCAAACACCACATTTTTTGATACATTGGGAAATGCCGCCAGTACGCAGGCTATTGATCAGCGTAAAACTACTCAAACTAAAAGCAATGTATTAAGCTCAAACGTTACCTACACCGAGCCCCTATCTAAAAAGTTTTCGGCAGTTATCAATTACGGCATCAATGTGAATAACGGAAGCTCAGACAGGCGCTCATACAACCAATCGGCCCCAGGCGTTTATAACGTACAGATCGATTCGCTGAGTAACGATTATAAGCTTAATCAGCTTTCCAATCAGTTTGGTTTAAATTTCAATTATAAAAGCAAAAAAGCCACTTTCAACTTTGGTTCAAAAGTAGCGACAGTAAATTTTAAACAGATCGACCTGTTTAATGATGCCAACACGCGCACGCGCAATTTTGTAAACTGGTTTCCGCAGGCTACCTATCAATACCGTTTTTCGCAGCAGCAATCTATCCGCATCAGTTATAACGGTAATACCTCGCAGCCAAATATCGACCAGATTCAGCCCGTAACGGTAAATACCGATCCGCTTAATATTACCCTGGGTAACCCTAACCTGAAACCATCTTTTACCAACCGTTTTTCATTATGGTATAACTCCTATAAAGTTATCAGCGATGAATCGCTATACGTAGGCGGATCATACAGTAACACCATGAATCCTATTGTGAGCAATGTGGTTACCGATACCGAAACAGGTAAAAGCATTTTCCAATCCTCAAACCTTAACAGGCAAACCATTAATATGGATGCCAATATTTACTATGGCCGCAAAATTCCGGTTGGTGGTATCAACGCAGGTGTAAGCGCAGATGCTAATGGCAACACTTACTACAACCTATCAAACAATAAGCTCAATAAAACAACATCGTATACTTATTCTGCCAATTTTAACCTGTCAAAATACGTGCAAAAAAAATATAATGTATGGGCTTCTGCGGGTCCTGCCTATACACTTAACTCATCGTCACTTTTGCCAAACGTAAACAATAATGGCAGCGGTTTTAATGCCAACGGCGGGTTTAACTTTTATTTGCCTGCAAAATTCTCTATTGGAAGTAATTGCTCATACCAATACAACGCCAAAACACAATCGTTCCCCGAAGATTTTAAGCGTACCACGCTGAATGCCAACATTGGCAAATCATTTATGAAGGACGAAAGTATTAAGCTAACTTTAAGCGGCAACGACCTGCTTAATCAAAATAAAGGATACAACAGGAGCGGATCGGCCGGAATATTAACACAGGAAAGATATACCGCTATCAAGAGATATTTTATGCTATCGCTTAGCTGGGATTTTAACCATGTTGGCGGTGGCGCAGCACCTAAAAAATAAAAACCATGAAAAACCTTATAATACTCACCACTTTTGTAATTGCCTTTGGCAGCAGTGCAGTGTTTGCGCAAAACAAGCATTTTACCATGAACGGCACAATTGAGTTTGAAAAAACCGTAAACATGTACGCTTTTTTTGAAAAGCAGATCAATAAAAACAATGAAGATTTTCTTCGCTCTGCTTTTGACTCCTACAAAAAAACGCAGCCGCAGTTTAAAAAGCTTAAAAGCATACTAACATTTGCCAATAACAAAACGTTGTATACGCCTGTTGAATCGGATGCGCCGGATAATGGTATTTTTGACGACAGCCCGGTAGTGACCCAGGTAAATACTATCGCAGACGATTTTACCACCGGTTTTACCACCAATCAGAAAAAAGTATTCGAATCAACTTTCCTGGTGAAAGATACCTTGCGTAAAATAAACTGGAAATTAACCAACGAAACCCGCGAGATAGCCGGGTTTACCTGCCGTCGCGCCAATGCGCTGGTAATGGATTCTATTTATGTAGTGGCTTTTTACACCGACGATATTGCGGTACCTGGCGGACCGGAAACATTTACCGGCTTACCCGGGATGATATTGGGCCTGGCACTCCCGCATGAAAACGTTACCTGGTTTGCCACCCGGGTAAATGAAGTAGTTGTGGATGATAAGTCCCTTGTACCGCCCAAAAAAGGCAAAATGGTAAATAACCAGCAACTTACAGCAACCCTAAAAAATGTAATGAAAGATTGGGGCACCTATGCCAACGCCTATTTAAAAGCATTTACGTTATAGTACCTGCCTAAAGCAAGACTTACGAAGTTTTTAAAACTTCGTAAGTCTTTATAAACCGACCGTCATTGCGAGGTACGAAGCAATCCCCGATTTACAGAGTCGCCCTGTATAGTTAGGGATTGCTTCGTGCCTACCCATGACAAGTTTGGTTTTACACAAACATTGGCTTAAACGCTGGCCACGACTCACCCCGGCTACGCTATGCTGGCCGACCCTCTCTCCGGCTGTGCCGCAAAGAGGGTGAAGCTCAATTTTTGTTTTATTGCCCCTCTATGCGACGCAGTCGGAGAGAGGGGCAGACGGGCGTAGCCTCGTCGGGGTGAGTCGACTCGCAGCCATGCGATACACGTCATTTCCCCTTCAGAGTTTCACAAAATTTTAGCTCTTGCAATGACGATTAGATATGTGCTCAAGTCTGCTATTTTGCCTATCCCACACCTATTTGCTGAGGGGCTTACGCGTTTGCCAGCGCCCTATCCAAATGCACATAACCACCGTCAACATGTATCAATTGCCCGGTAGTATGGCTCGACATTGGTGACAGCAGGAAGGCTGTGGTATTGGCCAGTTCTTCGGCTGTGGTCATGCGGTTGCCTAATGGTATTTTTGCTTCTATTTCCTGGAGTTTTGCTGCCGGATCGGGCAGGGTTTTTATCCAGTTTTCGTAAAGCGGTGTCCAGCATTCGGCCACCACAATAGCATTTACGCGGATGCCGTATTTTAACAATTCTACCGCCCATTCGCGGGTTAATGCGTTACGCCCGCCGTTTGCAGCCGCGTAGCCCGATGTATGGCCCTGCCCGGTATCGGCTGTTTTGGAGGTGATATTGAGGATAGCCCCTTTTGATTTTTTTAGTTCGGGCAGTGCGTAATGCGCCATGAGGTAATAGTGCACTAAGTTTTTATGCAGTGATGCAGCGAAGCCTTCATAATCGCCGCTCTCCAATCCTACACCATCGTTAACGCCCGCGTTGTTCACCAGGCCGTCAATCCGGCCATATTGGGCAACTACGGCATTAACAGCCGCCTCGCTTGCTTTAGGGTCGGTAAGCTCGGCAACTACCTGGAAGGCTTTGCCACCGGCAGCTTCAACTTTATGCACTACCTTAAGATTATCTGCTTCGCTGCGGCCAACAATAATAGGTATGGCGCCCTCGGCAGCCAATACTTTAACAATACCTTCGCCGATGCCTTTTGCACCGCCTGTTACTATAATTACCTTATCTGTAAGTTGTAAATCCATGCTTATATGTTATAAAATATATCAATTCAAATTAATGGGAAACCGCCATACTAACCTTCTCTTTCACCCGCAGGTTTTTAACCGCAAAATAAAATACGAATAAAAAGCAGGCCGCCGGTACCAGGTAAGCTATCTGGATGTTGGTCATGTCAGACAGTTTGCCCATGATAGGTGGAAAAATAGCCCCGCCTACAATAGCCATAATTACAAGTGATGAGCCCTCCTTGGTTTTGGTGCCCAGGCCGCGGATACTTAACGAAAATATGGTTGGGAACATGATCGACATAAAAAATTCTACACCTATTAAAGCAAAAACCGGGAATTTGCCATGCAGAAATACCGATAGCAGAATAAGCAATACATTGGTAATACCATAAATGGCCAGCAGTTTTACCGGGTTAATAAATGTCATTAAAAATGTGCCAACTGCTCTACCTGCTAAAAAGGCCATTAAGGCAGCGGTTAAGTAATAAGCCGCGGTTTTTTCATCCATGCCCGATACACGTTCAGAAAAACGGATAAAAAAGCTGCCTACGCAGGCTTGTGCACCTACGTAAAAAAATTGTGCCGCTACACCAAAATTTAAATTCTTCTCCTTTAAAAGTGCAGCTGTGCGTTGAAAAAATGATAGGTTTTCATGTAATGGTGAGCCTTCTCCTTCTTCAACAATTTCGGGTAAATGTGTTCGCCATAAAAGTGCAGTTACTATGAGCACACCTACAGCAATAACAATATAGGGTATTTGTACCGACGAGGCTTCTTTATTTAAATAATCATTCAGCTGACCAGACGACATGGCCGATTCCTGCACAGCTGTAAGGTTTTTACCCGACAGGATAAAAATACCGCCGATTAATGGGGCAAGGGCAGCCGCTAAACCATTAAATGTTTGTGCAAAATTAATGCGCTGGGTTGCACCGGCAGGGTCGCCAATGGCGGTGATGTATGGATTGGCCGCGGTTTCTAAAAATGCTGCCCCCGAAAATATTACAAACAAAGCACCCAGGAAAAAAGCGTAATTCCGTACAATGGATGCCGGGTAAAACAAAAACGCACCTGCCGAAAAAAGGATCAGCCCTAATAAAATCCCGCCTTTATAGCCATAACGTTTCATGAACTGGGCTGCCGGGATAGGTAACAAAAAGTAGGCGATGTATGATGCCGAATCAATTAATGATGATTGCAGATCACTTAACTGGCAGGCTTTTTTAAGGTGAGGTATCAATATTGGATTTAGGTTTAGCGCAAAGCCCCATATAAAAAACAGGGAAGTAATAAGGGTTATCGCTAAAAGGTCTTTGTTTTTTGCCATCTGATTTTTCTTATAATTAGTTTATTGGTTTTATTTTAATGCTGATTTGATATCCTTAATTGAAATGCCCAAAGTTTTCAGGGCGATACTATTCAGGGCCTTTTCATCCCCTGTAAAATGAAATACGCTGTGTTTGTGCGTTAGTTTTTCGCCGGGCTTCAAAAACGCGGCGGGCGATACACTTTCAATTTCGTAAAAAGGCCCCATTTGCTTGCCGTCTGCCAGCGGCCCGTCGTTGTAGGCATTCACCGCGTCGCCGGTAAAGGGGGCGGTATCGGGTTTCCATTCCTGGTTCAGGTAATCGGCGCCGCTATCCAGGTCAAAAACGGTTAGGGTTAATACCTTATTGCTATCATCGTAGCTGCCTGCCATGTTTTTGGCCCGGTTTGGCGGGATGCCCAGCTTACCGCGCGATTTACCATCGGCCTTAAATAGCAGGATCCCGTTGCTGTAGGTGATCCGGTCTTTGGCTATCTCGCCAAAATAATTGGTAGTGGCTACTTTGCCAGTTGCTTTATCTTCATAAGGCACCACGATAACCGTTTTGGATGATGGACTAAACATATCCAGGTTCCATAAGCAGGGGGCGCCGGTTGTTTTATCCCAGGCCTTATCGCCCGCATTAATGATGGTATTTAAAGTGCTAAAGCCTACAGATTTTACAGAATCATTTGTACTGATGCCCAGCAGTTGGTTAATCACCTCGGGCTCCAGGATTTCGATATCACGCTCCAGTTTCATGTTAAGCTGTGTGCCCGCGTAGTTTTGCATTTGAGTGGCTTTGCTCATGGATACCTTTTTATCCGATGAGGAAACCAGTTCCCAGCTTTCGTAATCAATTGCGGCGGGTGTATGCCAGTTATCAAACTCCATTTTGGCGCCCGGCTTGAAGAACAGCGAGAACCTGCCGCCTTCGGGGCCAAGCCACAGGCGGTCTTCGCCACCATAGGCGTTCATGTGCGGGTCGGATTGTTTAAGCTCGAAGGTTTTATAGTTTATCCAGCCGAAGCTGTTGCCATCCAAACCATCAGCTGTTGAGGTAAATACTTTCCCCTGGTATTTGGGGGATACGATTACGCGTGCACTACTGTCTTTGGTTTTCAAAACCACAACAGTGCCATGTTTCTTTAAAAATTCCAGGTCGTACCTAAAGCTGCCTTTGGTAGCCGGCGGCATCCGCATGGTACATGATGCAAAGCCCGCAGCCATCAGCATAAAAGAAGAAATTTTTAAAGTCATCATGGCTTTACAATTTATGCTTGGGGTTGATGCCGATAATATTGATCATTGTGCCGATATTATCGATGGCAATAACCACCTCATCGCCCACTTGTAAAGTGAAGGTTGGCGGTGGCACCAGGCAGGTACCGGTCATTAAAAAACATCCCTGCGGAAAATCACATTCGGCGTATAAATAACCCACCAGTTCGGTAAAAGAACGCTTGATGCGGGATATGGTAGTTTCATCCTCATAAACAGCAATGCCATCCCTTTTTATCACCAGCTTTATCGCCGATTCGCCCGGTATAGGGTTTGAGCTTACATATAAACAGGGGCCTAAAGCCGCGCTTTTTTCGTAAATCTTGGCCTGGGGTAGGTACAAAGCGTTCTCACCCTCGATACTCCGCGAGCTCATATCGTTGCCGATGGTATAGCCCTGGATGTTCCCCTTGGAGTTAATATACAGTGTCAGCTCCGGCTCGGGCACATTCCATTCCGAATCCTTGCGGATATAAACCTCGGCGCCATGGCCCGAAACCCTTTGCGTTGTGGCTTTAAAGAACAACTCGGGCCTTGGGGCATCATAAACCTTATCATACAAACTTGCCCCGCCCGAGCTTTCCGACTCCTCCATGCGGGCATCCCTGCTTTTGAGGTAGGTAACTCCCGCCGCCCAAACTTCCTGTGTGCCGATGGGGGGCAGTAGTTGTCCGTTTAAAAACTCGCGCTGCACATCGGCGCCCAGGGCTGTGGTATCATCTATGATCTCCTGCAGGTATGCGGCCAGGTTATCCCGGTTAACAAGGGCGTCCCACTGGTCGTCAACAATATAGGCGGCCCCGGCATGTTCCAGGATTATTCCTTTGGTGGTTTTATATAGTTTCATCAGTTTACTTCCAGTTCGTCGCGTGAGGGTAATTTAGGGAAAGGGGTATGTGCCCCGGTTTGGTACCAGAACACGGTTGAGGCAATATCATCCTGCAAAGGCATGTACCGCCCGTCGTGCCGCCAGCCCAGGGCCTGTATGGTAACCTTCAGGCTTTTTTCAAAGCGGATGGGGTCAACAATATGCCAGCGGTATAAACCAAAACGTTGGGCAATGTTATAATGCCCGTCGCCACGGATCACCTGCGGCAGGCCGCTGTATGGGGTGTTAAATTCGGTGTATTCGGTATGGTCTTGCTCTTTGCCGCCGGCATCCTTGTGGCGGGTATCAAAATCATATGATCCGCAAAAATAATCCTCCGTACCAGTACCGTTTATGGTGGGGAATTTGGTATCGCCATCCATGAAAAATTTGATCTCGCCTTCGCCCCACCAGCCATTTTTGTTGCTGCCATAGGCCAGGTAAGTTCCCACATACTGTCCTTTGCCCACAATGCTATCTACCAAAACATAATCTTTTTTGTAAGGCAGCGGGTTGGTACGGCGAAACTGAGCATGAAAATACCCGGCATCATCGGGGATGTCTGTCAATGTATAATCCACCTGGTAATACAGCACCATATCGTTATCGTCGATATTCTCCATGGTGATGCGGCATTTTTTACGGAAGGGCATAGGCCAGTAACAATTAAATGCGCTGCCCGGGTTCACCGCCACCGCCAATGACGACAGGGGCGAATACTTACCCCAGCCCATGCAAAAGAAATCGCCCACAGGCACCTCAACTGAAGGAGTGGTTTCATCGTCCCAATAAAAGCGCAGGATGCTGTAGCGCCAGTTGCCGGTAGGTGTCATCCAGATATGCTGTATCGCGCCGCTCTCATTAATTTCGGCAATGGTGAAGGTTGTATGTTTTTTGATCACTACACTCGGACTTACCTTCCAGGTTTGGCCCAGATCGCGCGAGGCATTGCTGCCTGTGCCGGTGGTGGCCATGCCACCCTTACCCTTCTCGCCCGTAAAATTCTCCGGACTTATCGATCGTGTTTTGGCGTCGCTGGTGCGGTAAAGGTTGCCCAGGCCAACGTCCAATCCATTAAATTTCTTTTGTGCAAACGCGGCAGATGATACGAGCAAAACAGACATGCAGCTTAATAAAAAAACATTATTTTTAATTTTTAACATATAGGTTATCTGTTAGTAAAAATCAATATTGCATTAATTGGTAAATGCAATACCTGTTTATTTGCTGTAAGGCCTGCTTCATGCACAATAAGATAAAGCCGGTCACAATCATAAAAATAATTTCCGTTTAATATATCCTGCTTTATCAGCATAACATACAAGGATTTTAGCATTGGCATAGCCAGCCCCCTCTAAATCTCCGCCGGTAGGCTATCCTTTTCTTACAAAAGCTAATTTACATTTATCAACAGGAGAAACCTCAACCCCAATAATAATATTAATGTTACATACCGCAATCAGTCTAAAAAAACACATTTTTGTATATGCCGTTTACACTCATCCTTAATAACGTTGCCAAACATATCCACCTCACCAACGAGGAGCAGGCCATTTTTACGGCCATGCTTAAGCCCCAAACCATTAAGCGCAAACAATTTTGGCTTAGCGACGGGGATATCTGCAAACATTCGGCATTTGTAACTTCGGGCTGCCTGCGCGGGTTTACTGTAGATAAAAACGGCATAGAGCACGTGTTGAGCTTTGCCCCGCCAGATTGGTGGATGGCCGATATGTACAGCCTCATCAGCCAAAAGCCGGGGATCCTCAACATCGAGGCGCTGGAAGATACACAGGTACTGCTGCTTAGCAAAACCAACCAGGAAAAACTATACCAGCAAATCCCCAAATTCGAGCACTTTTTCAGGGTATTGGTGGAGAACTCGCTGGTTGCCAGTCAGCAGCGCCTCATAGATGGTCTCAGTCTTACCGCCGAGGACCGTTACAACAACTTTTGCAAACGTTACCCAACGCTGATTTATACCCTGCCTCAAAAGCAAATAGCATCGTATATAGGGGTTACCCCGGAGTTTTTTAGCAGGATGAAAAATAGACACTAATTCAATTTGTTAAATTCATGTTAATTCTTAACCTAGATTAACTTCCCTTACCAATGCCTGCAGTATCTTTATACCAACAAAAAAGAAAAACATCATGGCACAAACTATATTACATAAGGCCAAAACACGGGGCCATGCAAACCACGGCTGGTTAAGCAGTTATCACTCTTTCAGCTTCGGCAGTTATTATAATCCTGATAGGATGAGTTTTGGCGCACTGCGTGTTTTAAACGACGATACCGTAGATGCAGGCATGGGATTTGGCAAACACCCGCATGATAATATGGAGATCATCAGCATTCCCCTGGAAGGCGGCCTGGAACACAAAGACAGCATGAACAATACCGCCGTAATTAAAAATGGCGACATACAGGCTATGAGCGCCGGTACCGGTATATACCATAGCGAATACAACCAGGATAAAGATAAACGCGTAAAATTTTTGCAAATCTGGTTATACCCCAACAAACGTAACGTTGAACCGCGGTATGATCAGATCACTCTTGACCTTGCCGACCGTTATAACAAACTGCAGCAGGTATTATCGCCAAACCCGGATGATGCGGGCGTATGGATTCACCAGGATGCATGGTTTAACCTGGGTAAGTTTGATAAGGGGGTAACCGTTGACTATACTATCCACAAACCCGGCAATGGCGTTTATGCCTTCATCCTAAGCGGCGAAGTAGAGATCGATGGCCAAACTGTAAGCACCCGCGATGCATTAGGTATCTGGGATGCCGATAAGTTCACCATCAGCGCAACCTCCGATGCTGAGTTTTTATTGATGGATGTACCGATGAGCATATAAATGTGCAGATTTCAGATATGCGGATGTGCAGATGATAGATGGGAAATACAATAAAAACCTAAGTCATCTTAATGACGACTATAGAATTAGCAAATGGAACAAACAAAAATATTAGTTATAGGCCGCCATCCCGAAATACTGGCAACTGTAGTACGGCTGGTAAACAACAACCCCGACTGGATGGCTACCGGTTGCCAAACTGATGATGAAGCCATGCGGGCTTTCGAAGGGCAGGCATTTACCCTGGTGCTGCTTGGCGGCGGTATTGAAACGGCATCAGAAGATCAGCTGCGCGCTTATTTCCGTAATTGCAATCCCGAAATAAGGATTGTGCAGCACTATGGCGGCGGCAGCGGTTTATTGGCAGCCGAGATTTACGAGGCCCTGAAGTAGACGTTACTGTTTTATGGTATCACCAGCTTACTCAATTAGTGCAAGCTAAATGGAGATTTCTTATTCCACTGAAAGCATATTGATTACAACAGCAATAGTTGCAAGCGGATAGTCTTGTTATGCCTGCAGCGGCAACGTAAACCAAAAAGTACTTCCCTCGCCTAATGTACTTTCGGCACCAACGCTCCCGTCGTGTTTTTTAATGATCTCGGCACTGATGTAAAGACCTATCCCCAGGCCGGAGTACTGGCTGCTACTGCTGTGCCCCCTAAAATAACGGTCAAACACAAAGGGGATCTTCTCTGACGATATGCCAGGGCCTTTATCCGTAACCGATACCCTGGCCATACCGCCATCTTGCGCTATGCTGATGTGGATTTCTTTGGATTCGGGAGCATACTTTATGGCATTATTAACAAAATTTACCACAACCTGTTCAATACGCCGGGCATCGGCCACTACCTGCAGCTCCATATCGCCGGTAGTGATCACTTTATAAATTCCGGCAACTTTGATATGGTTGTTGCTATCCTTAATAATGCGCGAAAGTGTGATAGGCGTTTTATCCAGATCAGCCTGGCCCTGGTTCAATTTACCTATATACAACAGGTCTTCAATTAAATAGGTTACTTTATTAACACTTTTGTTGGCCCGGCTTATAAGGTCGTCCAGCTTTTCGGGCGAAAGCTTATTTTTCATCGAGTAGATGATCTGCATAGACGATTTAAGGCTGGTTAAGGGTGTTTTAAGCTCGTGGCTTGCAATGTTTATAAAGTCGTCCTTTTGCTGTTGCAGCTGCTTAATCTCCTGGATGTCGGTAGCGGTACCTACCCACAGTTGCACCTTGCCCCGGTTGTCTTTTAATGGAGCCATCCTGATGAGGTGCCAGCGGTATTCGCCGTCAAAGCGTTTTTCGCGGATCTCGTACTCCCCGGCCTCCTTACTATCAAGTATGGCCTGGAAGCGTTGCAGGTTGTGGGCGAGATCGTCCTGGTGGATCACTTCGCGCCAGCCCTGGTTTTTGGTTTGTTTAATGGTAAGGCCCGTATAATTAAACCATTGCTGATTGTAAAAGTCAACGTCGCCATCAGCAGTATTTGTCCAGGCTATTTGCGGAATGGTTTGCATCATTTTGCGAAACCGGGTTTCGCTTAATGATAGCGCCTGCGTACGTGCAATAACCCTTTCCTCAAGCTCGTTATTAAGTGCATGAAGCATGTCTTGCGATGCAGAAAGCTCTTCGTTACTGGCAAGCAACTCTTCATTAATGGCTTTCATTTCTTCGTTTGCGGCAGCCAGTTCTTCATTTAACTCCGCTGTTTCATGCTCTTTATATTCAAGCTCGGTTTGGATTTTTGTACGCCCGGCAATAATTGCGGTAACGCTCATGTATGATATGAGCGTGAAAATTAAGGCAAGTAAAACTCCAATTACAAAAATAGCCGGTACATAAGCAGCATAGGTTTTGTAGGCACTTAGCCTGGTATTTAGCAATTTTCTCTCGACGGCCTCGGTTTTGTTAATGGATTGGTTTAAGGCATCCATGGCGAGTTTGCCCTTTTTGAGGTCGTTAATGCTTACAGTTTGGCTATTTTTATTCTTATCCAGTAATTCCTTTAAAATACTTAGCCGGGTTGTTAAAACTTTTTTGATCCCGTCTATATTCTGTTGCTGCTGAGGATTGTCGGCAGCGAATTGCCTGACTTCCTGTATTTGCTTAAGTGCTTTTGTTTCGGCACCGTTATAGGGCTGTAAAAACTCCTCCTGTTTGGTAAGCAGGTATCCGCGCTGACCTGTTTCAGCATCTTTCATGATTGATTCGATATTTTCGAGCTTTTGGATCACTGTATAGCTATGATCAACCAGGTTGGCGCTTTTTAACAGGAAGTGGATACTTAAATAGGATAAAACCGAAATAACGATAAGTATAAAAAGAGAAAAACCATACCCGATTTGCAGATTACGATTAAGCGATATTTTCATTTTAATGGAAGATTTGACTTTTTAAGAAATTTACATCAAGCCATTTAAATAATAGTAGGAGGGATTGAAGTTAAGGAAGGTGCAATTACATTTAGTTTAGTAATTTATTGATGATGTTAACAAGATGCTGATTTTCAAAAGGTTTTGGAAGGTAGGCATCGTGTCCGAAATTCCCGATCGCAATGGCTTGTTTATGATAGGCGGTCATTAAAATAACCGGGATGTGGGCCAGCTCTTTATTGTTTTTAATAACCTGGCAAATTTTGCCGCCATTCATACCTGGTAAAATATAATCGGTTAATACCAGGTCAGGTTTGTTGGCTTTCAGCACTTCAATGATATCATTTGTCTGGGTTATTCCTTTCACCTCAAAATTATTCAAACTCAATAGGGTATCAATTGAATCTAAAATATCTTCATCATCTTCTATTACAAGTATTTTTTTTATCATTCTGCTATGAAGTTATTATAAATTAATTAATAATCCCTGTTAAATTAAAATATCTTATCGATTTTGCTTATAGTTTTTATTATGCAAATTAACATTGTTGAATACAATATTGCAATGCTTTGCTTAAAAAAATATTATATTAATTAAAAATTTAACCTGAATGTGTGTTTTTGTAGCCCGTTTTAATCAAAATGAAATTTTCGTCAAATAATTTACATTGCCAAAAGTTTAGCCTTAGGCTAAACTGCTAATTATAAAAGGTAAAGCAAATAGCAGCTTAAGGTTTAGCAGAAAATTTAGCAGAACAAGTTGAGTGTTTTGGTAATGTTGAAACACGAAAAGTACCGGCCGGATACCTGCTTATACACTGCGGAAAGTTTATAATATACCGTTTGTTGGTTATTCTAATTATTATTCATGATTGATAATAAATAATATGCAAACAGTTGTTGGCGCTTTTTACTTAACTTTTTTTGGTTTTGTCTAAACTCCTGATCTGCTGTTTGGGTAAAAAGCCTACCTTGTATCTATAAAAACTAATTAGATAACGCACGGTTTGTTTTCTTAACCATAAAGATTTGCTATGCTAAAAAAGGTTATAGTATTCTACGTTGCGATTTTTGCCTTTTACAGCTTATATGCGCAGCCTGCCTTAAAACCTTTTCCGCAGCATACTTCCTATACTGCGGGCAGCATTATCCCCAGCCATGTAAGCCGGCAAAACCTGGACAACAGCGTGCGCGCTTTTTACCGGGAATGGAAAAGCCGCTATGTAAAACAGGTAGCCGGCAAAAACCAAAGCTACATTTGGTTTGAAAGGCCCGGCAACAAACAATGCGTATCCGAAGGACAGGGGTATGGCATGATTATCGTTGTCCTCATGGCAGGTGCTGATCCGGCAGCAAAGGTGGTTTATGACGCTTTGTTCCGTTATTACAGGGCGCATCCGGCAAAAAGCGGGCAACACCTTATGAATTGGGCACAGGATGTAAAAGGCAATAACCTTGATCACTCTTCGGCAACAGACGGCGATATGGATATAGCATATTCCTTATTGCTGGCAGATAAGCAATGGGGCAGCCAGGGCGACATCAACTACTTAAAGGAAGCCAGGGTACTGATAGCCGATATTATGCGGTATGAAATAAACCAGAAAACCTTCACTATCCTGCTGAGTAATGAGGTTGAGGCGGATAGTAAAGATTATTTTGATACCCGCCCATCCGATTTTATGCCCTCGCATTTCAAGGCGTTTAAAGTCGCTACCGGGGATGCGCGCTGGGATAAGGTGATAGCCGGCACCTACCACTTATTTGCCCGGATGCAACAGCGATACAGCCCGGACGCAGGTTTGCTGCCCGATTTTATTCAACAGGTGAACCATCATCCGCGCCCGGCCAAAGCCATGTATCTCGAAACAAAGTACGATGGATACTATAACTACAACGCCTGCCGGGTTCCCTGGCGCATAGCTACCGACTATTTATTGTACGGCGACACACGTGCCAAGGCTATAACCACCAAAATTAACCGCTGGATCCGCTCAACTACGAACGATAACCCTGATAACATTTCTGCAGGTTATTCTTTATCGGGGAATGACCTGCCTGCCCGTTATTTCGAGGCACTTAGTTTTATTGCTCCCTTTGCCGTAGCTGCCACAACCGGGGCCAAAAATCAGCAATGGCTTAACCACACATGGGATTACCTGCTGCATTTTAAACTTAAAGATTACGACTATTACGACAACAGCATAAAAATGCTCAACATGATTATTTTAAGCGGTAATTATTGGAAGGGGTGAGGAGGCCTTGCAGTAACACCAACAGAGGTAGCCTCAATTTAAAACGACAGCGTATTGCGCCTTTGAATGATTTTATCAATAGTGTTGCCTATCGCCGTTAAAACGTGCTCGTCCAGGAAATCTTCATTTCGCTGCATCCATTCGCTGCCCATTTTAAAAAGCATGGCTGCCCGTCCATCCTTAAATTTAATATTCCATACATGCCATGTTTTAAAGTAGGCACTTGTAATGCTGATGATATGCGCGGTTCCGTCTGCTAATTTTATTTTGTATTCCATAGTATGATGTATGTTGAAATCCTGGTACCTTATAAAATACGTTTCAACCATTTCATTATTGCAAGCGGTAAAAAATTTAACATAATTTAAGGAATCCTGGTTAGATGTGTGATTTGAGAAGGAAAGGGGAAATAGGAAATCGCAAAAAAACAATATCATCCATTCGTTTGTGAATAGTTGTAATTAATTTATCGACAAGTAATTGTTGATTAAATATGATCTGCCGCAGCGTTAATAACAGCTAAAACATGTTTTGGTGTAACTAATAATATGCTTAATCCGTTTAATTTAATTGTTAATTTAACGCTCATCTATGCAAAAAGGCGCTTTCCGGATAGCTATTATTTATGTTATAATCAGTCTTCTCTGGATCACTTTTAGCGACCGGCTGCTCTTTTATTTCCTGCATAATTTTACCCAATACCAGTCTTTATTGTTCAGCAGTGCCAAAGGATACTTCTTTGTAATAGCAACCGGATGTTTTTTATATTACCTGATAAGGAAGAATGATGTAAAACTTGGGCAAAGCGAAAACCAGTACCGCTATATGTATGAAGCCAACCCGGTGCCGATGTGGATCTATGACGAAGAGTTTCAAATAATTTCGGTTAATGATGCCGCCATTAATGCCTACGGATATAGCAAAGATGAGTTTTTAACAAAAAGTATCCTCGACATCAGACCGCAGGATGATACCAAAAATGGAGAACCGGCAAAACGGCCTGCAGGGGATTTGAATTTAAATGGTACCTGGCGGCATGTTAAAAAAGATGGAACCCTCATTTATGTGAGTATTACATCGCATAAGATCATCTTTAACAATCAGCCAAATATACTGGTTATGATAAAGGATATGACCGAGCGGGTGATATTTGAACAAACGTTAGAGAAAATAAACCAGGACCTGCAGAGCGGGAAAAGAAAATTAAGGGAAACGCAAATGATGTCGAAAGTTGGGGGATGGGAGTATTTTCCTGAAACTCAAAAACTGGTATGGTCTGATGAATTGTATATGCTTACCGGTGTAAGTAAAGACGACGGGCGCGAGGCTTTTGATATTTACATGGAGCATATATTTCCCGAAGACAGGCCAATGATGATCCGGGGTTTGGAAGACCTCATTGGCAAAGGTAAAACTATGGACATTACACACCGTATTGTAGCACTAAACGGCGAAACCCGTTATGTACGACAGCTTGCCCGGTTAGACGAAGAACACCCTACTCCTTTAAAACTAATTGGTTCGATGCAGGATATTACCGAGCTGAAACAATTGGAAATGGAAAGGAATAAATACCTGTACAGCCTGGAAAATACTTTGAATAGCATCAGCGATGCTTTTTTCGCCTTGGATTTTGATATGAATATCACGCGCATTAACCAGGTTTTCAGGAAGCTGGTTGATGAAAAGATTACAAATATTGTGGGAGAAAGTATTTTTACCCTGTTCCCGAAAGAAATGAACCGGTTATATCCCTACTATCAGAAAGCGCTGGAAGAAAGGGTGATTGTAAGGCAGGAAGAATATTCGCTCGTGCTAAAAAAATGGATTCGCCTGGCAGCTTATCCAACAGATGATGGGGTCGCGATTTACTTTTCGGATATAACGGAGGATAAATTAAAGGATACTAAGCTTAAAGAAGCTGTAGAAAGATATGAGCTGGTTGCCCAGGCCACAAAGGATGTTATCTATGATCTTAACATCGTGAGCAATCATATTATTTACAACACCAGTTTAACCCAACTTATTGACATCCCTTATGCCCAGATTGAGTATTGCCTGGAATGGTGGCGTGGATTAATTCACCCTGATGATGTTGCCGGGGTTAAAGAAAGTCAGCATAAAATAAAAAGTGAAGGAAAAACAAACTGGGAATACGAGTACCGGGTGAATTGCGGTAACGGTCATTATAAATATATTATGGACCAGGGGTATTTTATTTACAATGAACAAAAAGAGCCCACGAGGTTAATAGGCGTAATTAAGGATATAGACGCGCTTAAACGGTCGACCCAGGAAAATAAGCGCCTGGCCGATATTATTACCCGGGTTAACAACATGATTATTGTAACCGACCCTAAAAACCGGGTACAATGGATCAATAAAGCCTTTGAAGATATTACAGGGTTTAATTTTGCAGAAATGGAAGGCCGGGACCCCTTTGAGCGTTTAAGGGAACCATACATGGATGGGGGCGAAATTAGCAACATGTATGCAAAGCAAATAATGCACGAAGCTTTTTCGGTTGACCTGGTGATCAACACTAAATTTAAGTTGCCTTTGTGGGTTTCGATTGAGTTGACCCCTGTGTTTGATGATTACAGTAACTATTTGGGTTACATTGCGGTTTATCAAAATATCACCCTACGGAAAGAAAAGGAACAGGAAATAAAACGGCAGAATGAGTTTTTGAAGGAGGTGGCGTGGATGAGCTCGCACGAGATAAGGCGGCCGGTAGCCACCATGCTTGGCCTCATGAACCTGGTGGATATAGCCGACAACGAGGAAGAAAAAGAGGAAATTTTTGAGCTGTTAAAAGTATGCGTTAATGAAATGGATGGCATAGTATACCAAATCCATAACAAGATTAACGATGTTGTGGATTTGTCGTAACTCAACGGTAGTAGCCACAATTTGATCTGGCGATAGGTGTCGTTAAAAATTGACTTTGTCTTCCAAGTTAATGATAAATGATAAGTTGGCCTCATCCCGGAACGCCACCTGTAAAGGATTGCCATTGCTGCTTAGTTTTTTTACAAAATCATCCATCTTTTTTTTAAGTCCCAGTTCCCCGTCATGGTTGGTTAAATGCAGAATTCCCTTTTTTACAGCCTGGTTCATCATATCCAATGTTTCCTGATCTGGATTATTAAATTTACCATTGGCCGATACTACATAATGATCTGCCGTTACGTTCATTAAAAAATCCGGGGTCATATCTGCTTTACTCCCGTGATGCGGCATTTTTAGTATATCAACGTGTATTTTGCCACGCTCATCAAGCAGCCCTTTTAGTTTTAAGCCAGCATATATGTCATCGCTCCGCCCATCACCGGTAAGCAACATTTTTTTATCCCCAAACTTAACCAGGCAAACTATGCTGGATAAATTGAATGGCGACTTATCATTATTAATATCAATAAGGCTCGAAACGATGATCTGCTTACTTTTTTCCTTGCTTTTTGCTTTGGCTGCTTTTTTAAGGTCTTTATCCCACTGTACCTGCAGCTCCTGTAATCGTTTTGCAGTGGGGTGTACTACAATGATTTCCAGATCGCCGATGTGCAAGCTTTTAGTTTTGGTATCGCCGCGAACAAGTTTGGTATTACCCGGTTTAAGGTTTTTAAAGGGCGCGTTAACAGATAGATTTAATTTGGCAATGTTATCGCGGATATGCCTTCCCTGGCCTGTGGAAGCAATTACGGCAACAATATGTTCAGGGGCATTATCAAGCTCAGGTATTTGTAAGGAGCTTATATCCGCTGCATGTGCAGAAGCCTTTAAATCTTTAATGATTGGTATCTGCAGGTTCCCGATTATATCATCAAAACTGTTAAACCAAAAATTATCAATAATAAAATCCTGTTGCTCCTGCTCAGATAATTTATCTGTCATGGCATCTGTGAGATCAATAATTCCCTGTATATGATCTTCATCAGCATGGCTGATCATTACCATGGCCAGGGGCAAGGGCTCACCGCCGGCAAGCTTTGCTTTAATTGCCATAAGGCGGGGCTTCAGTGTTTTTGTGTAAACGCCCGGTGGGCCGCCATCAATTAATATAGATTTTGGATCATTAGGATCACCAAAATGAAGCATCAGGCAATCACCATGTTTAGCTTCAAGAACTTCTAAACTGAAAAGCATATGAGATGAGATTTAGTTAATGATAAACTGATTTTTAAACCGATTGAATGGCCCGCAGCACATCAACCATGCCGCAACCCTGGAAGTACTTTTCCCGGCCAAGGTCGGTAGCTGTTTTGCACAATGCCTGTTTAACTTTTGCCGGCTGGCCAATAAGTTCACGATGCCTGGCTAATATCAGCGCAGCTGCACCCGAAACATGAGGAGCGGCCATTGAGGTACCATCCATACGTTCCATGCGGTTATCAATACTGGTTGAAACAATTTTTTCTCCAGGGGCAACAAGGTCGGGCTTTAGCCTTCCGTCGCCTGTTGGACCCTTACTCGAAAAATAGGAAACGCCATAATCATGCGGTCTGTTGCGATGAGTTGCCCCAACCGTAATAACGAGTTCGGCATTTCCTGGGTCGGTTATATTAACCATCCGGAACCCAGCACTTAAGCTACTGCCGTCGGGGCTTTGAAACAATGCCTGCCCTAGGTTACCTGCGGCTGCAACAACAACGGTGCCGTCGTTAACCAGCTTTTCGCAGCAGGTACAAACGGGGGTTTGCCCGCAGGCATAGCTGGCCACCTCATGCACCATCGAAAAGCTCATGTTAACACCATGGATAGCCGGCTCATCCCTTTGATAGTTCATCCATCTAATGAATTGTATACCCGCCAGGATATTAAATTCTTCTCCCGATCCGGAATCATCCATTACCCTGATATCATAAAGGTCTATCCCAGGGCACATCCCTATGATGTTTTGCATGGTAGTTTCATCTTTTAGGCCTGCGCCAATAATACCCGCTACATGGGTGCCATGCGGATGCACCGGTGGGTAATATTCCAGGATATTATGCGGAATCCGCAACAGTGGGGCAATAACCGACCAATCCAGGAGCCTGCCGTTTCTAAGATCGTTATCTATTTCTTTAACAAAGTCCATAACCTCGTTAGTTGAAAGCCCGGCATCATTGCTGTCGCCAGATGACTTGATGGCCGAAGGAATATGCCGTGGTTTGTCAAAGGCATATTGCTTATGAATGCTTGCAAGCACTTTTCTGAATCTTGTAAAATCATATGAGGCTACTATCCTGGTATGATTTGAGAATTTGTCTGTTTTTTCGCCTAAAGCATTATCATAAGGTTTTTTTGTAGTTACATCTGTTTTTCTGAAGGCCGGGTGACGTGCGTCAATACCAGAATCGAGTACGGCCCAGGCAATTCCCGAACCATCAATTTCAAATAAGCGCCGGCCGGCATCGGCTTTGGTTGCCGGCACCGATCTTTCAATGGTTAAAGTTGCGCGCCTGTTGCGGTTTATAGCCCATAAGGTAACGGGGGCTTTTATTTCAAATGGTTTAAATTCATCAAAATAAGCATGAAAAGCATTTTCAAATTCTTCTTTTATTTCAACAGGGTTATCGCTTTGAGTTTTTTTTGTATTTGCCGATAACAAAATTGCACCTATAAGCCGGATAAGCCAATAATAATCTTCGGTTGGTATGCCCTGCTTAAACAGGTAAGTTTGCCACCACTGTGTCATTGGTAAAGCAACCAATATTAGTTCTTCAAAAGTAAGACAGGCCGCTACAGATTCTCCACTGGTTGCCAGTTGCCATCCGTTTGTTTCCTCCGGCTTTCCCTGTCGCAGCAAATTTTGAGACAATGCACTGAATAACTCTGAGGCTGAGGAATTTTTATGGGGTGTTAAAATAAGGTCTACCCGGCTTTTTTTGAGCTGTTTACGTTGTTCAAAATAGGCAAGCCAAACATCAGGAAAAACCGGGGAATCCTGTGTGAAGCGCAACGTTTGCTGGAATTTTTTAAAGATAAGGCCCTCTATTAATCCTGGATTGATGATCATACAAGAAAGGATTTAGGTTTAACTTGATGTTAATTTGAGGCTTAATATCGTTTAGCTGTAAACTATGTTAAGCTATACCAAGTTAGCATATTATAAAGCATCAGGCAAGGTGCAAATAGAATTATTTATTCACAATTTGTTGGTTATCAGGGCTGTTTTTGGAGGTGAATTGATTAACCGGTTTGATAGGTAACATCAGTTAAGCCGGGGTTATATAGGTGCCCCTGTGGAGCATCCCGATACAAAAAAAGTCCCCCGGTAATCACTCCGGGAGACTAAATCAAATATAATGTAAACCTAAAAGTTTTATTGTACTGTTATATATTACCAGAACTTAACATAAAGTGCGGTAAGTAATAAAAGGGTTATTATAATTAATGCCAGGGTTGATTTATCAACCTTAAACATGCTCCTTGGTATGTCAAATGCTTTCGGGTTCACTTTCGGTCCGGCAAAGCTGATGGCTACCATTACTATAATAGTGAACATGAACGACAGTCCCATACAGATCAGGAACGGAATTTCGTAACCACCCTTGCCATTAGGGAAGGCAGTATACAGCAATGTTTCGTGACCAAACAAGGCCGGTGCATAATTATTAAACAATACTGACATGCCGAAACCTGTAAGGATCCCCGCGATAGCCGCCGCGCCGGTAGTACGTTTCCAGAAGAAGCCCAATATGAATATGGCAAATATCCCCGGACTAATAAAGCCGGTATATTTTTGGATGAAGGTAAAGCCGCCTTCGCCGCCAATACCCAAAAGGTCTTTCCAGGTAAGTATAATGGAGAAGATCAGGGCAGCCAGGATAGTCAGCTTGCCTACAATAACCATCTTCTTTTCGGTGGCCTCTTTATCCATGTGCTTTTTGTAAATATCCAGCGTAAAAATGGTGCTGATACTGTTAGCCTTACCTGCAAGCGAAGCCACAATAGCGGCCGTTAGCGCTGCAACAGAAAGCCCCTTTAACCCGGTAGGTAAAAAGCCAAGTATGGCCGAATACGCATTATCTGAGTTGAAATGCCCGCCTGATGCCATTTCCTGATGCAGGCCGCCATTTTTGTACAATACATATGCTGCAATACCCGGTAAAACTACAATGATAGGCATAGCCAGTTTCATTAAACCGGCAAACAATATCCCGGTACGTGCAGTTTTAAGATCGGCACCCAAAGCGCGTTGGGTAATGTATTGGTTACAACCCCAGTAGTTAAGATTCACAATCCACTGGCCCGCAAAATACATAGCGATGCCCGGTAGTGCCAGGTACTTATTGATTTCGTCTTGCGAAGCTCCGGCTTTGGGCTTGGCCATCATCATTTTAAAGTGTTCCGGCGCATCTTTAAACATAGCGTTCAAGCCGGCCATAGCGTCCTTGCCTAAACCAAAATGCTCGCTCACCAAAGTAAGGGCGATATAAGTAGTGGCCAAACCGCCTACAACCAATACCAGCACCTGGATAACATCGGTAAAGCCGATAACTTTCATACCGCCAAGTGTAATAAACAAAGCGAAAATAGCCAGCCCGATAATAATCTCATGGAGATAGCCGCCGCCTGCCAGACTGTTAATGGCCAGTGCACCCAGGTAAAGTATTGAGGTAAGGTTAACAAACACGTACAAAAACAGCCAGAAAATGGCCATCACAAAGCTTACTGTTTCGTTGTACCGCGTATGCAAAAACTGCGGCATGGTAAATATCTTATTCTTGAGGTACACCGGTACAAACCATACCGCCACTATAATAAGGGCGATAGCTGCAACCCACTCATAAGCTGCAACCGCCAGGCCGACAGCAAAACCCTGCCCGCTGGTGCCTATAAATTGCTCGGCCGAAATGTTTGATGCGATAAGCGAAGCACCGATAGCCCACCAGGTAAGTGAGCCTTCGGCCAGGAAAAAGTCATGGCTGGCCGATATACTGGCCTTTTTTTTGCGGCTGTATACCCAGTAACCGTAGCTGGACACCACAACAAAATAGATTACGAAAATGACGTAATCAATGGTTGAAAATTTATTCATAATGGGGGTTTAATTTATTTAATTGTGTTAGTTTTTTTTAAAAAACAAGCAACCGGAATCCCATCTTGGGCTGCATGTTTGTATCATATAATTTTTGTCGCAATATACTTTTGTTTCACTATAGTTTGTTATCCCGGGTGCAGCGAAGAATTTATTCTCCAATTTGTCTGCGTCTTTTGTCTTTTATCCTTGCTCTAACAATTCTTGCTCTATCGGCCCTAGCTCTACTAATCCTTTATCCAACATGGCGTTCCCTGCGGGCCGGGCTATCCGTTCATACGCCTGCAGGCATAGCGCTCAGGCCGGTATCCACTGCTATCCCTAACGCATCTTTCCGAACCGGAATTCACCGAATTTCAGAATTTATTTTACTTGTAAAGTCCCTTAATCACCTGTCATTAAGAGGTGCGAAACAATTTCCAAGCTGTGCAGCGGCTCTGTAAGCCCAGGATTGCTTCGTACCTCTTATGACGTGATTTGTATCACGTAAATCAAAAGTCTCCCCCTTTAGGGGAAGATTTAAAGGGGGCTTATGCTTCCTATTTATAAGCCACTTCGTTCCACAATATCTCGTTCCTGAACTGCGGAATGGTTGTATCCTTACCAATCCTCAAAAATTCTATTCCTGCCATATCAGCAAAATCCTGCATATGTTCGGCAGTAAGGTTCTGGCTGTAGGCAGTATGGTGTGCGCCACCACCGTAAATCCAGGCTGCACAGCCGGTTTTCATATCGGGCAGTGGTTTCCATAGTACGCGTGCAACAGGCAGGTTTGGCAGGTCTTCAACCGGTTCAACGGCCTCAACCTCGTTAACCAGTAAGCGGAAACGGTTACCCATATCCACAATAGATGCATTAAGCGCCGCACCACCTGCCACGTTAAATACCAAACGTGCGGGATCAGCCTTGCCGCCAATGCCTAAGGGGTGAACTTCTAAAGATGCTTTGCCATTGGCTAAAGAAGCATCAACTTCCAGCATATGCGAACCTAAAACCAAAGCATTGTTAGGGTCAAAGTGATAGGTATAATCTTCCATAAAGGCATTACCGCCGGCCAGGCCTGCACCCATAACTTTAAATGCACGCACCAGGGCAGCCGTTTTCCAATCACCCTCACCGGCAAAGCCAAAACCATCGGCCATCAGGCGCTGGGCAGCAATACCCGGTAATTGGATCATGCCATGCAGATCTTCAAATGTATCCGAGAAACCTTTAAAACCGCCATCAACTAAAAACTTACGCAACCCGATCTCGATCCTGGCAGCTTCGTAAACCGAAGAATATTTTGCGCCGCCTTTTTTAAGATCATCGGCCATAGTATAAGTAACCTCATACTCATCTGTTAAAGCAGTAATAGCCTCTTCGCTTACCGCGTTAATCACAGCAACAAGGTCGCCAACACCATAGGTATTTACCGAGAAGCCAAATTTTAATTCTGCTTCCACTTTATCACCATCGGTAACAGCAACAAAACGCATATTATCGCCAAAACGGACAAATTTGGCGCCTTGCCAATCGTGCCAGCCAGCAGCGGCGCGGGTCCAGGTTTCTATTTCGGCCAAAGCCTCTGGGGCCTGCCAGTGGCCAACTACTACTTTGCGGTTAATACGCATGCGCGATACCATAAAACCAAACTCACGGTCGCCATGGGCGCTTTGGTTCAGATTCATGAAATCCATATCTATTGAGCTCCATGGAATATCGCGGTTAAACTGGGTATGCAGGTGCAGCATTGGTTTTTTGAGGATGCTTAAACCACGAATCCACATTTTTGCAGGGCTAAAAGTATGCATCCAGGTAATGATGCCGATACAATTTTCGGCAACGTTTGCAGCCTGCAGGGTAGTATAAATTTCTTCAGTTGATTTAACAATAGGTTTGTAAACCACGCGTACGGGGATGTTGCCGGATGCATCTATTCCGGCAGCAATCTCCTGGGAGTGTTCGGCAACTTTTTTTAGTGTTTCTTCTCCGTATAAATTTTGGCTTCCTGTAATAAACCAAACTTCAAATGTTTTAAGATCGATCATTATATTTAATTAGTGATTTAGCGAATTATTGATTTAATGAATTTTTATATTGGTTTTTGATTATGACTGATTAATTAGCTGCAGGCGAAAGTCTTAGCAATGTTGCGCCGTGCAGGTTGATGTTTTGTTGATAGCCTTTTTTAAACTGACCAACATCCTGCTTTTTCCACAGATCGCGCACCTTTACTTTGCCCTTTAAGCCGATGGCCGCAAAATCAACTGCAATACTTTTGTTTGTATCGCCAATGTTGAACAAGGCGGCATAAACATCCTTACTGCCGGGGATCTGCGAATACCAAACCATAGCGCCATCTTTTTTATACAACTGGCGTGGATTAGCTCCTTTTTGATTAGCAGCCAAAACCTCATCGTTGGTAAATAATTTCAATTCCAACTCGCGATTTTCGGGCAGGTTGCCACCAATCATCAGGGGCGAGCGGAAAATGCTCCAAAAGGTCATATGGGTAATTTCTTCATCTTCGGTAAAGCGGCTGAAGCGCTCCTGCCCAACTGGGCCACGTTTGCTCAGTTTACCAATCTGGATCATGTCGCAATCGGGCCAGTGACCGGGGCCGCCTACGCCTTCCCAGCTTTTGGCGTAATCAAACATGTGTAATATCTCTTTCCAGTTGTCCCAAAAATCATCGGCCATGCGCCACATGTTGGCATATTTGGTGGCATGTACTGCCTGTGCAACCGGCGTTTCGCCGGGCGAAAGGCTTAATACTACTGGTCTGCCGCAGTTTTCTATCGCTTTTTTGTAGCCTTCTACCTCGGCATTGCTGTATGGGCGCGAAAGGTCATCTACCTTAATAAAATCTACATCCCATGAAGCATAAAGCTCCAGCAATGAGTTCAGGTATTCCTGTGCACCTGGTTTTTTCATGTCAAGCCCGTACATGTGGTTCATCCAGGGGCATTTGGAGTTGGTATCGGCAACCATATCTGCAGTAATACCGTTGGTGCCTTTTATGGGCGATTTTGCCCAATAAGCCTGTCTCGGGATGCCGCGCATTACATGAATTCCGAATTTTAATCCTTTACCATGTACATAATCGGCCAAAGGCTTAAATCCGTTGCCACCCAGGGCAGAAGGAAATTTATTAGGCTGCGGTGTTAACCTGCCCCATTTATCCATAGTAAGCCATGGCACATATGAGCCATCCTGCAAGCGCATTTGAAAGGGATTACCGATGTTGCTTCCCGGCGGGTTATCGTACGACCAAAGAAAATCGACCACAATATACTCCCAGCCATGAGGCTTCAGGTATTTGGCCATGTAATCGGTATTGGCTTTTACTTCATCTTCATGCACGGCCGAGCCGAAACAGTTATAGCTGTTCCAGCCCATGGGTGGGGTAGCAGCTACGGTTTGTGCCGATGCTTTGGCACCCAGCAAGCCTGCTGCCAGGATGATTATATAACGTAGTGATCTCATTTTATTGGCCGTAGTATGAATTTGGTCCGTGTTTGCGTTCAAAATGTTTCTTGATGAGTGAGTCTTTTAAGCGTGGGGCTTTAGGGTTAATCTGTTCGGTTAAGTAAGCCATTTGGGCAACTGCTTCTAAAACTGCGCTGTTATAAACTGCCTTGTGCGGCGTTTTACCCCAGGTAAAGGGGGCGTGATTACCCACCAATACCATTTCAACTTCATTATAATCCAGGCCCTGATCAGCAAAATGATCCATAATCTGGAAACCGGTTTGATATTCATAATCGCCCTCTATCATTTCATCGCTCATGGGTGGCGCGCAGGGTATATCGGCCGTTAAATGATCGGCATGCGTAGTGCCGAAAATAGGGATATCGCGTTGTGATTGCGCCCAGGCTGTACCATAGGTGGAGTGAGTATGAACAATACCACCGATATTTGGCCAGTGCTTATATAAAACGGCATGGGTTTGTGTATCAGATGAAGGCCTCAGATCGCCCTCTACAACAACCCCGTCAAAATTAACGATCACCATTTTTTCCGGTGATAGGTCCTCGTACGGAACACCACTTGGTTTTATAGCAAATACCTCCTGCGCCCTGTCGGCCGCGCTAACGTTGCCAAAGGTGAATAGTACCAGCCCAAGTTTGGGCAGCTGCATATTGGCTTCAAAAGCAGCTTGTTTTATATCCTGATACTTGCTCATGCTAAAACTGAATTATCTGCTGCGGTTTGCGTTGAGTTTACTGCGATTTGCTGAGCAATAAAAGCACCTAAAGTTTTGTATTTATTATAGCGGGCTAAATAAGCTGCTTCCAGATCTTTATTAGGATAATACTCTACATCAAAACCACGGCCCATTGCCTGCATAGCTTCCTCAACAGTTGGGTAAATACCGGCAACAACCGCTGCAAACATGGCAGCACCTAAAGCGCAGGTATGTTTAAACTGGTGGATGCGGATAGGCATTCCCAATACATCAGCCATCATTTGCATCACAAACGGCGATTTTTTGGCTACGCCGCCAATACCGATGATCCCTTTAACCGGGATACCCTCGCTAATGAAACGCTCCACAATGCTTTTAGCTCCAAAACAGGTAGCCTCGGCTAATGAACGGAACACGCGCGGTGCATCGCTGCCCAGGCCTAAGCCGGTGATGGCGCCTTTCAGCTCCTGGTTGGCATCCGGTGTACGGCGGCCGTTAAACCAGTCGATAGATAATTCGTTGTCAAAATCTAAAGGCAACAGATCTGCCTGCCTGCTCAGTTCCGGGATAATCAACTCTGCCATTTCAGCTTTTAAAGCTTCTGCAGTTGCTGCATCTATTACTGTTGATTGCGACAGCAGGTTATTTAAAGGCCATAAAAGCACGTTTTTAAACCATGCGTAAGTATCGCCAAAGGCAGATTGGCCAGCTTCTAAGCCGGTCATGCCAGGGATAACCGATCCGTTAACCTGCCCGCAAATACCGCGAACCAGTTTGTCGCCGATCTCGGCAGACGGGGCAACCAATATATCGCAGGTTGATGTACCCATTACCTTACTTAAATGGTAAGGTTCAATTTGCCCGCCAACAGCGCCCATGTGCGCGTCGAAAGCTCCTGTACCTACAATTACATCTGTAGATAAACCTAATCTTTCGGCCCATTCGGCGCTTAAAGTTCCTGCGGCTTCGTCGGCAGTATAGGTTTCTGTAAATAGTTTAGAAGTAATGCCTTTTAACAGCGGATCAAGAGATGAAAAGAATTCATCGGGCGGTAAGCCGTCAAATTCTTCGGCCCATAATGCTTTGTGACCGGCAGAACAACGACCGCGTTTGATCTCTGTAACCTCAGTGCCACCTGTTAACAGGAAAGGGATCCAGTCGCAATGCTCCACCCAGGAGTGTAGTGATTCGCGCACCTGTTCATCAACCCTTATAATATGTAGTAGCTTGGCCCAAAACCACTCGGATGAGTAGATGCCGCCTACATATTTTAAATAATTGATATCAAATTTTGTTGCGTGTTCATTAATCTGGGCGGCTTCTAATACCGATGTATGATCCTTCCATAAAATGAACATTGCATTGGGGTTTTGCTCAAAACCCGGGGTTAAAGCCAGCGGCGTGCCCGTTTTATCAACCGCGATTGGGGTTGATCCGGTGGTATCTATAGATAAGCCTTTAACCGCTTTGGCAACATCGGCGCCACCTGCTTTTTGAAGGCAATCTTTAATAGTGGTTTCCAGCCCTTCTATATAATCAAGGGGGTGCTGCCTAAACTGGTTTTCTGCAGGTTTACAAAATAATCCTTGCTGCCAGCGGGGGTAATTAAATACGGATGAGGCTATTTCTTCGCCGTTTTGCGCATTGATTAAAACTGAGCGAACAGAGTCGGACCCATAGTCCACTCCAATAACAAATTGGTCTTCTCTCATATTGGTTAAATAATTCGTGTTGAAGTAACACTTATTTTTTTACAATAAAAAATTTTTATTAAAAAACATTTAAATTGTTACGGAAACAGGGGTATAAAAATTAGTTCAAAAGGGTATCCGGGTTTGGGATGAAATTCATAAATGCCTGAAATTTAGCATAATAGTTTTGCATATTCAGTTGATAATAATAGGCGCCACGTTTTGAGCCGGCCTTATCTTTATCGGTCAGCTTAATCAGCAATCCGGTGGCTAAAACTCTTTTACTAAAATTCCTCTTGTCTATCTGGGTATTAAAAACACTTTCATAAAGCGCCTGCAATTGCGGAAGTGTAAATTTACCTGGTAAAAGCTCGAATAAAATAGGGTGCATTGCCGCCTTGTACCTGATCTTCTTTTTGGCAGCTTCCACCATTTCCTGCTGATCGAAAATGAGCTTAGGTACCCTTTTCAGCGGGAACCATTCGGCATGGTAATCTTTACTTAGCTGGGTTTCGTATTTATTAATATCTATTAATGCAAAGTAGGTAACAGACACTGTTCGCTCTATAGGATCGCGTTTAGTGTTACCAAATGCGTGTAATTGCTCTAAATAAACCCCTTGCAGATCGGTAAGTTGTTTTAAAATACGGTTGGCCGCCTGGTCCAGGCTTTCCTGGGGCTGCACAAATCCACCCATCAAACTCCAGTTATCCTTCTCGGGCTGGAAACCTCTTTTAATGAGCAGAATCTTTAAGGTATGGCCATCAAATCCGAAGATAATACAGTCCACTGCCAGTAAAAGTCGCGTTTGTTTAGAATATTTCTGCATGTGATTGGTTTAAAGAGAACGGCAAATGTAATTTTTTAGATACAGGAAATTTAATTCTGAGCCTTGGTTTATTGGTAAAGCGGCTATAAACGCATGAATCCTACTTTGCTTGTGTCCTTCGCACAAATAAAATGAAAATTATTTTAATTGTTTTTATCACAATTAAAATAATTTTATTCTACCTTAGATTTTAATTAGGGAATCAATAAATCCTGATAATAAAACCAACCACCAAATTATAACCAGTTAACCATTCAGAAAACTTTGAGAAAAGTTGAGAAAAATGGAGAACTATTTTAAAAAATCATGAAAAAAGTATACAAAAAACAATACTTATTATGTAGCCTCGCGCTATCGCTATTGGTAAGCTGCAGTGGGCCGGCTGAAAAGAAAGCTGCCGCCGGAGATTCTACGTCAACAGTAGCCGCGGCCGCACTTGACGCTAAAAATTTTAACGGCGACGTGAATGGCAAGGCCGTTAAACTATATACATTAAAAAACAGCAAGGGCGCCAGCGTGGCTATAACCAATTATGGCGGCCGGGTTGTAAGCCTGATGGTACCAGATAACAAGGGAGCTTTAACAGATGTGGTTTTAGGATACGATAGCCTTAAAACTTACCAGAAACCAAAAGAACCATTTTTTGGCGCCATTATAGGTCGTTATGGTAACCGCATTGGTAAAGGAAAATTCAGTTTGGAAGGCAAAGCTTATCAACTGGATATTAACGATGGCGTAAACACGCTGCATGGCGGCTTTAAAGGTTTTTACGCCCAGGTGTTTGACGCCGCCCAACCAAATGATAGTACCCTTAACCTTACCTATGTATCTAAAGATGCTGAAGGCGGTTACCCTGGTACGCTTACAACTAAAGTAACCTATACATTTACTGCCGATAACGCGCTGAAGATAGAATACACGGCAACCACTGATAAAACAACCATTGTAAACTTAACCAACCACGCCTACTTTAATCTTAATGGCGCGGGCGATTCAACTATACTGGATAACATTGTAAAAATTGATGCCGACAACATTACCCCGGTTGATACCACACTGATCCCGACAGGGAAATTACAGCCTGTAAAAGGTACTCCTTTTGATTTTACCACTGCAAAAACCATTGGCGCCAATATTAATGACAAGGACGAGCAATTGAAAAATGGCAAAGGCTACGATCATAACTTTGCGCTTAATAAGCACGATATCAGCAAATCGATAGCAACTGTGAGCAGCCCTAAGACAGGTATTGTAATGGACATTTATACCGACGAACCAGGATTGCAGTTTTACAGCGGTAACTTTTTAACTGGTGCAACCAACGATGGTAAAGGCGGCAAAGCGTACCCGCACCGTTCGGCATTTTGCATGGAAACCCAGCACTTTCCTGATGCGCCAAACAAGCCCGCATTTGCATCAACTGTGTTAAAGCCAGGGGCAACCTATCATACAACAACCATTTATAAATTTTCGAGCAAGTAGGCTTCTTATAAATAATTGTAGTTCCATTTTTTGATTATACCCCCGCTTGAGATGGCTGAAACCGAAATAAAATATCTGCTGAATGATATAGCTTTAAATAACAACAGGGCATCCTTTAAAAGGGTGTACCTGTTTTATTACCGCAAATTATTTTGGTTTGCCAAATCGTTTGTAAAAATGGATGAGGCCGCTGAAGAGATTGTTGATGATGTATTTTTAAACCTGTGGATGCAGCGTGCAAAGCTAACCGACATTAGTAACTTTAGTAACTATTGCTATGTCTCGGTTAAAAACAAATGCCTAACCCATATCTCAAAAGCGCAGTTAAACCAGGTAAGTATTGATGAGGTGGACGTGGAGATCATTGATCCTTCGGCAACCGGCGAAGACAAGCTTATCTGCAGAGATACAACAAAACTTATTAATGATTCGCTCAGCAGGCTGTCAGACCAATGCAAATTGGTTTTTAAACTGGTAAAGGAGGACGGTTTAAAATACAGGGAAGTTGCCGACCTGCTGAACCTGTCTATAAAAACCGTTGAATATCATATGGGCAATGCGCTAAAACAGATCTCGATTGGGATTGCTGATTCGCAGAAAAGCAATGTTGTAACACAGGGAAAAGTATTTTCAGAAAAGAAATAGTTTTAACAATGCGGCTTTCTTTTTTGCGGTAAATTACATTTATACAAGGCAATGTGCTGTTGCGTGGGGTCTGTAAAATAAACTGTGTCAGACCCTTATTGAGCTGACAGAGCAACATAGCAAGGCTTAGCTGCATAATACTTATTAACCTTTTTACTCCAGCTGCTTTTTAAGAGCTTCTTTACTTGGTAATACCGCTTTATATTCTTTGGCAAATATTTGATTGTTACCCTCCGATAATGTAAACTCTATAACTGTTCTGTTTTCCTCTTTACAAAGGATAATACCTATTGTTGGGTTTTCATCCTTAGTTTTTATTTTTCTGTCGTAATAGTTTACATACATCTGCATCTGGCCAATATCCTGGTGGGTTAACTTGCCAATTTTTAAGTCGAAAGAAACGGAGTACCCTTTCCCAAATTCTTTATTTAATTCACGGCTTAAATATATTAGCGTTTCCTTAGCATATTCTGCACGTTGGCTTCCTTGTTGCTCATCTTCTACGATCATCTTACCTATCTGAAAATAAGCCAGGATCATAGCAGCGTTAACATTCCTGACAATATAATGCTGTGTTTCGGCTATTACGGTTTTGATATTTTCAAAAAGCGCGAACGGATTTTTTTTTGATCTCATTTTTATGTGTTACTATGCCAAAACTAATAAGAATCATTATACCAGTGATATAGAAAAGGCAAAAGTATCGTGATAATCTTCCCCTTAAAAAAAAATTAATTTTTCTCCCAGGGTGTTTTCATTATTTACAGTCTATATAAGTAGAGCAGTAAATAATGATTAATAATATTTGGATACTTATTGGTAAAAAGTTAAGCGGAGAGGCTACTGCCGAAGAATTGCTTGAACTGGAAGAACTGCTGCAGCAAGGCATTGCAGATCAGTATCCGCTTGCTTTACTGGAAGAGATCTGGCGAAAAGAAAATGAAACAAAGGCCGACGAAAAATTAGAATCAAAATGGCTGGCCTTTGAAAATAAGCTGGATGATGCCGATAAAACAGAGGCTGAAGATTTAATCCAGTCAGAAAATCCTGAACAGGATAAACCCAAACCGGGTATCATAAAATTCCTTAAAATTATTTCATTAGTTGTAGCAGCATGTTTTGCCCTGGTGTTTATTATTGTAAATAAAAGGGATGTAACTAACATCAATAAAACCAACCAGATAACAGCGCCGCAAAACGGGATCAGTAAAATTCAATTATCCGATGGTACCAGGGTATGGTTAAACGCGGGCAGCAAGCTGATTTATGATGCTAATTATGGCGTTGAGCAAAGAAAAGTTTCGCTCCAGGGCGAGGCTTTGTTTGATGTTGTAAAGGATACTCAGCATCCCTTTATAGTTACTACGCCAACCATCAGCATAAAAGTATTGGGTACCAAATTTAATGTACGTGCATACAGTAACGATAAAACATCCGAAGCTTCGCTGATACGGGGACGGATAGAATTAACCATATTAAAAACCCCCGAGAAAAAGATCATTTTAAAAGCAGCTGATAAGCTTACCATAAATAATGAGCAACCGCTTGTTGCCGGTAAAGCCCCGGTGCTGGTTGCCAAAAATATAACAGAAGAAACTCCGCTGATGGCATTAGGACAGATCCATATGGCGAAAAAGGATAGTTTACCATCAGAGGCGCTATGGATTGAAAATAAGCTTGCCTTTGATGCCGAGGATTTTGAAAGCCTGGCCAAAAAGCTGGAACGCCGTTATAACGTTACCATTAGTTTTAAGAACGAAGGCCTTAGAAAATTAAGATTTACAGGTAAGTTTCAAAACGAATCTATCGGTAAAGCCATGAAAGCCCTGCAAACCACAACCTATTTTCATTATAAAACCGATAACAATCAAATTTTAGTTTATTAACCATTTAACCAATTAATTAAACAGCCTATGCTTATATAAGTATCTAAACTAAACCAAAAAACGGGGAAATGTTGACGCATCCCCCCGTGTATTTGGTACAAGTTAACTACCAGCCCTTTTAGAAAACCAAATAGTTAAAACACCTTAATGCTAAATTATGAAAAAAAATGTACACCGCATTAACCAAGTGCGGTTAAACCAATTTTTGAAAGTCTTTTTTATGTTTAAATTTATCCTTGCCCTGGTGATCATGTCATCATTTCAGGCTTTTTCAAAGGGATATGGCCAGAGTATAATAAATGTCAATTTTCAGAATGTAACCTTAAAAAAGGCATTCAAAGAAATTGAAAAAAAATCTGACTACCGCTTTTTGTACAACGATGATATACTGGCTAAAAATGTTTTACCCACAAGCCTGAATGTCACAAATGCATCACTTGAGCAGGCAATGAATACTTTGCTTGCCAATACCAACCTGGTATACAAGTTAAGTGATAATAATCTTGTGATCCTATCAGAAAAGGGTGCCACAGTTTCGGTACTTACCGTAACCGGGAAAGTTACCGACGAAGAAGGCCTGCCAATGCCTGGGGTAAGCATAAAGGTAAAAGGAACAGAGGTGGGGGCCCAAACCGACATTCAAGGAAAGTATGTGCTTAACATTCCGGATGCCAGCGCCAGCAATGTGGTGCTCGTGTTTTCGTTTATAGGTTATACAACCCAGGAAATGCCGCTGAATGGCAGCTCAACGCTTAGCATTCAGCTTAAGGCAGCATCAAACTCATTAAACGAGGTTATAGTTGTTGGTTACGGTACGCAAAAGAAAGAAAACCTTACCGGATCTGTTGCCGTTGTAAACGTTAAAGATGCCAATAAACGCACTACACCCGATATTGCCAGGGCATTACAAGGCCAGGTGGCAGGCGTACAGGTAAACGGATCAGGAGTACCCGGCGAAGGTGTATCTATCCGTATCCGGGGTGTAAGCTCGCTGAATGATAATAACCCGCTTTATATTATTGATGGTGTGCCAACATTTGCCCCCTTTGATTTTCCTACTAATGAAATTGAAAGTTTACAGGTAATTAAAGATGCATCGGCAGCTTCTATCTATGGTTTTCGCGGGTCGGGCGGTGTTATTCTTATTACTACAAAAAAAGGGAAGAATGGTCCGCTTAAAGTTAATTACAGTGGTTATGCAGGCTTCCAGAAAAATCCTAAAAAATTATCAGTTACCGATAGGGTAGGTTATCAGAAAATTGCCAATGCTGCCGAAACAAATGCAGGTTTATCATTAGCTCCGGGTAATGATCCAACATCAAGCAAATTCATTAGCAATGTAAATACCGATTGGCAAAAAGAGGGCTTCAAAACCGGTTATACTCAAAACCACGATTTAAGCTTATCTGGCGGTAACGAGTTTACCACTTACAATATCGCTTTTGGCTATTTTAACCAAACGGGTACTACAGTATCAGGTCCATCATATACCCGGTACAATGTAAGTGCAAATCTACAGGGGCATAAAGGCATCTTCTCTTTCGGATCAAAAATAGCTTATACCGAGGGTGACTATAACAACCTTGCTTACCCACGTTTACATGGTACAGGTAACCAGATAGTGGATCTGATAACCGCTATCCCTACTATGCCGGTGCTTGATGCTAACCGTTTGGGTGGTTACGGAGGTGTTGATCAAAACACGCAAAGAGCAATTTCCTTGAATATTATTGGTGTAAACAATTTATTGAATAGTACCGGTCAGCGTAACCGTTTACTGGGTTCAACATGGATGGAGCTTGAATTTGTTAAAAATCTTAAATACCGCCTGAACGTAAGCTACGACAGGCTCGATTCCAGGAGTACATTTTTTGAACCAGCTTATGACCTGGGATGGTTTTACCCAAGTTTATCCGCGTATTATAATGATTCGCGGGGCTCGGCATATACCACTCTTATAGAAAATACCCTGAGTTATAAATTTTCGGTACAAAAACACAATGTTGAATTACTGGCCGGTACGGCATATCAAAAAGATGCCAATACCAATATTACCGGCGCTGCTGTTAATTTAACCCAACCTTACCTGTATGCATTTGATAATGTAAGCGACCCTACCAATAAATCGTTATTTGGTAACAGTGGCTTACGTAAATTTTACTCGCCCATATTTGGCCGTTTTAACTATAATTATGACGACCGCTACCTTATAACCGCCAACTACAGGCGCGATGGTACATCACAGTTGCCTGCAGCTAACCGTTTTGGAAATTTTGCTGGTATATCTGCCGGTTGGAATATCAATAAAGAAAAATTCCTTCACCTGCCGGACGCTATCACCAACTTAAAACTACGTGCAGGTTATGGTACTGTAGGTAACGTAAACGCATTGGGCTATTATGATTACCAAACTATTGTAAATGCCAATTCGAGTTACGTTTTTGGCGATAACCTGGCAACCGGAACTACCCAAACCCGCGTGTTTGATCAAACCAATAAATGGGAACAAAAGAAAACTACCAACGTAGGTTTGGATTTGAGCCTGTTTCATGATCAGTTATCATTTACAGCCGAATATTACAGGAACAAAATTGATGGGATCTTATTAGCGGTACCTATTCCAATTTCGGTGGGTGCAATTAATACGCCGGTTGTTAACGCTGCCACCTTTACCAATAAGGGGCTTGAGTTTACGGCTACTTACCACAGCACCGCATCCCGCGATTTTCATTACGATATAAGTGCTAATGTTTCAACACTTAAAAATAAAGTACTATCATTAGGAAAAGGTGATAACCCAATTTATGGCGCTTACAGCAAAACCGAAGTAGGCGGCGAAGTAGGACAGATATATGCTTTTAAAACTGAAGGTATTTTTAAGGATGCTGCAGATGTAGCCGCACATGCTACCCAAACCGGAGCTGTACCCGGCGATGTTAAATTTGTGGATACAAATGGCGATCACATCATAAACGATGCTGACCGTGTTTACCAGGGCTCGGCCATTCCTAAACTATATTACGGGTTTAACTTTAGCGCTACGTATAAAAATATTGATGCATCGGTATTTATACAAGGTAACTATGGCAGTAAAATAGGTAATGGTGTTTACCAGGCCTTAATGACAGGCCAGTACGGTAACCAAAGTACAGATGAACTGAACTACTGGACACCCACCAACACCAATACCAATGTGCCAAGACCCGTAATTGGTGATCCTAATGCGAACGGAAGAAATTCTGACAGGTTTATTCAGAGCGGATCATATGCCCGTTTACAAACCGCACAGTTGGGTTATACCCTGCCGGCCTCTTTACTCAACCGCACCCATGTTGTTAAAAGTTTCAGAATCTACCTCTCGGGGCAAAACCTGTACACGATAACCAAATACAAAGGGTACGATCCTGACTTTATTAACGATGGTACCATTAACCGCGGGTTCGACTATGGTTCATTCCCTAATCCGCGTACCATATTGGTTGGTTTACAGGTAGGGTTATAATTATTGATTCACATTAAACATTAGTATAATGAAAAATATATTCAAAAAAACCGTAGTTACTGGCTTAGTACTGTCGGCTTTTATAATGAGTTGTAAAAAAGGAGATTTAGATACGGTTAACCCAAATGCACAAACCACACAAACATTTTGGAAAAATGCCGATGATGCTGTAAAAGGGATTAATGCTGTGTACGGAAGTCTGATAATTGATGGTTCATACATGCGTTTTTCGCCGATAGTTGAAAACACAAGGGGCGACGATGCTACAAGCTACAGCCCATGGGACCAGATATATAACATGGGTAAATTTAATATGCAAAGTACCGGCGACGGCGTACTGTTTTCATGGACAGCATATTACCAGGGTATTTTAAGAGCAAATGAAGTATTGAAATATGTACCATCCATCACCATGGATGCCGACCAGAAAAAAAGGGTATTGGGCCAGGCTTATTTCCTGCGTGGCTTGTATTATTTCCATTTGGCCGATTTTTATAAAAATGTGCCGATGCCTTTAGTTCCGGCGGAAACAAGTACAGATTATTTTCAAAAACAGCAACCGCAGGACGTAGTTTGGGCACAGGTTATCAGTGATTTTAAAGCTGCTAAAGATATGCTGCCAACAAGCTACACTGGCTTAACCAGTTCTGATAACCAGATTGGCCGCGCTACAAAAGGTGCAGCTGCCGCTTACCTTGGCAAAACTTATCTGTTCACCAAAAAATATACCGAGGCTGCTGCCGAGTTTAAATCTGTGATAGATATGGGTATTTACAGTTTAGTGCCTAATTATTACGATAACTTTTTTGCCAACAATGAAAATAATGCCGAATCCATTTTCGAGGTGCAGTTTTCAAGAAATGCCGGGGGCACAGACCTGGGCTGGGGAGGCGACCCCTCATCCGGATGGGGGCGTACATCTGCCAGGGCTATCACTTTTGGTGCGGCAAGCTTTGGCTTTACCGATGTGCAGCCAACACCTGCTTTGTACAATGAATACCTGGAAGAAAAAACAACCACCGGTGGTAATGACCCTCGTTTGGATGTAACCATGTATTACAATAAACCCGGCGAAAAATTATATGGTGTTTCATTTGCCACCGCGTATAATGGCAGTTCATCATTAAACGCTTTGTTTTGCCATAAGTATGAAAATGGTGATTCCGGCCAGGTAAACGAATACGATTGGAGATCGGGCATCAATGAAAGATTGATGCGTTATGCCGATGTGTTGCTGATGTATGCTGAGTGTTTAAATGAATTGGGCCAAACCTCAGATGCATACCCGTACATTCAACAGGTGCGCAACCGTGTTGGCTTGCCCAGCCTGGCAATTGTGAAACCAAACCTGACCCAGGCACAAATGCGCGATCAGATTGGTCATGAGCGTTTCCTTGAGTTTTCTTTGGAGGGACACCGTTTTGATGATATCCGTCGCTGGGGCTGGTTGCAGGATCCAACCAAACTGGCCTGGCTAAAATCAAGAGACCCCGAATTTAATACTTATACAACAGGCAAAGAGTATCTGCCAATACCACTTACCGAGGTACAAACCAACACAGGTTTGGTGCAAAATGCGGGATATTAGGTAATAGGGAAAAGAACCGGGATAGTGCGATTCCTTCCTTGGGGAAGGAGGAGGTAGGGGTTTAATCAGGCGGGTCAATCGCTCGTATAAACCCCTCCCTGCCATCGCACACAACCCCACTCACCCCTCCCGTTGGGAGGGAATTAAAACAAAAGATTAAGAAAGCGAGATGAAGAAAGCAAAGGTTTTATACATAGCCACCGCGCTGGCAACTACAATGTTTTCCTGCTCAAAAAAGGAAACGCCAACGCCTGCAAAAACGGATACTACCACAACTACTCCCCCGGTTACAACCGCTTTTGATATTAATTCCATAACAGATACCTATGCCGATATCTCGGCATTTATCTATTACCCCAAATGGACGGTATACAATGTGCACGATCCATCCATTAAAAAATTTGGCGATTATTATTATTGCTACAGTACCGATGTGGGTTTTGGGATAGATGTACGGTCGGGCCTGCAGATCCGCCGGTCGAAAGACCTCGTGAAATGGGAATATGTGGGCTGGGTATTTTCGTCATTACCGGCTTTAGGTTCGCAATACATTACCTCAAAGGGCGGCACACCATTTAATGCATTATGGGCGCCTTATGTAATGAAGGTAGGTTCGGAGTACCGGCTTTATTATTCACTCTCATCCGCGGTAGCGCGCTTAAGCGTTATCGGTATGGCGACAGCTACATCGCCTGACGGCCCCTGGACCGAAAAAGGCCTGGTGGTAACATCAGCAAACGATGCCGCCATACAAACCAATGCCATCGATCCAACTGTAATTACTACCACCAGCGGCGAGCAATACATGTACTATGGATCGGCATGGGACGGTATTTATATTTTAAAGCTTAACGCCTCAACCGGTTTGGCGGCCTCGGCTGGTGATAAGGGTAAACGCATTGCCAACCGTGGTTTTACAGGCGGCAAATACAATGGCAATATTGAAGGCGCAGAAGTGATCTACAATGCCGATCTGAAAAAGTATTTCCTGTTCATTTCTTACGACTGGCTGCAAACCAAATACAACGTAAGGGTTGGCCGTGGTGATAGCCCCACGGGGCCTTTTTATGATTACAACGGGCACGATATTAATACGGATGAAGATCATGGGCCGATGATTTTGGCGCCGTACCAGTTCAGCAACCAAAGCGGCTGGCAGGGCACGGGCCATTGCGCTGTGTTTGACGATGGCAGCGGCCAGTATTTTATGGGCCACCAGGGCAGGCCGGGCATCAACTCCTACTTTATGGACCTGCATGTGCGCAAAATCTCCTGGACGCCGGATGGCTGGCCTGTAGTATCACCAGAACGTTATGCCAATGTTGCCCAAACCGCCATAGCCAATACGGATATTGCCGGTACTTATGAAAAAGTAACACTTGGTTATCACGTAGTAGTAGGTTACGGTACCGAACAAACAAATCCGGATTTCCAGGTTTCAACCCAATTTAAACTGGATGCTGCAGGTACAATAGACGGCAGCGCAACTGATACCTGGACCTATGCATCGCCATACATCACCCTTAAATACAGTATTGGAGCCACCTATAAACTGAAAGTTGAGCGCGAGCGCGACTGGGAAAATAAAATAACATCAACCTTAGTATTCACCGGGCTGGATAATGCCGGGACAGCTATTTGGGGGAAGAAGAAGTAAATGCAGAGATGAATTATAAAGATGTTGTCATTTTGACGAGGGACGAGGAGAAACGTTCGGAATCATGCTTCGAACGACATTGTTGAATACAGAGCGTTAAGATGAAATGACAATTTAAACTATAAAAATAATTATTGTGAAAAACACACTTAATAATAATTTTTTGTAGTTTTAGCGTACCAATAAAACCAATGATGATCAGGAAAGCTTTTTTTACTTTTTGCAGCGCCGGCTTGCTCTTGTCGGCCCAGGCGCAAACGCCTAAGGTTTACACCATTCAGGCCGATAAAATAAAAACGCCTATACAGAAAACCATGTATGGTATCTTCTTTGAAGATATTAACCTGGCCGCCGATGGCGGTGTATACGCCGAACTGGTTAAAAACCGGTCGTTTGAGTTTAATATGCCGTTGATGGCGTGGACAACACATAAAAAAGATGGCGGCGATGGTCGTACAGAGGTGATAAACAGATCGGCAGAAAGGCCGGAGAACGCGCATTTTATAAAAACCTATATAGCATCAGATGCCGGTTCTTATGGCCTGGCAAACGAAGGTTTCCGTGGGATGGGTATTAGGGAAGGCGAGGAATACAGCTTTTCGTTAATGGCCAAACAGGAAGGCGATGCCAATGTAAAGCTGCACATCGAGCTGCATGGTGATAACGATGCTATCATAGGTACCGCTGATCTTACCCCGACTGATAAAGAATGGAACCGCTATAGCGTGAAATTTAAATCGTCGGCTACGGTAAAAAAAGGAAGCCTGTATGTTTGGCTGAGCGGCAAAGGCATTATCGATATGGATATGATCTCGCTGTTTCCTGAGCATACCTGGAAAAATCGTCCCGGTGGTTTACGTGCCGACCTGGTACAAAAACTGGCCGACATAAAACCAGGCTTCCTGCGTTTCCCCGGTGGTTGTATTGTTGAAGGCCGCGAGCTGGGCAACCGTTACCAATGGAAAAAGAGTATTGGCGATATTGATAAGCGTACCAATATCATTAACCGCTGGAACATGGAGTTTAAGCATCGCCCTACGCCCGATTATTACCAGACTTTTGGCCTGGGCTTTATGGAATATTTTATGACCGCCGAAGATATTGGCGCCTCACCATTGCCTATTCTTAATTGTGGTATGGCCTGCGAGTTTAACACCGCCGAACTGGTACCAATGGATCAGCTTGATCCGTATATACAGGATGCTTTAGACCTTATTGAGTTTGCCAATGGCGATGCAAGCACCAAATGGGGCAAAATGCGTACCGATCTTGGTCACCCGGCGCCGTTTAATTTAAAAATGTTAGGCGTAGGTAACGAGCAATGGGGCCCGCAATATGTAGAGCGTTGGAAAGTGTTCACCAAAGCCATTAAAACAAAATATCCTAACGTGAAAATAGTATCAGCCTTAGGCCCATCACCCGATGGTAAGGAGTTTGACCTGCTGAACACTACCTTCCGCAGTTTAGGTGCCGATATTTTGGATGAGCATTACTACGCCGCCCCAAAATGGTTCCGCGATAATGCCAGGCGTTATGATAATTATGACCGTAAAGGTCCGAAGATCTTCGCCGGGGAATATGCAGCGCAGAGCGTATCTACGGTTAGTCCCGAAAATAAAAACAACTGGGAATGCGCCCTGGCCGAAGCCGCCTTTATGACCGGCCTGGAGCGTAATGCCGATGTGGTGAACATGGCCTCATACGCCCCGCTGTTTGCCCACGTTGAAGGCTGGCAATGGACGCCAAACCTCATCTGGTTTGATAACCTGAACAGCTACGCCACACCAAATTATTACGTGCAGCAACTATTTTCACTAAACAAAGGAACTGATGTAGTGCCGCTAACCCTCAACAACGATGTTGTTGCCGGCCAGGATGGTTGCTACGCCACTGCCAGTTTGGACAAAAATACCAATGAACTGGTCATCAAGTTTGTAAATACCGGTGCCAATGCCCAAAGCGCAAGCTTTAAGCTAAATGGCGGCAGCTACCAGAAACAGGCTAATGTTACAACGTTAAGCAGCGAAAAAGGCAGTGCTGCAAACTCGTTGGAAAACCCTACAGCGGTAAGCCCGGTGCAAAGTACTATTGCGGTTAGCGGTAAATCTGTAAACGTGAACGTTGAGCCTTATGCATTGAAAGTGATCAGGCTGAAGAACAAGTAGGGGTAAAAATACGCCCCCACCCAACCCCGTCATTGCTTCGTATCTCGCCGCAATGACGGGGTTTTTAAATACATATACTTTGAAAAAACTAACCATAGCTATCTTCCTGCTCATCACCAGCATTACTGCCAATGCACAGGATTTAAAAACCGATATTTCGGTACATGATCCGGTGATTATTAAGCAGGAGAGTATTTATTATATTTTTTGCACGGGTATGGGCATAGCCATGTGGTCGTCGGCAGATAAGGTGCATTGGAAACATGAACAGCCGGTTTTTGCCGCCGCCCCGCAGTGGGCAGTTGATGCTATTCCTGGTTTTAAGGGACATATATGGGCGCCGGATATTTCATATCATGATGGTTTGTATTACCTGTATTATTCGGTTTCTGCCTTTGGTAAAAACACCTCGGCAATAGGGGTAGCTACCAATACTACCTTACACACTAACGATGCGGCTTATAAATGGATAGATCATGGTAAGGTTATCCAGTCTATCCCCGGCAAAACCAACTGGAATGCCATCGACCCTAATTTAATTACGGATAAGGATGGACTGCCCTACCTGGTATTTGGTTCCTTTTGGGATGGCCTTAAACTGGCTAAACTTAGTAATGATAGGCTTAGCGTTGCCGAAAATATTGACAACCTGCCAACTATTGCCACCCGCAAAAAAGACGCCGTTGAAAACCTGCCCGCAGTTGATGGCAACCCAATTGATGCCGGGGGTAATGCTATTGAGGCACCATTTATTTACAAACACGGCAAATATTTTTACCTGTTTGCCTCGATAGATTATTGTTGTAAAGGCCCAAAAAGCACCTATAAAATGATCATCGGCAGATCAAAAGCCTTAAAGGGCCCATACCTGGATAAAACCGGCACAGCTATGAACAAAGGGGGCGGTACTGTTTTTTTGCAAGGCGATAAGGATTGGTACGGCGTAGGCCATAACGGCGTTGCCCGGTTTGATGGCGATGATTATATTGTTTACCACGGATATGATGCCGCGGATAGGGGAATCTCAAAATTGCAGCTAAAGAAATTGAAATGGGTAGACGGGTGGCCGGTGATACAAGAGTTATAAAAATGATTTTGTTTTGCTGAACGAGTGAAGTATTTATTCGCCAACATGGATAGAGAAGAAGCACATCCTTTGTTCTTCGGGATCACAATTTAAAAACGGATAAGAAAACAATGAAGATATCAAAATACCTCCTCACATTAACTATAGCCCTTGGTTGCTTAACCTCAGCCCAGGCCACGGTTATTAAACCAGATACCATCATTCACTCCATGGGCAACCCCATCATTCGCCATAAGTTTACTGCCGATCCGGCTGCTATGGTTTATAAAGGGCAGGTGTATTTATACACAGGGCACGATGAGGCAGCCGCCGGTCACAATGGCTACGTAATGCACAACTGGACCTGCTTCACATCATCGGATATGGTAACCTGGACAGAACATCCATCCCCCCTAAATGTAAAAGATTTTGCATGGGCTAAAGCCGATGCATGGGCATCGCAGGTAATTGAGCGCAATGGTAAGTTTTACTGGTACGTAGCGCTCGAACATGGCACAATCCCCGGCAAGGCGATAGGAGTCGCAGTAAGTGATAGCCCTACCGGGCCGTTTAAAGATGCCCGCGGAACAGCTTTAGTTACCAACGATATGACCAAGGCCGTTAAACACTCCTGGGATGATATCGACCCATCGGTTATTATTGATAAGGATGGGCAGGCTTACCTGTTTTGGGGCAACGGCATTTGCTACTACGCCAAATTAAAATCCAACATGACCGAGCTTGATGGCCCGATAAAAACCATCACCCTGCCACATTATACCGAGGCGCCGTGGATTCATGAGCGCAATGGCTGGTATTACCTGTCATATGCATATGAATTCCCCGAGAAGATAGCCTACGCCATGAGCAGGAACATAAATGGTCCCTGGGCTTACAAGGGAATAATTAATGAGCTTGCAGGTAACTCCAACACCAACCACCAGGCTATTATAGATTTTAAGGGTAAAACCTATTTTATTTATCATAATGGGGCCTTAGCAGCAGATGCAGGCAGTTTCCACCGCTCGGTATGTATTGATTACCTGTACTATAATAAGGAAGGTACTATTAAACGGGTGGTAATGACAAGCGAGGGGGTGAAGAAGGTAAAATAGTTACCTGTGAGGGAAACTACCTTTGTTCAATTAAAAGATTATCTGTTATATTATATGATTAAAACTATATTAGCTTTAATTTATACAACAGATAATCTTTTGAAATACTCCCTGCTATTCATCCTGTTCATATTCTTCGCATCGGCAGCCGCCATGGCGAGGCCTGTAAATCCTGATACTGTAAAAACCGGGGTTTATATTACCAGCATTCATGATATAAATTTTAAGGATAAAGAATATACCATCGACCTTTGGCTCTGGCTGAAATACGAAAACAGGAAATTTGACTTTTTGCAAAACCTGGAAGTGCCCCAGGCAAAAACAGTTACCAAATCGTTTTCAACCATTGATTCAAGCGGCAGCAAGGTTTATATGTTAATGAAACTGCAATGCGTGATGAAAGACTCCTGGGCGATTGACAACTTTCCCTTCGACAGGCAGAAGCTGAGGTTTTCCATCGAGAATTCGCAGTTTGATTCCCAGTCGCTTGTTTTTGCTGCCGATACATTGGGCAAACATTTTGATCCCCGTTTCACACTAAGGGGGTGGCGCATAGATAGCCTAAGTATCACCACCGGGATTAAAGCCTATGAAACAAGTTTTGGCGATGAAAGCCTGAAAAAACCGCACACCGAATACAGCAATTTTAAGGTAAGGCTTCAAATTGACAGGGACGCCATGGGGCTGTTCTGGAAAATGTTCCTGGGTATGTACGTGGCTTTCCTGATTGCTTACATGTGTTTTTATATCCATACGGATAGTATTGATTCGCGGTTTGGATTAAGCGTAGGCGCATTGTTTGCGGTTATTGGTAATAAGTATATCATTGATTCGGCGCTGCCGGAGTCTACCACGTTCACCCTGGTGGATACCCTGCACGGAATTACTTTGTTTTTTATCCTTACCACAATTATCTGCACTGCATATTCCCTCAGGCTGGTAAAACAAGAAAAAATAGCTAAGGCCAAAAAGTTCGACTTTATTTGCGGCCAGGTTTTGCTGGTAGTTTACCTGGTATTGAATGCCTGGTTTATTTATAAAGCGAACGGGCAATAACCAGTTTCTTAAATATCAGGCAGCAACTTCTTTTAGTTCATATGTTTTTGCGCGCAGTATAGGCAGCAGCTCATCGGTTTTTTGCTGTGTTTGAAAATTGCAGGGTGATATAGGTTTGCCAATGCGCACACGTAATACCATCCCTTTTTTGTTAAAAAGTTCGGCTGGCAGCATGGCCGTTTGCAGGGCCGGGTGTATATAGCGCAGCAAACTAAAGCCTATCCCGTTATCGCCGTGAAAATAAATGGGTAGCACAGGTACTCCGGCTTTTGCAATAAGTTTTCCTACAACGGGGTGCCATTGCCTGTCGGTAACCTGCCTGGTTTTAAAATCAAAAGCAGAAACCTCCCCGGCGGGGAAAATAGCAACAGGGGTGCCACTGCGAAGTTTGGATAAGGTGTTTTTTAGTCCGCTGATGCTGGAGTTATCTTTAACAGTTTCAAAAGGGTTAACAGCAATGATATAATCAGCCAGGTTTGGTACCCGCTTTAGCAGAAAGTTACCCATAAATAAAGTATCGGTCCTGGATGCAACCAGTAAATTGAGCAAGGCCAGCGATTCAACAGCGCCATAAGGATGATTAGCTACCGCAATAAAAGCGCCCGAAGCCGGAATCCTGGCCAGATCCTCTTCATCAACCTGGATAGTTATACCCAAAAAATTAAGCACGAAACGGGTAAAATCAACACCTTTTAAAATGCCGGCCTGCTGCATCATACTATTAAATGCATCAATTTTCATCAGCTTCATTAAAAGCGTAGCTAAACCGGGAAGCCTTTTAGTTCCCGTTGCTTTTATAACATCATTTTTGCTGATTATTGCCATTTGGCAAAAATAAGGTTATGGTGTAAAGGAATAGTCCTGTTGTTGTTATGCTTTGTAGTACGATGCTGATTTTTCACTGCCATTCAATTCGGCATATTACCATTTTGTTAAATTATCCACCTGGGTTATTAATACCAAAAAGTGCATTTAACTTTGCGCCGGTCATTGAGATCATTGCGTAGGGCGCTGGCCGGCAGCATATGAAAGGTTCGAGCCCTTTCCCTACATCTGTTTTAATCAAACCAACTATGGAAGCGATAAATTATCCCTTAGTAATAGCCATAACGCTTGTACTGGCTGCATTGGTGATATGGCTCATCCGCAGGAATCAAAAGGATGAAAAGGAATATGAAAAAGATAGTAATAAATCAGAAATGAAGCCGGAAAAAGGGGAGCATAAAAAACCTCGTATCTAATTAGTTTTACATTTCATATGCAAAGAAGATCAGCATTAAAAAATATTGGCGGCCTGTTACTGGCGCCAACCCTGGGTTTTGGTAACATCATCGATCCTAAAAAAAATGTGCTCCGGATAGCGCATTTGACCGATGTACATCTTAAAAACAAGTTTGATGCTCCCGCCAAATTTGTTAAATGCCTGCACCATTTGCAGCAGCAAAGCCCCAAACCAGACCTGATCCTGAATGGCGGGGATATTGTTTTTGATATGAACAAGGAAAACCTCGGCACCATTAACGATCAATGGCAGCTGATGAACAGCGTGATGAAAGGCGAAAGCGGCATTCCCGTACATTATTGTCTTGGCAACCACGATATATGGTGGAACGAGAACAATAAAAGCCAGGCTATTTACGGCAAACAATACTCCATGGACCAGCTAAAACTTTCAAAGCCCTACAACAGTTTTACCAAAGGCGGCTGGAAATTTATTTTGCTTGACAGTGTACATCTTGATATTGACGGAACCTGGTATATTGGTAAACTGGGCGATGAGCAGTTTGCCTGGCTGGAGAATGAATTGAAAACCACCGACCCTGCAATGCCGGTACTGGTGATGTCGCATATTCCTATCCTGAGTGCTACACTGATGGTACAGGATGATATTATCAACAAATGGGAAATACTGGGCGGCGATATGCATACCGATACAGCAAAAATTATCCGCTTGTTTTACCAGCATCCCAATGTTAAATTATGTTTGAGCGGCCACATCCACCTAAGGGATAAGGTGGTTTACAATAATGTTAGCTACATCTGCAACGGGGCCGTAAGCGGTGCATGGTGGGAAGGTAATCTCCGCGAAACCGCGCCAGGCTATGGGCTTATTGATCTTTACAGTGATGGAACGTTTGAGGAGCAATATGTGAATTACCTGGGGTAGAAGGAAACAGATATGCCACGGAGGTTAATGTATTCCGGATGTTATAAATTAAAATAGATTTGAATGTGTACCTGTTTTTACTAACGCAGACTCACGACCTCATTCTTAGTAAAGCCCGTCCCTGCCCTGGTATGCCCAATAATTAAACCTTCTGTATCGCGCAAATGCTCATTTCCATCCGTGTTACAAAACCCAGCTTTTCATAAAGCTTAATAGCATTTGCATTATTGTAAAGCACATGAAGGAATGGAATACCACTGTCAGCTTTAATTAACCGCAGCTGGTGTCGTATTAACTGGCTGGCGTAGCCTTTGCCCAGGTGATCGGGGTGGTTACAAACTGCGCTAACCTCCATGTAGGGCAAAGGCTGTAAACGACGTCCGACCATGGCTACCAATTGACGGTCATTAAAAATGCCGTAATAATTCCCAAAATCTATAGTACGGCTAAAAAACGGACCGGGGTTGGTTAGCTTGGTAAGCGCCAGCATGGCGGGTATATGTTCATCTCGTAAAGGTATGAGTTCCGCGCCGGCTACTTCCTGTGGTGCCGGGTTATTGTATACCATTTGCAAAGCCCTCATTTGCTGAATAATTTTCCATTGTTTAGGGATCTCCACCTCGTCCGGATTAAAAACAGCCACCGTTGTTTGAGGCGGCAGGAGATTATAAAGGGTATCGAAGTTCCCTGGCGTGTTTTCTGCCATGCCTGCAAAAGGGGAAACATCTTTTATAAAATATTTAACCTGCTGAACACCTGCCGAAAGATTTTTATTACCAGATGTTAAAGCATTCCAGGCCGGGTTATCAAGTGGGTGTTGCATGTAAGTGTTGATATATTCAAATTTTGTTTGGCTAAAATTATGAAAAATACCAAATGGTATTAAAATAAACCTCTTTAGTTTTTATCGATCCCGGAAATTTGGAGTGTTTACATGAAACAGGCAGGTTTTAAGTAATCCCTGTATTTTAAGAAGATACGCAAATTTCGGTGGGGCATTAAAGTATAATTGCATAGATGAAATAATAATTTCGGTAATTGAGATATTGTTATAATAAGTGAGATGCTGGTGTAAATATTTGAGATATTAGTATAAACCCCTCTGTTTTTTTGCAATTATATTTGGTTATCAAACAACCAATTTTATTACCTAAAAATCATTTATGAAAAAATTATCTTGTGTACTGTTAATTACAGTATTATTTAGTGCATGTAAAAAAAATAACGATGCGCCTGCGTCAACAAATGCACGGGTTGAAGCCAACTGGTCGTCATCTGCCCAGTACGCTTCATGGCAAAACGGTGGTTATACCGTATACAACAATATTTGGGGCAGTGGTGCGGGAGCACAAAACATTTGGGCCAACTCTTACAGTAACTGGGGCATATGGGCCAACCATCCCAATACCGGTGGTATCAAGTCCTATCCAAACTCTACCAGGTACGTGGGTGTGCTACTCAGCAGCCTTAACAGTTGTACCAGTAGTTTCAACGCAACTACGCCATCCGGTGGTGCATGGGAATCAACATACGATATTTGGGACAGCACCAACGCTAATGAAACCATGTTATGGATGAATTACACCGGCAATACCGATGGCAGCGGAAATGTTAAACCTATTTCATATAATTGGAATGCCGCGGGTAATCCAATACCTGTATATACCAATTTAAGTGTTGGAGGCCAAACCTGGAATATATTCAGAGGTAACAATGGCAGCAATAACGTTTATTCTTTTTTAAGAACCACCAAAACAAATTCAACTACGGTTGATATTAAGGCCATCCAAAACTGGATAAAAAACCAGGGTTGGTTTGGCAATGTCACCGTTGGAAATGTGCAATTTGGTTTTGAGATCACCTCATCATACGGCACTAATGGCTCCGGATTGAATTTTACTACCAACAGTTATTCTGTTAGCTATAACTAATAGCTATAAGCATAAACACTTCAGGTGCTTTATGCTATGTTATTTAAAACCGCCAAATAATTATACCTGGTAACGGGTATGATTATTTGGCGTTGTATGTTTTACTGTATCATAATTCCATTTATTTACCGTGCTTTAAAAATAGCGGCAGTACTTAAAAGTTAAACCCTGCCAATTTGACTTATTGTTGTATTAAAATCCAAACACAGGGTGCTATTTGCAGAGCGGAGTTGACCTGGATTTTATGAAGTTTTGGAACAGGTTTAAGAAAAAAAAATAAACACTCCCAATGTAATTGAATTTACATGTTTTTGGATTGAAATTTGCTAAGATGTTGAGTAGCAAATAAGTAGGGAGGTATGTTTGTAAGCTGTTAAATTGAAAATTACCATGAAAAACAATAAAAAAAGATTAAGCAATGCTTTAACAAGCAGGGTTATTGATCTGCACGACCAGGGATATACTGACGATTTTTTACCAATACAGGATGAACGATTTTTATGTATCCAAAACAGTGAGGATTTTTCTTTAGCTGATCTGAATATAAAAGTGATTGACGAGGGATTTGATCAGTTATCCAAAACCTATAAATACATCTATACCATCGAAACTACAAACGGATCGAAAGGCTTATTGGTTACCGATTTTATTTTTGCTGATCCTGAAGCTGTAAATTAATCAGGATGTTTTATACTCAACTCCGTTCGCTAAATTATATTTAATTATCCGGTAAGATAGGTAATAACCTCTGTGGCAATCTTTGTATCTAAGATTAAAACTATAGATTTGATAATAAAGATATATAAATATGTGGTGGCAATACCTACTGGTTTTTACGGGGGCTTTTTTGTTTGATGTTGTTCCTTTCCCATTTCTACCTGCTTTTACCATTATGATTTTTTTACAGGTTGTATATGGCTTAAATGTTTGGTGGGTTATTACAATTGGAGTTTTGGGGTCTATTATCGGAAGGTATATACTTACGTTATATATCCCTATGCTGGCCGGAAGAATTTTTAAGAAATCGAAGAATGAAGATGTTCAGTTCCTTGGCGAAAAACTGAAAGAAAAAGGATGGAAAAGCCAGGTAGTCATACTTGCTTACACCTTATTACCTCTTCCTACTACACCTTTATTCCTGGCCAGTGGTATGGCAAAAATAAGCGCAAGGTATGTAATCCCCACTTTTTTTGTAGGGAAATTTACAAGCGATGCCATTACTGTGCATATGGGAAAATATGTTTCAGAAAATGCGGAAAGCATAATCAAGGAAGGATTTTCCTGGAAATCAATTGCAAGTTTAATATTGGGGTTGCTTTTACTGTGCTCTATTTTATTTGTCGAATGGCGTTCACTAATCCAAAAAAATAAATTTGTGTTAAACTTCAAGATCTGGAAGCCCGGTAAGGGTAAAACAACTCCCTCCCGGTAATTTGAATCCAGATCGTTTTTTTGGGTGATGTAGGAATAAGACACACCTGCAAAAGTCTGCTTGTTTGTGGCTGTCTTTAAGTATACACAACGGGAAGATAAAAATTTAAAGTCCTTAATTTATTGCGACATGCCTTAGGATCAATTTCTTACGGGCGTAAATGCCGGGTGATTTAACTTGCTGTTATAAATTGTGATATCTTTTGCTGAAATTTAATATTATTACTCCTCATGGCCTATTAGTGCCTCATAAATGGTCAATTAGCCCCTCATTATTATTTATTAATTGGTATATGTTTGACTCACAATTATTACCTATTAGTCAATACAGAAGCCAGTTCTCTTATCTTGGTTGCAAGATATTTTATTATTAATTAACTCCACGCTAAGTATTTGGGTTCGGTTTTGCGTTTTTGGTAGTTTTTCATTTGCAATTAATTAACCAAATTATAACTTAACCAAAATTTAAAAAAAATGAAGTCAAAAAGCCTGATTTTTCTTAGCTGTTTATTTCTGATGTTTACTGTAGGCTGTAAGAAGTCATCTTTGCCGGTGGCGGCAAACGCGGATAGCAATAAGCAAACATCTGTTTCTAAACTTGCCGTAAACGCAACCACTACATTTATTCATCCCGGAATGCTGCATACCCAGGCAGATCTGATCAGGATGCAGACCATGGTTAACGCAGGGACAGATCCCTGGCTATCTGGCTGGAACAAACTTACAGCCAACTCACACTCGCTATCAACTTATGCCATGAAAGGGCCTGTGGATACCGTTTACAGGGGTTCTGGTTCGCCGGAAAACTATTCAAAACTGTATAATGATATTGCTGCCGCTTATCAAAATGCTTTACGTTGGAAAATTAATGGCGATGTAGCCTGTGGAAATAAGGCTGTGGCCATTATGAACGCGTGGTCATCTACCCTGGTATCGATCCAGGGGTCTGCAGACAGATGGCTTGCTGCCGGTATATATGGTTACGAGTTTGCCAATGCAGCCGAGATCATGCGTGACTACAGCGGCTGGGCAGCAGCAGACTTTACACGCTTTAAAAATATGATGCTTAACGTATTTTATCCAATGAACCATGATTTTTTGGTGAATCATAATGGCGCCTGCATAACAAATTACTGGGCAAACTGGGATTTGTGCAGTATGGCGTCAATTCTTTCAATTGGCATATTATGTGATGACACTAACAAATTTGACGAAGCAATAACCTATTTCAAAACCGGCGCCGGAAATGGTTCAATTGATCATGCTGTGCCTTTTTTATACAATTCAGGTCAGTTAGGGCAAGGGCAGGAAGCTGGTCGTGATCAGGGGCACCAATGTTTGGATATTTCTCTGCTGGGGGCTTTCTGCCAAATGGCTTATAACCAAAATCAGGATTTATTTGCTTATGAAAATAACAAAGCATTGGCAGTTTGCGAATATACTGCCAGTTATAATCTTGGAAACGAGGTGCCTTTCACCACTTATAACTGGGCTAATGGGCAAAATTGCACATGGCAAACACAAACGGTTATTGCAGCCGGCGGTAGGGGAGATATCCGCCCAAGCTGGGAGTTGATCTACAATTACCAGATATCACATGGCATTACCGGAACAACCTTTAGCGGGCAGTATGCTGCTAATGTAAGGCCCGAAGGCGGCGGCGGCGATTATGGGCCCAATAGCGGAGGGTATGACCAGTTAGGATTTGGAACTTTAACACATTCTGTAGGAACGCAGCCTATAGCCAATGGCACCTACAGGTTAGTCAATCGCGCAAGCGGAAAATACCTGGATAATTTAGGCGTAAATACCAACGGAGCAAATGTGGGGCAATGGGCCTCAAGCGGTAGTAATAACCAGAAATGGGTAATAACATATAGCGGCGGTTATTACAAATTAGCTTGTGTAACAGGTGGCAAGTGCCTGGATAGCTATGACCACACAGCCGACGGTTCTACAGTTGCCGAGTGGGCAAGCGGCGGAAGCACCAATCAACAATGGACAATAATACCGGTAGGATCCTACTATAAAATTGTAAACCGCACTAATGGCAAATGCCTGGATACCGGAGGAGGTACCGTGGATGGATCCATCATGCAATTCTGGGCAAGCGGAACCAGCAACAATCAGTTATGGACCATTGCACCTTGATAAACATGTAGCTAAAAAACGGAAAGCTTATATTTATAAACAAAAAATGGCATGGACTATACGTTCGTGCCATTGCCTGTTTAAACCAGGCCATCATCGGGCGTATCGGGAAATAAACTCAGGTCTTTTTGCGTTTATTCCCAATTGTTTAAATTACGCAAGTCAAATAATTTATCGTAATAAAATGAAAATGGTGAGTATATAAAGCAATCGCAATTGTCTATATATTATCTTGATATACCGGTTGGGTTACTATTGATTAATAATTGGTTAGAAGGCTCTTCAGGGAGCCTTTTTTATATTGCGTTGTGATATTTAACACTAATGTTTCGCCGAAAAAAACTTTAATATATAAAGCTTTTGAAAGAAAATAATTAAGAGACGCACCCGACTTAGTTTGCCTTGAAGGACAGCCAATTATATAAGCTTCCGGATAATTTGAGAAAATGAATGGAAAATCTTTTATTTGTACAAATGATTAAAAAGAAAGATGAAATAGAGCCCGTGCCTCCCTTTCGGATAAGGAAACTTAAAATTCCCCCGAAATTGATCGCTTCTAACTGGAACTCTATATATACTAAGATCAGCAAGTCCCGGGGTACAGATGAATCCTAACCAATAGGCTTCTTGTTAGATTTATAACAATTAAATCCGGCCCAGATAGTGATACCAGTTTAATAAGAGAAGTAAAAGTGAATCCCGAGGTTAACAATTGCTTATATCCTAAAGTTGCGAAGTCAGCCAACTATATCAGCATTGTATATCTGGTAGTTGTTCTGATACTTCAGCCATTATTATCTTTTGCTATCGTTTATCCTGCAATAGATCATTTATCAATCAATAATGGCTTATCAAATAATGAAGTCCGCTGCATTTACCAGGACGACCAGGGATTTGTATGGTTTGGGACATATGATGGTTTAAACCGTTATGATGGCTATAATTTCAAGATCTTCCGCAATAATCCAAATAACTCAAAATCCATCATAAATAATTGGATTAACTGTATTACGCAAGATACCAGGCATGATTTATGGGTAGGAACCAGGCAGGGTATAAATTTTTTTAACCGGGTGTCTGAAAAATTTACCCCGGTTTATGCCTTTTTTCCTGGTAGTAAGCAGCCAAAAAAACTCAGCACATACATAAAGGATATTAAAACTGATGCCACAGGATTTGTGTATGTGGCTTCACAGGACAACGGACTGATAGTCTTCGATCGAAAACATCAGGAAACCGGCTACGGTGTCCCCCTTATTGATGACCATAAAATTATCGTGAATTACAACGTTACGAGCCTGTGTACCGATGGCTTGCAACATGTTTATTTAATGGTTAAAGACCACGGATTGTGCTTGTACAACAACAAAAAAAAACAGGTTGAGGTCATCAATAAATCAATTACAGCGGCTTCCTGTATGCAGGCAGACAAAGGTCAGCTTTGGATTGGAACAAGCTCCGGATTACATCGCTACGATATAAAACTGGGTTATTATAACCTCGATCTGAGCGAGGGGCCGGAGAAGCTTAGTTCAAACAGGATAACAAGTATTCAACCAATGCGGGATAGTTCGCTGTGGATTGGTACAGATGGCGGAGGTATCAACATTCTGAATATAAATACCGGGAAGTTTAATTATCTGAACAGCAACCTGAACCAGTTTTCCCTATCCAGCAACGCTGTATATGCCATTTACGTTGATAAGCAAAATAGAAAGTGGATTGGCACACTGCGGGGAGGGGTAAATATAATAGATGATTACAAATCCAGGTTTCTTAATATTGCTCATAACCCGATAAATGCGAATAGCCTGATTAATAATTTTGTCAAATCTATTTTTGAGACTTCAGACAAAAAAATCTGGATTGGCACCGATGGCGGCGGTCTGAGCATTTGGGACAGACAGAAAAATACTTTTGAAAACTACAGCCATTCTTCGGGGGATTCCCGCCAGATAAATTCCAATTTTATTACAGGCATCCAGCAGGATTCGTACGGCAAAATATGGATTGCCACCTACAGTAACGGGATAAATCAATATTTGCCTCAATCTAAAGAATTCAAAGTTTATAAAGGAGTTAATGAAGCGGGAAATCCGGTCACTTCAATTTTTTGGATGTTGAAGGAAGATCGCGCACATAATCTTTGGGCAAGTGCATTGCAGGATGGGTTTTACCGCTACGACAGACAACATGACCGATTCAGTGTATTTGATTCTAAACTAATTAATATTATAGCGATTACCGAAGACCATTACGGGAAATTGTGGGGAGGATCATTTGATGGTATTTATGAAATTGACAGGATAAATAAAAAGCATAAGTTTTTTCCGGTTGGCAAATCTGTCCGATCAATACACGAAGACAAATGGGGTAATATGTGGTTGGGAACAGAGGCCGGTTTGATGCTTTTTGACAGGAATAAACATCGTATTGTCCGTAAGTACACTACTGATGATGGATTAAGCAATAACACCATTTTGGCTATCGAAGAAGATAGTTTTGGGCACTTGTGGATGAGTACTTACAATGGTATTTCCAGGTTCGATCCGCAAAAACGGATATTTACTAATTATTTTGAGAGTGATGGCCTTCTGAATAGGGAATTCAACTATAATGCCTCCTTACACCTGTCGACCGGAGAACTTGCCTTTGGCGGCATTAACGGTTTAAGCCTGTTCCGTCCGGAGCAAATTGTCCCGATAAAAGATAATTCCAACCTGGTTATCACCGGGATAAAAATAAATAATCACCCTTCAAGTGATTATCTTTTCGGGCTAAAATCTGATAGTAAGAAGCTTATTACCTCGCTTACGGTGCCTTATGATGAAGCGTCTCTTTCTTTTGATTTTGCAGCTATCAATTTCACTGCCCAGGAAAGAATTAGCTACCGGTATACAATGGAAGGCTGGGACAGGGGATGGAATTACTCCGGGCACAACAGAACCGCAGTTTACACCAGGTTAAGCCCCGGAAAATATACATTTAAAATTAATGCCACCAATTCTGAAGGGCAGTGGTTATCAAAACAAGCTTATTTAAAGGTAATAGTCCTGCCTCCGTGGTATCGCACCTGGTGGGCTTATCTTGTGTATGTGCTTTTGGTCATATCTTTTATTTACTGGTACCTGGATTATAAGTTTAGAGAAACCCGTTTGAAATATGAAATTAAGCTGGCGGTAGCTAATGCCGAAAACCAAAAGACCCTGCAGGAAAAGGAAAGAGAATTACACGAGAAGAGACTGGAGTTTTTCACAGGAATGTCTCATGAATTCCGCACGCCCTTATCTTTAATAATTAATCCCATCAAGGATCTTTTAGACCGGAGTTTGGAGAATGACCGCCAGGACCTGAATATTATTTACAGGAATGCAAGAAGGTTGTTAAGCCTGGTTGACCAATTGCTTTTATTCAGAAAAGCTGACGATGGCATTTCTCAATTAAATATAGGACCCATAAATATCTTTGAAGTCTGTCGTGATGTAAAGTCCTGCTTTATTCCTCAGGCAAAAACAGGGCACCTGCATTATGAATTGATTGCCGATGTTAAGGACCTGGTTATTTATGGTGATAGGGAAAAGATTGAAATTATCCTTTTTAATTTAATTTCAAATGCAATAAAATATACTCCTCAAAACGGAAAAGTGATCATTAGTATCAAAGAGGATACTGAATTTGTAAATATCAGCGTAGCTGATACCGGACAGGGAATCCCGGAGGATGTTAAAGAAAGATTGTTTGATAAATTTTACCGGTCAAAAGATACCACGGGATTGTTAAAGGCTGGCTTTGGTATCGGTTTGTATCTTGCCAGGCAATTTACTGCCGAACATCATGGTTCGCTCTCTTATATAAGCGAAGTATCAACCGGAACGGTTTTTTTACTTCAATTGAAAAAGGGTACAGCGCATTTTGCAGGTAAGGAAATAGCAGCAAAGGGATCACAGTCTTCAGAACTTTTAATTGAACTGGCCGATAGTTTGCCGGTTGCTGACATAGTTGAAAATCAGCTTGATTTTAAGGGCCAGGGAATAATTACAGATAAAAAGGTAATATTAATTATTGATGACGATCACGAACTGAGGCGGTACATTAAAAGTATACTCGAAAAAAGTTATCTCATATGCGAAGCTGCAGATGGTTTGAGTGGTATTGCTGTTGCAAAGGAAAAGCTGCCTGATTTGATTATTTGTGACGTAATGATGCCCGGCTTAAACGGCATTGAATTGTGTGCTATAATCAAGCAAGATCCTTTGCTCAACTATATCCCCATGATCTTGCTGACTGCCAGCTCATCAGCAGAAAATAAAATTAAAGGATTGGAGAGTGGGGCGGATGATTATATAAACAAGCCTTTTGAAAAAGAAATTCTCGTTGCGCGGGTTGCCAATTTATTGCAGATGAGACGCAATTTACAAAGCTATTTTTATAATGCGGTAACACTGAAAAAAAGTAATATTAACATTTCGGAAGAATATAAACACTTCCTGGAAAAATGTATCGAGGTGGTTGAAAAGCATCTTACAGATGAACATTTTAATGTACATGTACTTGCAAATGAAATTGGGATGAGCCGCTCAAACCTTTTCAGGAAAGTAAAGTTCCTGTCGGGGCATTCAATCAACAGCTTCATCAGGTATATAAGATTGCGTAAAGCGGCAGAACTATTGATTCAATCAGATATGAATGTAAATGAAGTTGCGCTTGAAACCGGCTTCAACAATATTAAATACTTTCGTACACAGTTTTTTAAACTCTTCGGGGTGAATCCTTCCGATTTTGTTCGTCAGAAGCGCCCGGTATTTAAAAAACGCTTCAACGTTAGCGGCACTTAACAGGTAATCCATTGGTTTTGTCTCTAAACCGGTTTAGAGAGCCTTTTTTGGTCGAATTGTACCCTTTAAATGGCTTGTTTGTACCCCGTATTTATGTGCAATTCGCGCCATATTAGCTCTTGTTAAACCAATTATTCATTGTTATTTCTTTGTTCTTCAAACCAGCCAATGTGCACGGCATATTGAGTTTTGTATGTATAAAGTATGTAGCATTAAGAAAATCCAAAACCGTTTATGAATAAGAGCAGTCAGTTATCAAGTTGGTGGGAAGATTCCCGCAGTGGGGACGTTGGGGCATTCAAATGTATCCATAATGAATTATTTCCCGGTCTGTTTCATTATCTACTTAAGATATTGAAGGATGAAGATGTATGCTACGATTTACTCCAGGATCTTTTTATTAAATTATGGGAAAAAAAGGAAAAGCTTGGCCCGATTAGTAACGTTAAGGTGTACTTTTTTAAAGYCGCCCGTTCCATTGCTATCAATTATATTAAAAGTGATAAGGTGCGGTATACTCACACTATACAAGACTTTGAGATTGAAATGGTGTTTTCCCAGGAAGAAATACTGGTTAACAAGGAAATTAACCTTCAAATGAAGCGGCAGCTCTCTATTGCACTCAATGGCTTGCCAAAACGGCAGCGTGAAATGATATTTTTAAAATATTTTGACGGCTGGAACTATGAGCAGATAGCCGAGGTTACAGGTATAAAATACCAGTCGGTAGTTAATCATGTCCATCGTGGGATACTTCAGTTGAGGACAGAGCTGTCCGAAGATAAATACATGGCAGATTGCAGAGTTGCCGTTTAAAAAATTAAGACCTCAATTTTAAATAAATATTGCATTTACAATCCACATCAATGATTTTATTTAACATATGCTAAAACTATTACTTCACAACTATAATTAACATCTGTAATTAAGCCTTCTTCATACATACGGGTATCAATTGGTTATAAGGCTTAAGCTATCGGGGCTTTTTTCTAATTTATCCTTAATAACATGAGTATGTAAATACAATTAGGCTGTCTTTTCTAAAATTTCAGTGTTTATAAATAATATATGTTTAAATCAATATTTACGGTATGCATTTTTCTGCAAACCACAATTTGCAGTTTTGCAGAAATAATTAACTATAAAGCCCCTAATTGTACAATAATAAGTAAAGCCTACCAGGTAAAGATAAAAGAGGCAGGCTCAGCCTGGCAAAGGCCGGACGTGTATTATGCAAACGTTGCCCATTCGGTTAATAACAGGATGGCAGTAAAGCATACTTCCTATACTTATTTTGATTGTTCGGCTAAGGTAAATGTTTCGGTAACGGTAAATAATGCCAAAGTTAAAAGTGTTAAAATCCGCCCGGCGGCTTATGGGATTGTTTCGCAAATACACGGAAATACCATTACCTTTTCTATGGATGCTTCACAGTTTGTTTCTGTTGAAATAAACGGGAATATTCTTGAGAACCTCCAGGTCTTTGCGAATGCTATTGATACCGAACGACCCACTTCAGGAAACGCGGACCTTATTTATTTTGGTCCCGGAATTCATGAAATCGGCAGGATGCTTCTGCCTTCAAATAAAAAAGTTTATATATCCGGAGGAGCTATTGTACACGGCAGCTTTATAGTTGATCACGCAGAAAATGTAAAGATTTTTGGTCGCGGTATTTTAACACAATTAAATGTTGGACAAGAGTTTGCCCGGCACGAAAATAACAAGTCAACTGATTCTGTGACAACAAGAAAGGATGCCATTCTCGTTCAATATTCAAAAAACGTCGAGATCAGCGGCATTATCGTTATTCCTCATAAATATTCGGTACTTATTGGTCAATCGGAGAACGTAAGCATAAAAGATCTTAAATCCTTCAGTTCGGAGGGAAATGCAGATGGAATTGATGTGTTCTGTAGTAAAGATATTTTGCTTGATCATGTTTTTATGCGAAATTCTGACGACTGTGTGGCCGTATATGGGCACCGTTGGGATTATTATGGTAATGTAAAAAACTTAACCGTAAGTAATTCAATTTTGTGGGCTGATGTAGCCCATCCCATCCTGGTAGGCACCCATGGCGACAGTAAAAATCCAGATACGCTCGAAAACATAAAATTCAAAAATATAATCATACTTAATCAGCATGAAAACCAGATAGATTACCAGGGATGTATGTCGTTAAATGCCGGGGATAGCAATTTGCTGCGCGATATTCGATTTGAAAATATTGCAGTTGAAAGCATAAGCAAGGGCCAGCTTATCAATATCAGGGTAATGTTTAATCATAAGTATAATACGTCGCCCGGTGATGGTATAGAGAATGTTTATTTTAAAAATATTCATTATGCAGGTAAAAACGCGAACATGTCAATTATTGCTGGTTATGATGAGAAACGGGGAATCAAGAATATAACATTTGAGAACCTGAAAATCGCAGATCAGATCATCTCGGATGATATGGTTAATAAGCCGTCGTTTTACAAAACGGGAGATATGGCGGATATATTTGTTGGTGAGCATGTTGAGGGTTTAAGATTTATCAAAACGGAATGATTAATCACAGCTACTTAAAATAAACCTGAACATTTCAAAGTGTAAATATGCCCGGGAGCTTTTATGAAAAAGAAGTTAGGAATAAAGGATATCGCAAACCAATTAAACATTTCTAAAACTACGGTTTCATTTATCCTGAACGGGAAGGCGAAAGAATATGGGATTACTCCTGATTTAGAAAATAAAGTCCTGAATTATGTAAAGAATGTTGGTTATATACCAAATAAAATAGCCCAGGGATTCAGGGCGGGAAAAACCAAAATTCTGGGTATGATGATTGAGGATATTTCTGATCCCTTTTTTTCATCTATTGCAAGAGCAACCGAGGAGCATGCATACAACAAAGGATATCAGATCATTTATGGAAGCACAGAAAATGACACCAGGAAAGCTAAGGATTTAATACTGGCTTTTAAAAACCATGGTGTTGATGGTTTTATTATCGCGCCGGCACCGGGTATTGAATCCGCTGTCAGCGAATTATTGGAAGAAGGTTTTCCTATCGTTATATTCGATCGCCCGCTCGGGAATATTAATGCAGATACTGTTCTGGTAAACAATTTTTTTGCAAGCTTTTCGGGAGTAAAGCATTTGGTGCAGGAAGGTTATCAAAATATTGCATTAATAACATTGGTATCCGAGCAATTTCAAATGATTGAACGGCAAAATGGATACCTAAAAGCAATAACTGATTTAAAACAATCGCCAATAATTAAAAAAATAAGGTATCATAGCCAGAGGGAGCAAAGCATAGTTGAAATTGAAAATTTCCTGAAAGAGAACAACGCTATCGACGCGCTTTACTTTTCAACAAACTATATCGCCGAAAACGGACTGGAAGCGATCAGGAATCTTGGCCTCCGAATTCCGCAAGATGTGGCTGTAATTGTATTTGATGATAGCAGGCTGTTTAAATTACATTCGCCGCCTGTTACTGCCATATCCCAACCAATTACAGCAATCGCCAGCCATTTGGTCGCTTTGATGCTCGCGATTCTTACCCGCACCAACGATGATGAGAGTAGCCCGGAAACAGTTATTCTGGATGCTGAACTTATTATCCGGGCATCATCACAAGCAAGATAATAGCCAGTTTATTACAAAAAAACCGGGAAATTAATTCCCGGATTTTAAAATGAACACTACCTTGTTTTTCTTTTTGCAACAGCTTTTTAATAATGCTGGAAAAAGGGCTATAGTAAATTAATATTATTAAGAAGTTTCCCATTCCCAAACCGATAGCTGATAGATATCTCATGGGTGGCATTGTTAAAGCCCCCCAGGTTGGCCGATGAGGTCCCTAACTGGTAGCTGTAACCTATATGAAAAGCATTCATATTTAATGTAAGAATCCCCGCCATCGTTTTATCGGTACGGTAGTTGATACCAAGCCCCAGGGTCTCTTTTATATACATTGTACCAGATATATCCGCAACAAGCGGTACTCCTTTTGCATAGGCAACCAATGTTGCCGGTTTAAATTTGATATCCTCGCTGATATTGGTCAGCAATGCCCCCGAAAAGTAATAATGGCTCCTGAAATTGGAACTGTTTTGAATAGATGCGGTACCCAAACTGGTTATGGTAAGCTCGGGCGCCGAGATGCCCAGGTAGTACCAGCCGGTATAATAGATTACGCCAAATCCAATATTGGGTTTGGTTCCCCTTACATCATTCCTGAAGGTTGGATCGTTGGAATCCAATGTAGAATAATTGGCTGCATAACTCCGTACACCCGCATTGAGCGACACGGCTAAATAGCTCTCTGAATTTAACTGTACCCCTTTTGCAAAATAGGCATTTACTTCGGTTTGATGTTCAATGGCCAACTGGTTATTAAATACGATCAGTCCTGCTGCACCATCAATCGATTCGATGGGCAGGTTCCCGTTGATGAGGTAGGTTACCGGCGCCCCGTCTATCCCTACCCATTGTTTGCGCGCCAGGGTATGAATTGAGCCTGCTTTATCCAAAAGGGAATAGGCCGGGTTAAACGGTGTTAAGTTATCCATGTACTGGGTATAACTAAAGGCTTGCTGCTGCGCAACAGCGCCGTTGCCTGTTACTATAAGTAACAGGCACAGGCTTAATGCAACAAGCAGGGGTTTCTTGTTATTATAAATTTTATTCATATCCCGGGTCATGCCGTGCTATTAGTATTTAATGATGATGAAACCGGTTTTATGTTTATTTTCTTCACCCTTCTTATATTCCAGCGTGTAAAAATAGGTGCCCGGCTGTTGCATGGCACCGCCTATGCTGGAATGCCCGTCGAATACTTTCGAGCTGTTATCATAGCCATTCGCTTCAAATATTTTAACACCACTGCGGTTCATGATCGTTAATTTATTATCCGGGTAGGCTGTTAAGCCGTCTATGATCAGCACATCATTAATACCATCCCCGTTTGGAGAAAGGCCCTGGTGTACTATAATTCCTTCATTGCTGATATCGCGCTGCGGCGGAGCTACGGCCAGCGGGGCGCTCTTTAACGACATGGAGCCTGTAGAAGGTTCTGTTCCGTAAATGAGCTGGCCTTTATAATAAACCGTAATGTGGCTATTCTCCTTCATCACATCTTTGGCCAGGTACGAGTAATCATTCAGCTCATTAAAGTTCGACCAGTCTGCTTTGACAATACGGTACTGGATATTGCCCGATGAACTTAAAGGATAAAGGGTACCGGCTGAGGAATTTACCGCAAGTTCAAAATAGGTATCGGCCCCGGTAAGCGAAGTACTTAACGGTACAAAATTACCGCTGATGTTACCGCTGCCTTTTTTAGCATAATCTATCCAGTAGTTCAGGCTTTGTGTGCCGTCTTTGGTAAACCAATAACGGGCAGTAATGTCGCCAAAAGCTACCGGTACATTCCCGGTATTGTTAATGGCCAGGTAGGTGCTGATGGTATTGCCGCTGGTACCGGTGTTTTGATTCTGGTAAAACACGTTCAGGCTGGTAAGCGGGGTAGCAGCAGTTGGCTCGGTTCCCCATATCAGCATCCCGTTGCGGTAAAGCGTGATATGGTTATTACCAGCATAGCTGCTGGTATTGCTTTGATGGGAATAGTCATCCGCCTCGTTCAACAATCCCCAGTCCTGGTTGGCAAACCTGGATTGTATTTGCCCGGTATTGCTGTTAGCGCCCAGGTTCCCTGTTGCAGTGAAACTATATTCCACATAACCCAGGGCGCCATTCCGGGGCTGATCCAACGGAACATATTTCATTTTTACATTGCTGTTCCCCAGCTGGGCGTAATCAATCCAGGTATTGATGCCGGCATAATTCTCTGCAGTGAACCAGTAACGCATGGTTAACTCGCTATAGGCTACGCCAACAGAATCGGCATTCACTACCTTCACAAATGGGCGGGCGATGTTATTGGTCAATTGCCCGGTATCCCCATCCTGGTACTGTACCTGCAGGTTAAGCGGAATAACGGTAAAGGTTTGGCTAAGCGTCGTATCTTTATAAGTTGCATTACCCGCCTGGCTGGCAGTGATAACAGTTGTTCCGGTTCCCACAATATGAACCAGTCCGTTGGTTACCGTTGCAACGTTTGCATTACTGCTGCCAAAGCTTACCGGCAGACCCGATGAAGCAGTTGCGGAAATACTAAAATCAGCATCGCCTGGTCTTTTAGCAGGCAGGGCGTTGAAAGTAATAGTTTGAGCCAGTTTGTTTACTGTAAGGCTTTGACTTACCGAACTTGCAGGAAGATAGGTGGCATTCCCGGCTTGTGAAGCGGTAATAATAGTGGTACCTGCTCCTTTGATGTGAATTTTCCCGTTTAAGATGGCTGCAACTGTCGTATCGGAGCTTGCGTAAGACACCAATAGGGCTGAGCTTGCAGTGGCACCTGCATCAAAATCGGCGTCGATAACAGTTTTGGGGGTTAAAGTATTGAAAGCTATAGTTTGAGCCAGTTTGCTTACAGTAAGGTTTTGGCTTACCGAACTTGCCGGAAGATAAGTAGCATTGCCGGCTTGTGAAGCGGTAATAACAGTGGTACCTGCTCCTTTGATGTGAATTTTCCCGCTTAAGATAGCTGCAACTGTTGTATCAGAACTTGCGTAAGAGATCAATAGGCCTGAACTTACTGCCGCACCCGCATAGAAATCAGTATCGATAACGGTTTTAGAGCTTAACGTATTAAAAGTTATCGTTTGATCTTTTTTAACTATGGTTAAAGTCTGGTTCATGGATGTTGCCGCTTTATAAGCAGTATTTCCGGCCTGGGAAGCGGTAATGACAGCCGTTCCTGCTGCTTTAATATGGACATTCCCGTTAACAACAGCTGCAATTGTAGTGTCTGAACTGGCGTATGTTAGTGGAAGGCCCGAAGATGCTGTGGCAGGAGGTGCAAAATCTGCATCACCCATTGCCTTCTGCGTCATAAGGTTAAAGGTAATTGTTTGATCGCTAAGAAGATCGGCAGCAATTTCTGTAGCGCTTAATGCCCTGCTGTAAATCTTAAACGCGTCAATTGAGCCTTTAAGCATAGGATCACCTGAAAATTGCGATTTGCCTAAATAATTAAAACTTGTAGTTCCCAGGGCCGATGGCTTGATACTGATAGCTGTGGTGGACGCTACAGCTGCGCCGTTGATATATAAAGTACAAGTACTGCCCGACCTTGTTACTGCCAGGTTTGTCCAGGTATTGAGCGGGAAGGTATAATTAAAATTCAAGTTCTGTTCGGCAGCAGACCCGTTTTTAATTGCATAACGGATAGTTGATTTTCCGCTTACCACGGCTGCCTGAGCTGTTAAGAACATATACTGAGTAGTGCTTTGCCCAAAATCAAATACACGCATCCAGGTAGTAATAGCGTCCATTCTTACCCACGTAGAAATGGTAAAATCATTTAGCGTACTCATAATGCCCGATGGAAGCGTTGTATAAGCATTGGCCGTTCCATCCAACAGGAGCGATTGGCCGTACTTGCCGGTACCATGGCTGGCTGTAGCCGCCAGTGTAGCATGTTTTGCACCCCAGGCGTCGACCCCTTTGGTGCCGCTTTGCTCATCAAATTTATAATAATCATTCTGGCCAATATTGGGTTTCGCAATTACTTCTATGCTGTTTGGGCTTTCAACAGTACTGTCAATTGATGTAACCACGTAAAAATAGGTGCTTCCGTTAGTCACGTTCGCATCGGTATATTGTGTAGTACTAACATTTCCAAGGGTGGTATAAGGCCCTCCGGAAGTAGTGGAACGTTTAACTTTATAGCTGAAGTTTGATATGGGCCCCCATTCAATAATGTTTTTAGCATCTCCCGCTGCAACCAGGATTCCGCTAACTATGTTGCTTTGAACGGTTAAAGCAAGAGCTGCGGTATCCGCAGTGCTTCCGTTTGATGCAGTTAGGGTAACAGAAAAAACTCCGGTTTGGGTTGGAGCGCCCGAAATTACTCCCGTATTTGTATTAATATTCAACCCGGCAGGAAGCCCGCTTGCCGAAAAACTATTGGGCGATTTGATTGCCCCGATAGTATAATTAAAAGACTTTCCGACTACAACAGTGTCGGTTAATGAACTGGTGATGGTAACGGGCAAAGTACGGTCATCCAGTAACTGAACATCGTTGCCCGTTCCTCCCTGATAGGTTATCCGGAAACTATAACCGCCCACGGTAACTAACGACAATTCCGGCAAATCTTTAAAAGTTCCGGCAATGGCGGTGCTGCCTGTATTATTAATAATGGTATAAGAAGTGCCCGATGGTAATGTGCCGGCAATGCCGGTTACAGATAATTTAGGATTATTGACCAGGCTCACACTGGTAGCTGTTATCTTATCTCCCGCAGCACTTCCCAAATCAATTTCGGCATTGTAGGTAGCATCAGACTTTAATGTTAAGGCTCCGGTTATCAGCGAACCGATTGCCTGGTTTCCGGGCTCAAGTATCGCGCCTGTTCCGCTTCCGGTTCCGATAGTAACTGATCCTGAACCTTTACCGGTTCCGCCGAATGAACCGGCTGTAACCGTAAGCGCGCTGTTAAATACGCCGGATGACGGGTCGTTATTCAGCAAGAATTTTCCGCCATTGATGGTTGTGGTGCCGCTATATGAATTATTGCCGCTAAAAATAAGTACGCCCGAGCCTACCTTTTCAACGTTCATTGAGCCCGACATGACGCCTCCAAAATTTGTACTAAGGTTTAATGCCCCAATGCTGATGGTAGGACTGCCCCCCGCATCTGTTCGGATTGCCCCCCTGCCGGAAAGTGCGCCAAAACTGATGGTACCGGTAGCGAACAGTATGCCCTGGCAGTCGTTTCCGTTGGCATCCAGGTTCCAGTAAGCTTTTGCACTACCCGATTCTGGTACTTCAAAACGCACCCGGTTGTTACCGCTACGTAATTTGGATACAAAAGTACCAGTAAAGTTGCTGTTATCGCCAAAAAGGTGTAAGCCAGCATAAACGTTCCCATCCTGTACAATGGTGCCGCTGCCCAAAAGCTTGCCCCGCAGGTTTATCGCATTACTGGTTTGATAAAAATAACTGGTTTTACCGGCAGCTATTTCAAAGTCGTTATAAAAGGTTGCATCGCCATTTGCAGAGAACAATGCTCCGCCATTCATAATGATCTTACCCGTGCCCAGCGGACCGGATGTTGGAGCCGAAGGCGTTCCGGTACCAGCGCCCGAAACCTCCATACCATATACAGGAGGCCAGCTTTGCCCGTTACCGTTTAGTGTGGTGGTGCCGGTGTAAGTATTGTTTCCTGATATATAAAGATATCCTATACCATTTTTAAGCAAACTTCCGTTTCCGCTTATCCCTCCGGTGAGGGATACCGTACCGCTGGTTACGTTGTTTACATTGAGTAAAGTATCCAGTACAACAGGTGTACTCAGGGTATGAGAGGTTGTGGCATTGTTAACCAGGTCATTCTTTAAATGAAGTGTATCGCCAGACATGGTATAACTGTTTGCGCCCGCATTAAATTGCATCCGCGCAACCGCCAGCCCTTTAATGTCATTAGTCAAAATAGTATCGGCCGATGCATTGAACATTATAATGGCCGGGCTTGCCGGTATAGCATTTTCTACCCAGTTGGAAGCCAGCTTTAGTGAATCGGTTTCGGTCGTCGGTTTCCAGGTATAAGAACCAGACCCGGGAACCCCGAATGCCTCGATGGAATTCGTGCTTTCTTTGGTTTGCCCAACGGACGAAACCACGTAATAGTAAGGGCTTCCGTTGCTTACATTCACATCGGCGTAACTGGTACCCGGTACATTGGCTACGGTTGTATAAGGGCCGCCACTAACGGTGCTTCTTTTTACATTATAGGTTGCTGCCCCCGAGGCGGTGGTCCAGCTCAAATCAATTTCTTTGTTTTTATTAACCACAGTGGGTTGTGCAGGGGCCGCAGGCGGAACTGAAGCAACGACCTCGTTGGAGTTACCACTTTCCAGATTCCCGGTAAGGGCCGTAATAATATAATAGTTATTTACTTCGGGCACAGGAGAAGCATCAGTAAAGCTGGTACCGCTAACCCCTGCCTGGATTGTTGTATATGCACCTCCGGGGCTTAGCGAACGTTTTACCGAATAACCGGAAGCGTTGGCCGAAGCTGCCCAGGTCAATTTAATTTGCGTAGCGTTAACCACCGATGCCGCGGCCGAAGCAGGCGCTGCGGGCGTTTGGTTATTGATAACGTTGAGGATGAGAGTTGCCGTACCTGTGCCGCTGGCATTGGTAGCTGCTATGGCAACTTCGCTTTGCCCTAAAGCAGTAGGTGTGCCGGAAATAATACCGGTAGCCGCATCAAGGCTAAGCCCAGCTGGCAAGCCGCTGGCACTATAAGAAGATGGATTAGCACCGGCGGTAATATTATAACTGAAAGGTGTGCTAATAGTAGCTGTGGCTGTGGTAGCACTGCTGATATCCGGAGAGCCGGCCGGCGCAGTTCGACTATAAGCTACATTGCTGAACGTGGCAGTATTGAGTGCCGAAGCATTACCAGAGATGGTATAAAACCCGGCATACAGATCGGTTGGGAAACCTGTTGCAGAATACCAGCAACTAAGATTGGTCCAGTTAATACCGTCCTGCGAATGGTAGGCGAATATACGCGTACCTACGCGTTCGATTTTTAACCACCAGGGGGCTTTGGGCTGCCAATGATTGCCGATACCGCCTGTAGCGTTGAGAAAAATATCCCAAAATGCGGAACCAGCAGCCAGCGATTGACGTAACATGACGCCGCAGCCGCCGGTATTGAGCGACATGCTGTTAACTTTTACGACCAGGCCAGCATTGCCGCTGATCTTTTTAAAATTGAAGCTGAAGGCATTACTGGTAGAAGTTCCGGCAGAATTAACTGTCCAGACCCCGTTATTCAACGAAGCGCTGCCTGCCAGCCCGGTATTACCGATATCCAGATTGGTTACGTTACTCACCGCCTGTACGTTATCGGTAGGGTAAACAACCGGCGTTAAAGGTGTGGCATGCGAGGTATCGGAAGATTTTAAATACAAAAACGAAAAACCATCTTCGCCTGCCAGCGCACGTATTTGCTCGGTATATGGTGTTGGGATGCCTTTACGGAGTGCATATGCTCCCTTGATGATATTGTTAAACGGATGCCTGTGAACAAATCCGGGAGGGATTCCCCAATTGGTCCAATAGCTGGCATAGGCTCCGTATGGTATAAAAGATAAGGTACCGGCAGGCGACTGACTATACTGATTATATAATTCGCCGATTTTAAACAAACGATTATCAAATTCTGCAAACAGGTCAACCCCTTGTTTCCAGGCTACTTCGGCACTCCACCCAAGCGCCTGGATCTGCTCAAACCAGTGGTCATCACGACCGGAGTCGCCTACTTCGCCGTTAGGTAAGCTATTCCGCAACCCGCCGCCTGCATCCATACGGTATACCTCAAGGGCTTGCTGCCATAAAACAGGATCTTTTAAATAGGCTGATATACCAATTGCTATTGCAGTTTGAAGAGCCCCTTTATTAGCATCCCTTGTAGGGTAAGGCGACCAGGAAGTTGGAAATAAAACATTACGGAAATAATTATTGACATGGGTATCGTTAGCCGCTGTCCATCCAGGGAAGGTGCTTCTTAAAATATCGGCCCCGGCAACAAAATAAGCTACCCGGTCGCCAATATCGAGCATATTTTCTCCGCCACCCCAGGTAGTATTGGTAACCGCCCATGCATCCAGCATATTGGTAGCTTTACGGGCGTATGTGGAGTCGCCTGTAAAAACATACATGAACGCCAGGTTATGAATAGCGATCATATCATCCAGCCATGCCGGATTGTTTAAATTGGGTGCACGGGTTACCGTAGCAAAAGGCCCTCTCATTCCATAGCTCAATTGCGAATGCGAATCTCCTTTGAGGGAGTTATATCCCGTAAGCCAGGGCTCCGTATTCATATTGGCCTTAAGTTGAGCCAGGTCAGCATGAGTAAAGGGAACGCCGGGATTTACAAAGGTCTGTGCCCGGGTTACTTTACTTGTGGTTATGAGGCAAGCAAAAATAAGCAGGAAAAGAAATAAACTTTTTTTTCTTTTCCGGGGTGTGAGATAGGTACAAAGGTTCATAAATAGTGAATAATTAGTTTAAACTTTGATTATTATGGATTGGCTAAAAAAATACATGTATAAGAACATCGCCATCGTAAGATGATTTGATGGCGCAATTAAAATAGGTCAGTCGTAAACAGCAGGTGTGTATGTATATAGAAAACAGCGTTTTTGTGCCTTGTAGTTATTCATTTTATAACTATTCAGGCAAAAGCAAGTACTACTTTCCACAGGTCATCAAATAGACAGGCAATGGCATTTATTATACTCAAATAATTTAAAATATTTTTAGCGGGAAACCTGCTATAGGTCATTTGTGAAGTAATTCGTTGTAAATCAGTTGGTTGTGCGTTGTTTGGAGGGAAGGGAGTAATTTTGTATGTCGCTTATTTACAGCGAATTGTAAACAGTAAAAAAGAGGCATACCAGAGCTGAACCTGGATTTGCATCTTATTATCTACCAGGTATCTCCGACATGACCAATATGCCGGGGCATTTTTATAAAGATCGTAAAAACCAAAACTGCATGGTATTGTTAACATGTTTCAATAATTGAATTAGCCTTATTAATCACAACAATCAAAATCAACAACAATGAGTAAAATTACAGTAAAAGACGGCACTGAAATTTATTACAAGGACTGGGGGACCGGACAACCGCTTTTTTTTCATCACGGCTGGCCTTTATCAGGCGATGACTGGGATGCACAGATGATGTTTTTCCTTGGACAGGGTTTTAGGGTTATCGCCCATGATCGCCGGGGGCATGGAAGATCGGGTCAAACTGCCGACGGACACGATATGGATACCTATGCAGCCGATGTGGCCGAGCTTACCCAGGCCCTTGATTTAAAAGACGCTGTGCACATTGGCCATTCTACAGGTGGTGGCGAAGTTATCCGTTATGTTGCAAAGCATGGAAAAGGCCGTGTAGCCAAAGCTGTGCTGATCAGCGCGGTTACGCCAATCATGGTACAGACAGAAAACAATCCTGACGGAATTCCAATATCTATATTTGATGAGATCCGCGAAGGCACTGCAACACACAGGCCGCAATATTTCCAGGATTTTACCATGCCTTTTTACGGATTTAACCGTGAGGGAGCCAAAATATCGCAGGGAATCAGGGATAACTGGTGGCGCCAGGGAATGATGGGCGGAATAAAAGCGCATTATGACTGTATTAAGGCTTTTTCGGAAACAGATTTTACAGAAGACCTTAAAAGCGTGGATGTTCCTGTACTTGTTATGCACGGCGAGGATGACCAGATTGTTCCATTTGCACTTACGGCAGTAAAGGCTGTAAAGCTTGTAAAAAACGGAAAGCTTATTTCATATCCTGGTTTCCCCCACGGAATGCCAACAACAGAAGCTGCAACCATCAATAAAGATCTTTTGGCTTTTATCAAATCATAAATAAAAAAGATAATTTTTCGAATTAGGTTTAAAAATATAAAGCCTTGAAAATTAATATTTCAAGGCTTTATTTATGTTGATCTCAATCACAGCTTGTGTAACCAAAAGGTCTCGTTATATTTGTAACTCAGGGTCTCAGATAAAAAGCCACTACCTAAAACAATAGAAGCTTATATTTATGTCACAATCAGTTACTATAAACGGTAAGGTATCTTCTTTTTTTTCGGTTTTAAAACAAGCAATAAAGGGGCACGAAGTTGACCTGACCTCCATCAGTATAAAAAGAGCAATTGTTTTATTGGCTATCCCCATGATGCTGGAAATGGCCATGGAATCTGTTTTTGCGCTGGTCGACCTTTATTTTGTAGGTCATTTAGAAAACAGCAGTCATGCTATTCAAACAGTGGGATTAACCGAATCTGTATTAACCGTAATATATTCATTGGCCATAGGTTTAAGTATGGCCGCAACGGCAGTTGTTGCCCGCCGCATTGGTGAAAAAAATCCTGAAGCCGCATCAAAGGCAGGGATGCAAACCATTATAATTGCTGTGTTTATTAACCTGTCCATCAGTATTTTGGGGTTTTTACACGCCAGGGACCTGCTTTTAATTATGGGTGCATCGACAGAAACTGCAGATCATGGAACTCCATTTGTCCGCATTATGATGGGCGGTAGCATTATTATTGTGCTGTTGTTTTTAATAAATGGTATTTTCAGAGGAGCCGGTAACGCCGCCATCGCCATGCGTAGTTTGTGGATTGCTAATATGGCGAACATTATTTTATGCCCCATTTTTATCAGGGGCCTTGGCCCTATCCCGGCTTTTGGATTAACAGGAGCGGCCATAGCCACAAGCATTGGTCGCGGTTTGGGTGTTACCTACCAGGTTTACAATTTATTTAATGGCAAAAATGCTTTAAAAATCCGTATCAGCTATTTTATACCCGACTGGCAGCAGATCAAAGCGATTATTAAAATTGCGGCGCCGGGTATTTTGCAGTTTGTAATAGCCAGTTGCAGCTGGATATTTTTGGCACAATTGGTTGCTACAACAGGGGGCGATCATGGTTCTGCAGGTTACCAAACGTCACTTAGGTTAATGATGTTCTTCCTGCTGCCGGCCTGGGGTTTAAGCAATGCGGCAGCAACATTGGTTGGGCAAAATTTAGGCGCCGGGCATTTGGACAGGGCAGAGCAATCGGTATTTCAAACTATAAAATATACGGTTGTATTTTTAGGCATTGTGAGCGTATTGTTTTTAACCTGCGGACATTTATTTGCCTCTTTTTTTACAGACGATGAGGAGGTTAAAAAAGTGGCCACCCGATCGTTACAAATTTTAAGCGGCGGTTTTATTATTTACGGAGCAGGTATGGTTTTTACCAGTGCGTTTAATGGCGCCGGCGATACCTGGACACCAACTAAAATTAATGTTTTTACATTTTGGTTATTCCAGATACCCTTTGCTTATTTATTGGCCAAGTATTTTTCAATGGGGCCAACCGGCGTTTTTATTTCTATCCCTGTCGCCGAAATAGGATTGGCCATAGCAGCTTATATATTGTTTAAGCGTGGAAAATGGAAGAAAATCATGGTTTAGTGTACCATTTATTATCGCAGATCAACTAATTTTTTAACTGGTTCAACGCCGGTATTTTATAGTGTGACTTTTGATTGCAAGTTTATTAAAATACAGCCTTGACAGCCATGTTGTAATCATTTCCTTAAAGTTTAGTTAACATTAGTAGTGTAAGTTTGCGCGGACAAGTCATGGAAATTGCCGACACTACTTTACTTTCGCGTATCAGGGAAGACGATCATCCGGCCTTTGACCTGCTGTTTGAACGTTACTGGGAGCGGTCATACCGGGCAGCCCGGGCCAGGCTTGATGATGAAGCACAGGCGCAGGATCTTGTGCAGGAAATTTTTATCAAGCTTTGGCAGCGCAGGCATACTTTAGCTGTCCAAACCAGCTTAGAGCAATACTTATTAAGTGCGGTGCGCTTAAGCGTAATCAGTTATTTCAGGTCTCAAAAGGTTACTCACGTTCGCCTGCAGGATGCGATGCAGCGGGTAGAGTTGCTTGAAAATTCGATACACGACCATACGGGATACCTTGAGTTGGAGCGGACTCTTGAGCAGGCTGTTAAACACATGCCCGAGATGCTGCAAAAGGTTTACCAGTTGCGCAGCGAAAACCATTCGGTAAAAGCAATTGCCAGTGAATTGGGACTGGCCGAACAAACGGTAAAAAATTATATCTCTGAAGTATTACGGCGGCTGCGAATTGTAATTGCTAAAAAACACCCCGAACAAAGTACAGCATATTTAGCGCTGATACTTTTTGTGCTTTACAATTAATTAACAAAATGGTGATGTAAATTATAAGTACCCTGATGGCTTTTTGACGACTTAATGTTGAAAACCCACCATGGAGCTACGTAAATTTATAAAACAACTTGGTCGGTACCTCAAAGGTACCACCAATGAAACCGAAAAAGCCATAATTGAAGCCTGGTATGATTCCTACGAGGCCGAAAGCGAAAAGCAGTCTTTATCAGCTGACGAGCGTGAGCGTGTCAGGAATGCCATGCACGCAAGGATCAGCGAAAGCATAAACAAGTCCGCGCCGCCCGTATGGTTCAATTACCGCATTGCTGCAAGTGTTTTATTGTTATGCTGTTCATCTGTGCTGGTTTTTTTCCTGCATAGGCCAGCGGCTCCCGTTCATGAAACATTTACAACTTTACGGACGCGTAGCGGAGAGATTAGGCGGGTTACATTGCCAGACAGCTCCGTTATATGGCTAAACGCACAAAGCAGGATGCGTATCCCTTCCAATTTTGATAAGGCTATACGCCAGGTATATTTAGATGAAGGCGAAGCTTTTTTTGAAGTAAAACATAACACCCGTAAACCATTTCGGGTTATCACGGCTCCGTTACAGGTGCAGGTTTTAGGGACCTCATTTAATATTAACGCCTATCATAGCCTGCCTCATGTCAAAATCACAGTGGTTACCGGCAAAGTGGGGGTAAGCAAAGCAACAAAACTGCTGTCGTTCGTCACGCCGGGGCAGGAGCTCAGTTACCTGGCAGATCGCGGCACCTTTGAACAGAAAAAAGTAGACGCCAGCCAAAGCCAGAGCTGGAAAGACGGAGATACTTATTTAAACCGCGTAAAATTTGATGAGCTGTCGCTGGTTTTTAAAAACCTGTACGGTCTTACGTTAAAGGCGGGCAACAAGCGGGTACATGATTATTTATTCACCTTACGCATTAAACGTAACACACCCAGCGTAGAAGCACTGAAGCTTATCAGCGCGATACACAATGCACATTTCAGAAAGGAGGGTACTTACGTAATTATTTATTAGCCTTAAAAAAGAAACCGGTCCTGTTTCAGCAGGAGCCGGCTTTAATTTCAGCAGGTGAAGGTTTGCCGACCCCGCCCGCAATGCTTAGCAACTATTTGACCTATTACAAAGCAATCAAAAATATGAATTTCTATACACAGTTATGCAGACAGATTATGCGTATCTCATTTTTACTAATTTCCATATCAATAACCATCGGCCTGGTATCGGTACGGGCCACTGAGTTGGCAGCACAGGGGGTAAACACCCGCCTGGATATCAGCCTGGGAAACGAAGATCTTTCGACCGCTATTAAAAAGCTGGAGCAAAAGGCCAATGTTGTTTTTGCTTACGATGAAGTTTTCTTAAACCTGGCCGGTAAGCATGTCAGTCCGGCAAATTACCGGAACGAAAGCCTGAAAAACATCCTTGGTGCATTATTCAAAGGCCAGGAGATCGGGTTTAAAGAACAGGCCGGTAATATTATCCTCTTCAGGCAACTGACAGGTCGCATAAGCGGCAAGGTTACCGATGAAAACGGTCAGCCACTACCGGGAGCATCTGTAAGTATTGCGGGTACCACATCGGGAATGATGACCAATAATGATGGTAGTTATACGATTGCCATTCCGGAAGGTGCTTATACCGTGGCCGTTTCATTTGTAGGATATAAACGATTGGAAACCGCCGATGTAAAGGTTACCGGCAATCAAACCACAATATTGAATATCAGCCTGGTGCCAGGTATGCTGTTAAAAGAAGTAACCGTAAGCTACGGTAAACAGCGTATCAAAGAAGTCACCGGGTCTTTGACCCAGGTAGACGCGGCTCCGCTCCAGGATATGCCGGTGATGCAGTTTGCCCAGCAGTTGCAAGGCAAAGCGGCCGGTGTACAGATTTCGCAAAGCAGCGGTCAGCCCGGCCGCGGTGTGGAGTTTCGGATCCGGGGTGCGGCCTCGTTTTATGCCAGCAACCAGCCTCTGGTGGTGGTAGATGGCATTCCTGTTACTGGTAGCATCAACAATATGAACCCTGCCGAGATCGAAAGTTTCAGCATATTAAAGGATGCTTCGGCTACTGCGCTTTACGGTTCACGTGCGGCAAATGGTGTCGTACTGATCACCACTAAGCATGCTAAACCTGGCGATGCACAGATTGAATTTAACGCGAATTACGGTGTGCAGAAAATACCTGGCGAGCGTGTTCCGAAAATGATGGATGCACGCGGGTTTGCCCAGTATATGAACGGGAAGTTTGAAGATAGCCGCAAATATGAGCCAGGTTATACCACAGCCACCCCGGCCGATTATTTAAACCCGGAGCAATATGGCGAAGGTACCAACTGGTTTAAACTGCTTACCCGCACCGCGCCTATTCAAAGTTATGATGTTACTATCCGTAGTGCCCGCGAAAAATCAACATCAACCGTTATAGCCGGTTACCAGGAACAGCAAGGTGTTCTGATCAATACAGGCACCAAATTGTTTTCGCTGCGTATCAATCAGGACCTGTCCTTAAGCAACAATAAACTGAAAATAGGTTTTAACCTTGCACCAAGCTACCGGCTGGATCACAACAACCGTTTAACAACTGATGGAGTCGGCGGCCTCTTTGAAAGGATTTTTGAAGCCAGCCCATTAAAATCTCCTTATAATGCTGACGGTACTTATAACCGTGATACCTATTCGCCCGGTATGGTGGCTTATATTAACCCGCTGGCCCAGTTCAACCTCACCAATGATAATTATAAAACCACCCGCATTTTAGCTAACGGCTATTTAAACTATGAGTTTTTAAAGGGCCTGAGCATTAAAACCAATATAGCCGTAGACAAGGGCAGCGAAACACGCCAGTATTTCCAGTCGGGTGTGGTTACCTCAACGGCAGGCCAAGCCACCGGCACCAGCAGTTCGGCAGATAATGGATCCTATACCGCCGAGGCAAACCTGGTGTACCATAAATCTTTTGGTAATCATAATCTGGAAGCGCTTGCTGGCTACTCTGCTCAAAAATATAGCGGTACCAGTAATACACTGACCGGTTTAGGTTATCCGAGCAATGATATCCCGTATTTAAACGCAGCTACCAGCTTATCAGCCGGAGGTAGTTCCTATAGCGCATATTCACTATTGTCAAGCATCGCCCGTCTTAACTATAACTATAAAGGCAGGTACCTGCTGCAAGGCGCCATTCGCCGCGACGGCTCTTCCCGCTTTGGCGAGAATCAGCGTTATGGCAATTTCCCTTCGGTGTCAGCGGGCTGGGTAGTAAGTGATGAAAAGTTCATGGAGGGTTTCCGGTTTCTTGACCTGATGAAGATTCGCGCGAGTTATGGCGTAACCGGTAATAATTTCTTTTTGGGTAACTACGACGCGCAGGCAACCATAGGGAAATATTATTATGAATTTGGTGGCGCAGCTGTTTCAGGTCAAGCCATCAATCGTTTGGGCAACAGCGAACTTCGCTGGGAACGCAACAAACAGTTTGATCTGGGGATCGATCTTTCCTTCTTTAATAACCGGTTGAATTTTACTTACGATTATTACCATAAGATCTCTGACGGGCTTATTATGCAACGCCCCATACCAAAAGCTTCGGGTTCTACCAGTATCCTGGATAATGTAGGTGTGATTGAATTGTGGGGACACGAGTTTACGGTTAACTCTACCAATCTTACAGGTAAGTTTAAATGGACTACCAATTTAAATATTTCTTTTGACCGCAACCTGATCAAAGATATCGTTAATCCGGGTTACATCCGCAGGAACAATACCGTATCATCTGATTATTTCCGCCAGCAGGAAGGACATCACCTGGGCGAATTTTACGGCTTTGTATTTTTAGGTTTATATAAAGATGCCAATGATCTGGCCAACTCAGCAAAATACGGCAGCGCGTCAGATGTTGGCACCATTAAGGTGAAGGATATTAACAGTGACGGGGTTATTGATGATGTGAACGACCGTACCTTTATTGGCGACCCGACACCAACTTTTACAGGTGGCCTTACCAATAACTTTGTTTATAAAAACTGGGACCTGAACATCCATATGGCCTTTTCTGTAGGCGGTAAAATACTGAATGCCGCCAAGTGGGCCTATCAAAGCAATCTCGACGGTTCGCGCGTAATGCTTGCAGCGGCTGCAGACCGCTGGCGCTCGCCCGAAAATCCGGGCTCCGGCGTTTATCCCCGTACAAAAACCGGTACTACGGCAATGGGGCGCCAGGTTAATTCGCAATGGGTTGAAGACGGCTCTTACCTCACTGCAAAAAATATCTCGCTGGGCTATCGTTTCAACCTGGGCGACAAATTTTTAATGCGCAGCCTGAGAGTGTATACATCAGTACAGCAGGCTTTTGTATTCACTAAATATTCGGGTATGAACCCCGAGATCAACTTTGCAGGGCTTGATCCTACGCAGGGTATCGGTGTTGATGAAAATGCTTATCCTATACCCCGCACATTTTCATTTGGTGTTTCAGCAACTTTTAAATAACCCTCTAAAAGAACATTTTATGAAAAAGATATATATCATTTTTGCTTTTATCGCACTTACTGCACTTTCGTGTAAAAAGGACTTTATTGATCTTACACCCAAAGATTCCTATACCAGTGCTTCATTCTATAAAACTCCCGACCAGTTTAAACAAGCTGCCATCGCGGCATATGTACCATTGCAGGATGTTTTGGTGAACGATTATTTTACATCAGAAATGCGCTCGGATAATACCATTTATCAACCATATCCCAGCAATCGTGGTACCTCCTATTTATACCGTGAAAGTATTTCAAACTTCACCAATACGCCCACTAATGATTATGTGAACGCTGTTTGGCAGCATTGTTATACCGGTATTTCGCGAACCAATATTGTGATTCAGCGCCTGGCAGCGGCTGATTTTGATGCGGCAACCAAATCACCAATTGATGGACAGATGAAGTTTTTAAGGGCTTTCTACTATTTTAAATTGGTTAGGTTGTTTGGCGGTGTACCCTTGTTTTTAAAGGAAGTGACTAAGGTCGATGAAGCTTTTTTACCACGCTCAGCGGCTGATGCAGTATATAGCCAGATCATTGCCGACGCGAAGGACGCCATCAGCGAGCTGAACGCCCCTGCCAGGTTTCCACAAACGGGAGAGGCCACCAAGGGATCTGCAACGATGCTGTTGGCTGAGGTTTATGCCACCCAAAAGAAATGGGCCGATGCCGAAACCCTGCTGAACACCCTTGCCGGTATGGGCTACGGGTTGAATACCAATTATGCGGATGCGTTTACACCGATAAATAAAAACAGCAAGGAATCTATATTCGACATCCAGTTTTTGGAAGGAACCGTTTTGGGCACTACCCCAAATCCGTTGCCTTTCCATTTTATACCGCGAAGCACCAATACATCGGTTATTACGGGTATCGCGATCAACAATAGTTCAACCGGCGGCTGGAATACACCCACGCAAGACCTGATCAATGCTTATGAGCCGAATGACAAACGCCTGGACGCATCGATAGGAATTGTTGAAGGAGCTTATAATGCAAGCGACCTGTTTGTTTATTCGGCCAACAAAAGTGTGGTGGGATATGTACCTGCCGTAGGTAAAATTGGTGTCCCCTATATCAAAAAATATGAACATCCGCCGCTTATCGCAGTTACAGGCTCCAGCGATAACTTCCCTATCTACCGGTATTCTGATGCGTTGCTGCTTTTGGCCGAAGCAGAAAACGAACAAGGTAAATCGCCACTAACGGCATTAAATACAGTAAGGTCAAGGGCCGGATTACCTGAAACCGCTACTGCCGACCAGGCGTCTCTCCGCGATATCATTGCTCACGAGCGCCGGGTGGAATTAGCCTTTGAAAATCACCGGTGGAACGATCTGGTACGTACCGGCCGGGCGGTTGAGGTAATGAATACTTTTGGCACCCTGCTTAAAACACAGGTAAATTACCTTACGCCGGATACTTATAATGTAACGGCTAACAAGCTGTTATATCCAATACCACAGCCGGAAATTGATTTGAACCCGGGCGTGATGGCACAAAACCCCGGTTATTGATCCATCATCTTTTGCCATCCCCGCCTGCGGATAACTACAGGCGGGGATATGGTTTAACCTTCAAACAAAAAACTCATGATACTCAAATACAGAAACGCATTGGCAGCCAGGTTTTGTCTTGGCTTGCTATTGCTGAATTATAATGCACAATCAAAAAATAACTTACCATTAACGGATACGGTTTTAAACACCCCAGGACCTGACGCAGTGGTTAAACCAGGCGATTTTTCCATTGCCGTACTGCCCGATACGCAATACTACCTGGCCCAGGCACAGCTTGGCGGAACCTTTGATATGTTTAAAGCGCAGATTAACTGGATAAAAAAGAACCAGGTTAAAGAAAATATAGCCTATGTGGCGCATATGGGCGATATTACTGAGCATGGCGATAACCCGGTTACAGAACGGGCCGAATGGTACCTGGCCAAAACCGCGCTTTACGGCCTGGAAACCCCGGTAAGCATACCCTATGGGCTGGCTGTTGGTAACCATGATCAGTTCCCGTCGCAGTATCCGGTTAAAGGTTCCACCAGTAGCTATAACCAATATTTTGGTATAAAGCATTTTGAAGGGCGCCCTTATTACGGCGGTCATTATGGCGAGAATAACGATAGCCACTACGACCTGTTTACTGCCGGCGGCGTTGATTTCATTGTATTATTCCTGGAATATGACGCTTTTAATGAAGACCAGGCGGGCATGTATTCCTGGGCCAACCAGGTTTTAGCCAAATATACCAGCCGCAAGGCAATTGTGGTAAGCCACTCCATTTTGCATTTTAACCCGGTAACCGGTTCCAACACGCCGCAGGCACCTTTTAACGCGCAGGGTAAAGCTATTTATGAAAGCCTGAAAAGTAACCCCAATTTGTTTATGATGCTTTGCGGACATGTTGGAGACAATGGCGAGGGTTATCGCACCGAAACCTATAACGGGCATACAATTAAGGCTTTCCTGAACGATTATCAAAGCCGGCCTAACGGTGGGAACGGTTTAATGCGCCTGTACAAGTTTTCGGTTAAGCATAATGAATTGTCGGTCAGGACATTTTCGCCTTATGCCAAAGAAAACGAAACGGATGCTGACAGCCAGTTTACCGTGCCTTTATTTGATACTCCTGTAAAGTAAGCAGCTATGAAAATCGTTTTAAAAACATTGGTAATTATTGTGCTGACAAGCTTCCATGCCCTGGCACAAAAGCCGAAATATGTAGTTATCATCAGCATTGATGGCTTCAGGCCCGAATTTTATAGCGGCCCAGCCTGTTTTTTGGCGGATTGCTGCTTTTCCCAATTACCGAAACAAGACGTAGTTACCGTACCTCTTTGATAACGGACCAGGTAAAGATCATAAAGAGGGGCAGCGGCTTGATAGTATAAATGACACGTAGGTTGCAGCCGTCTTTTTTAAAAGCCCTGTTCAAAATCATAGCGGCCGTCCTGTCGGCCGCTATGCCTCTTTTTAACTTAGTTTTTGATGATCTTATAAATCCCTCCTTTGGTATTTCCGGGGCCGGTATCTGGATTGGTTGAAAAATAGAGCTCGCCTGCCGGGTCTTCACCAAATCCGGTTATTTTTAGGTTTGAGGGAAGATTTTGTAAGGTGATATCTCCCCTTTGCCATTTATTACCTGCTTTTTTCAAAAAGAACACCTTTCCCACCCAATCGGCAAACACATATTTGCTTTTTAAAGCAGGCATTTGTTGCCCGTTATAAACGTAACCCCCAATAACACTCACCCCAATTTTATGGCTGTATTCAGCGATGGGCATGGTAATTCCCTTAATAACACATCCTGTGGCAGGGTTATAGCAATGTGTTCCTTCCATTAAACGCCAGCCGTAATTAGCACCCTTGGTAACAATATCCACTTCTTCCCATAAGTCCTGACCAACATCGCCGGCAAACATTTGACCCGTGGCGCTGTCGAAGGAAAACCGGTATGGGTTACGGAAACCGTAGGCCCATATTTCGGGTTTTGCGTCTTTTCTGCCAACAAAGGGATTGTCTTTAGGCACCATATATCCAGCCCTGGCATTAACATCTACACGCAATATTTTAGCCAGCCAGGTATTCAGTTCTTGTCCGTTACCCGTTTTTCCGTGTCTGTCACCCTGGCCACCGCCATCGCCAAATGAGATATATAAATAGCCATCGGGACCAAACCTGATACAGCCGCCATTATGGTTTGATTCCGGTTCTTCAATAGTAAGTATAATACGCCCGCTGTTAGTTTCAACCATACCTGAACCAGCCGATAGCTTATACTCGGCTACAACGCCAGTATGATCTGATTGCTGAGCGGACGGCCTGCTGTAAAACACATAGAATTTTCCATTGGTTTTAAATTTTGGGTGCAGGGCAATACTCAATAGCCCCCGCTCTTCATAACTATTGCTTAAATCTACCAGCTTACTGTGCAGATCAAGTAAAGCATCCTCCCTTAATTTCCCGTTCTTAACTACCCGGATCTTCCCGGTTTGCTCCGTAATCCACACATCTCCGTTACCCGGGAAGGCCATATCCGTAGGGGCATTCAAATTTTCAGCAACCAGTTGAACTTTTAAAGTTATGGTTGATGGCTCTTCTATTTTCGTGGCCGGTTTGGCGTTATTAAAAGATGGGAGCAAGCACATCAAAATGCCCGAGCCCAGGAGGATAACCAATGGTGCCCATAATTTTGATGGTTTCCATGCGAGTTTATTACGGAATTTGCTTTTCATTATTTGGTTAGTTTCAGGTTAGTATTTATTTATCAGGTCAAACTATAGTGCCCAACTTGAATCGGCTGCTTTCAAAGTTATTTTTTCATTTGCGCCCGTGTTAAAAGTAATTGTTTTACCATTAAGTATTTCCGCATTTTTCCCTTTGCGAATCAAGTGCACTTTTTGATCCGGCCATGGGTTTTCCATAGTGCAGTTTCTGCCTTTTTCGCTAAGCAGGCTAACATATTCAACTTTCCCGTTTTTTAATTTACTGCTGATCACAAATGCGCCATAAGCCCTGAGTTTATCAAAACTTGCGTCTTTTGCGTGGTTCCAATTTGGGAATAGCCGCACTACGCCTTCATAGCTTTGCAACAGCATTTCATTAATGGTGAGCGGTACGGCAGCAAGAGTTTCAATACCGCCTCCGCTTTGAGTGATCCACAGGTTAGGTAATGATTGCGCGGCAATACGGGCTTTCAAATAATTTAAAATCTCATCCGGGTTATATCCCGCACGTACTGCTCCGGGGAAGCAAGTTTCTATCCCATTGCCCAGTGTATTACCCCAATCGGCAGGGCTTTCTGCCCTGTCTTTCCAATGGGATATATCACTAAGCAATATTTTATTAAACGCTGGCGTGCTAATTGGCCCTGCAACACCACCGGGTAGTAACACCCCATGAATAGATACGCGCGACAATCCATCCGCACGGTTCATCCACGCTGAGGGGCTTTTCTCAGCGTTTTTCAGGGCTATTCTGCCATTAGTTTCTCCCAGGGGGAAATCGCTGATGCGATCGCGGATATCCTGCCATTTAGCCTGCCGGTTTTCGTCCATCTTTAAAAAGCTGCTTACATCCATCGTTCCCTTAAAAAGCATTTTTACCAAACCTAATGAAAGTGTGGAGTTAAAATCGCCCAGCTGGTTACGCCATTGCCCTTTATTTTTAAGGTTAGGCATTACTTCGCCAAAATGATCATTATAGATCACATAACGGTTATTTTCCAGCTTCAAATAGTCTTCCCAAAAGTTTGCACACTGCAACAGGTAAGGATATATCCGCCGGGCGTAATTGGCATCATAGGTACTGTAAAAGCGCATCAGCATGTTGCCCGCACCAAAAACTGCATTAATTTTTTGCCCCAGGAACTTATAGCCATGATCAATAGTATCTTCCCGCGAACCATACCGTTTTTCCATTTCATCTGGAGTAAGCGGCCAGCGCGTGGTACACAATCCTTTTGGCCCGATGCCAACCGGGTAATAGATGCCATTGATATGAAGCAGGTCCTGTGCATGGAATTTGCCCATTTTCATGTAATCCAACAAGGGCTGGTCATAATTATCAACCAAATCGATGTAATTAGATGAATAGGCTGCCCAGAAGGGCGCTTCATAATTATAATTCAGATGATAATCGCCACCCCATGAGGTGGAGTCACGGGTAATGAACGGTCCCCATATACCGGGAGCAAATTTATTCCCGCGTGTGGTACATGCAAACAGGTATTGAGAAGCATAATAATATTTTTCAAGCACCGTATCCCCAATTTTTATATTTGAACGGCCCCAAAAGCTTTTCCACCATTGCTCGTGTACGGTTTGTATTTTCCCAATCTGCCCCGGTGTTAATAACCGGGCCTTGTTAATAGCGGCGTCCTTCCAGTCCTTACGATCATGATTGGTATACATGATAATTGAAATGGTTACTTTTTGATTGGGTAATAGCGTAACCGTTCCATCATTTTTCAGTTCAGCGCCTAATACTTTCATGGCCAATATTACATGCGAGGGCCACTCCAGCATAGGGGTATTTTCAAAAGAACGGCTTACCCAAATCACATCGCCTGCTTTACCGGCATGGTTAACAGCCGTATTACCTTTAGCCGACCATAAATTTAGTTTTAGACGACAGGTTTTATTGGCCGAAAAACTGGCTATCATCATATTGTTTTTTGCTGCTACCCAGGTATTAAGAGTAACCGTGAGCCCGTTTTTTTTGAAAGATGCTTTAATAACAGCCTTGTCCTGTATTTGCTCGGCGTAATAGGCTGCGCCTTTTAGCGCATCAATACCAATAGTTAACCCGCCCGGCAAAGCAATGCCGCCGCCGGGATATACCGGGTATGCCCGCCAGAAATCGTTTTTACCCAAAAAGAAACATAAATTTTCGGGACTGCCGCCCATCGTCAGACCGATATCCCCGTTACCGGCAAGCGGTGCATCTGGTGTTTTTGAGGTGGGTGTTTGTTTGGGAGGCTGAGTAAATATTGCTTTATAGCGCCCGGCGTAAATAAACTGGGCATAGCTTTGCGCGGGACAAACCAGCAGGAGGATAATTATCGTTTTTATTAATTTCATGCCCGGCGAGAAACAGAATTGCTTTTCATACACTAAAATTTTGGAATTAAACTAATGCAGACTACGGGTTTACAATGACTGAAATTAATAAAAGCTTTATTCATCCAGCGGCTTTTATGCGTATATGACAAAATGAGTGATTAAATAGCTAATATTTCGTCTGTTCAGCATCTGAATTAAGCATTTATTCACTTAAATCCCCATATTATCTCAGCCCTCGGAAGACAAAATAGTGTTACAACTGGCTAATTTGCGGTGTAAATCTGAGCTCCGGAACATCGATATTGTCTCCTTAAATTATAGTTTGAATAGGGTAATTGTTTTTCACTAAAAAACTATAGCTATACTTAAATCAATATAGAACCTGTAATATTTAAATCATATGTATCATGCAACTTTGAGGGGCTTTTTTTTATTGTGCTTATTGCTCTTTAAATCGCATGCTTTTGGCCAACAACAAAGCCCAAACAACCCGGGCAATGGGAACCCGGTTATTCCGGGATATTTTGCCGATCCAACGGTAAAGAAATTTGGGGATACCTATTACATATATGCTACTACCGATGGCAATGGCGGAGGTTTAGGCCCGTCACAGGTATGGACCTCCAAAGACTTTGTGACCTGGACCATGCAGGATATGAACTGGCCAACCACGCACAATTACTGGGCGCCCGATGTGGCCTTGGGCAACGATGGTAAATATTACCTGTACTATTGCCAGCCAACAGTCGAGATCTACGGCGCGTCGGCTTCAACGCCTACGGGACCCTGGACACCTTTGTTTGCAGATGGTAAACCAGTTTTAACAAACTTATATGTTCCGGGTGTTATTACGCTGGATGGGCAAACATTCAGAGATGATGACGGTAAATTTTATATGACCTGGGGAACCTGGGGCATTTATCCTGGTTACGGCTGCGGGGTGGGGCTTTTAAACCCGGACATGAGCTCTTTTGCGAAAACTGCGCAGATACCGAATACTACAGCTAAAGATTTTTTTGAGGCATCTTACATGTTCAAACGCAAGGGCATCTATTATTTGCTTTACTCATCGGGCTTTTGTGAAGATGGAACCTATCGGGTTCAATATGCCACCAGTAAAAAAAGCCCGATGGAAGGCTTTGCTTATGGTAAAAATAACCCCATACTGACTACCGGTGCAGATGGCTCGGTACACGGGCCGGGGCATAATTCAGTACTACAGGTGGGTGATGACTATTATATCATTTATCACCGGCATAACAACCCACATTCGGGCGGTGGCTATCACCGGCAGGTTTGCGCAGATAAACTTGTTTTTGATGCTGAAGGTAATATTGAAAAGGTAATCCCTACCCATACGGGCATTGGCTCATTAGCCAAAACTACCAACGACTATCCCAACCTGGTCTACCAAAAAAAAGTAACCGCTTCTTCATTCTATAACGATGATTATAAACCCGAATTCGCGGTAGATGATAATAACGGTACTTTATGGAAGCCAAAAGATAATAGTACGGCTCCGGCATGGCTGCAGGTAGATCTTGGCGCTGTAACCACTGTTAAAAAGGTGTTAACGCAATTTGAATATGCAACCTGGTATTATCAATACCTGATAGAATATTCACTTGATGGAAGGCAGTGGCAAACCTTTGCTGATAAAAAGAATAACCACTGGCATGGCAGTCCGGCTGTTGATGAAGGAGATGTGAAGGCAAGATTTATAAGGCTTACCATCACTGGCGCCGAATATCCGGGTTTATATAAGGCCATATGGAATTTGAAAGTATTTGGGGGTGGCGGCCATGAACCTGTACCTGCCAATATCCATAAGGCTGTGGCACAGGTTAAGTACAGCCAAAAAGGTTTGTTGATTGATATTGATGCCGATGCATTACAACCAGGTACAATAGTTAATGAATGGAGAAATAAAGGAACACTTGGCGGGGTATTTAAAGCTGCTGGAAAAGCACCGTTTGTTGATTTTGTTGCAGGTAAAAAGGCCGTTGTATTTAGCAGCCGGGAATCATTAAAATCAGTTTTTGGTGTACCGCTTTCGCTGGCCGGCAATAACAGCTATACGGTATCCTTTTGGGCGTACACATCACAATTAAAAGATGAGAATCCATTATTAACCTGGACCGAAAGTAGCGAGCAGCTTACCTGTGCCGAATTTGGATATGGGAACAATAAAGATATGGGAACTGCCCGGCACATTGGCTTTGCCGATTTTCCGTATTCCAATGGAGCACCGGCAGCGGGTAAATGGCATTATATTGCTATTACCTTTGATGGTACTTTTGAAAAGGTATTTGTTGATGGTAAGCTTAATAATCAGGAAAATAAAATGCTGTTTTTGCAATGTGCAAATAACTTTTTAATAGGATCGCAGAATAATGGCCCGGCTTATTTTTCGGGAGCCGTGGCTTCGCTGCAGGTTTATGATATAGCGTTAAGTGATACAGCGGTCAAGGGTTTATACGGCAAGGTTAACGAGCCCGATGTTGCTATTTACCTGGATGCTGCCAAATTGCTTTACGGTAAGTTAAGTAACTGGTCTAATGATGGCGGCAATGGCGGTGCTTTTCAACCCGTTAATGCTGAACCGGAGGTGAAAGATGTAGCAGGCAGGATTGCATTAAATTTTACTGGTAAAGAATCCCTCGTTTACAAAGCGCCAATGATATTAACAGGTGATTATAGTATTGCCGTAAATGTGTACACCCCCGTATTGCAAAAAAACAAGGCGCTTGTGGTATTTGATAGCAATAAACAGAAGAATAGCGCAGGTATACATTACAATGCCTCTGCCGGTAAATGGCACCTGCTAATCAAAACAGTTAAAGATAAACAGGTTAAGGAATACCTTGACGGCAATTTACAGTCTGCTGCTGTATTAGCTTACGGGATAAAGCGTATAGATAGCTTATATATAGGACAGCCCGGTGGTAAAAGTTTTACCGGAGCTATTACAAATTTGACTGTATACAAACATAGCCTGAATGTTCAGGAAGTTAAATCAATAACAGCTGCATGGCTCCAAAACCTGCACCCGCCTGCGGGTGCTGTATTAAATTATAGGTTGATGCCGAAAGCAGTATCGCCGCAAATGGTACAGATGGAGGCAGGTTATTATGGAGCAAATAGGGGAAGTAAGCTTCAATATTATTTTACCCGGCTGAACAATAAAGATTCTATCAAAGCAAGCGGATGGACCGATGATCCCTATTATATTGATTATGGACTTAAGCCTGATGAACAATATAGGTATAGCTACAAGATCAGGGACAACTTCGGGAATGTAACGGCCAATAGTTTGCCTGCAAATGTTAACACCGGCGTATCGCAGTTCACTATTTATACTGATGGTTTTTCAAAAGCTCAGGATTATTTATCATCCGGCACAACAGGCTCTGTTTGGGATGGGGTTATAGGTAAGGGCGAAAAACAATTGGCCACAAAAATTGCAACTGTTAATAATAAAGCGCTCCGGCTGGAATCGCAGGGTTCTAACTGGGATGGTAATGCTCCTTACGGGCCGTTTCTGTTCAAGAAGGTTAAGGGGGATTTTGTTGCCGAGGTGGAAATAACCGACGTAAGTGGTTTAGCAGAAAAGAAGGTTGCAGGCAACAACGAAGTCGGGTTAATGGTGCGTGCCGCTACTGAGATTAACAAAAATGTATCCGCTGAACAGTTATTACAAAATGGCATTTTTCCTGCCTGGAATGTTGGTAATATGTTCACCAATTTTGTTGCGGGAAACCGGCAGCAAACTAACATACAGTCGGCCTGGAACTATAATAAATATTTGCAGATACAACGTAAGGGTAATTGGTTTTACGTGCGTACCAGCAAAGACAATATTAACTGGATGGACCTGCCTGGCAGCCCGGCTTTACGGTTGGATTTGGAAAATAAGGAGGTACAAGTTGGTCTATACCAATGTACGTATGGCCCCAAAAGTGCTTATGGCGAATTTTCAAATTTTAAACTGGTTTTACCAACAAGATAACTTTTCTTTTGCCAATCAATTTTGTAATTCATACCCCCGGTTTTTCCAATAAATCACATTTTAATAAACTATTTGTATTAATTGTAATTACAACAATTACAAGATTTTTTCAGTACTTATATAGTATTAAATTAACATAATGGTGTGGTTAATTGGGTTTATTATTGTTTATTTAACATTTAATTAGTTTTTAAAAAAAGGGTTAAAAAAAAGATATTTTTTAGGTTTTTTAACAGCTCATCCGTTGAAAATTAACAGATGATAGCAACATTTTATCCAGTTAATGCAAAGGGTTGGTTATTAGAGTTAAGTAATTGTAAATTCAAAGTGGATTCATAAAAATCAAGATGAAAGTTTTACAATTTACTATCCCTGTACCACACGATAAAAGCGTGATTGCAGAAAAAGTTTCTCTGCCGTATCACTATCCTTACCTGCACCGCCATAAAGAAATACAGATCACCTGGATCCAAAGGGGGGAGGGTACCCTGATAGCCGGTAACAACATGCATGATTACTCATCTGGCGATATATTTTTACTGGGTGCCAACTTGCCGCATGTATTTAAAAGCAACCCCGAATATTTTGTAAACGATGGCAACAAACAAATAGAAGCCATATCCATATTTTTCAATCCCGAGGGAGCACTCTCCTCCTTATTTGATTTGCCCGAGCTGAAATTAAGCAAAATGTTTATGCAACAACATCAGCAGGGCTTTAAAGTGCTGCATGGCGCGGTTGATAAGGTATCGCAAATTATGATGGGGCTAAAAAATGCTTCGGGTACAGATCAGCTTGTGCAGTTTTTTAATTTGCTTAAAGGACTCACCAATATCAAGGAGAAACTTGATCCATTATCAATCTATGGCAACTTACCGGGCATAACCGAAAACGAGGGCATAAGGATAGGTAACATCTATAACTTTATTATGCAGCATTACAGCGAGCAGATAACCCTGGAGGATGTWGCCAAAGTAGCCTTCATGACSCCMGAATCTTTTTGCCGCTATTTTAAGAAACATACCGGGCATACCTTTATTTCATTCCTGAACGAGATCAGGATMAACGAGGCCTGTAAAAAACTGATAGCCCATAAGTTTGAAAGTATAAATACKGTTGCCTACAAATGCGGCTTTAAAAGCATCACCAATTTTAACCGTGTTTTTAAATATGTAATAGGCAACTCGCCACGCGGYTAYCTTGATTCYTATAACAAYAACCTCATTAGCCTGAGCAGGGCAGCAAGCTAAATTCATTTGATTAAATAACTACTTCTACTTACGATTTAAAAAATATCGCCTACATATTTTATATGGATACTCATACCACATTTAAACCATCGTTAAGGTTAATTGACGCAACTATGCTGGTAGCCGGCAGTATGATCGGTTCGGGCATTTTCATTGTAAGCGCGGATATTACCCGAAATGTGGGTAGTGCGGGCTGGCTGCTATTTGTTTGGCTGATAACCGGTTTTATGACCCTGACGGCTGCCTTAAGCTATGGCGAGTTAAGCGCTATGTTCCCCAGGGCCGGCGGGCAGTACGTTTATCTGAAAGAGGCTTATAACCCATTGGTAGGGTTTTTATATGGCTGGAGTTTTTTTACCGTGATACAAACAGCAACCATAGCAGCAGTAGGCGTAGCGTTTGCCAAGTTTACAGCTTATTTAATACCGCAGCTTAGCGAAACACTGGTGGCTATTGATCTTGGTTTTATAACCATATCGCCTGCCCAGCTGCTTTCTATACTGGTTATTGTGTTGTTAACTTACATTAATACCCGTGGGGTAAACAGTGGTAAAATTGTACAAACTATATTTACAATGGCCAAGTTGCTTAGCCTGCTGGGGTTAATTGTGTTTGGCTTATTCGCGGTAAAGGCATCTGTATGGAATAGTAACTGGCACAATGCCTGGAGCATGCATAGCTTAAAAGCCGATGGATCAATTGGAACTTATACTACACTTGCTGCATTAGGAGCAATAGCCGCAGCCATGGTGGGTTCTATATTCAGCAGCGATTCATGGAACAACGTTACCTTTATTGCCGGCGAGATCAAAAACCCAAAGCGGAACATTGGTTTAAGTCTGGCTTTGGGTACGCTGATAGTTACGGTTATTTATATTTTAACTAACATTATGTATACTGGTGTGCTTTCATTACATGATATTGCTGCTGCCGATAAGGATAGGGTAGGCGTAACCGCATCGCAGCAGATCTTCGGTAGCTGGGGTACCATTATTATTGCCCTACTTATTATGGTATCAACTTTTGGCTGTAATAACGGACTGATCATGTCTGGTGCTCGTGTGTATTACTCTATGGCAAATGACAGGTTGTTTTTTAGACGGGTTGGTACGCTTAATAAAAACTCGGTGCCGGGTTTCGGTTTATGGCTGCAATGCGTATTTGCCTGTTTGTGGAGCCTGAGCGGCAAATATGGTGACCTGCTGGATATGATATCATTTGTGGTAGTGGTTTTTTATGTGCTCACCATCATTGGCATATTTATATTGCGTAAAAAAATGCCCGATGCCGAACGGCCTTATAAAGCTTTCGGATATCCGGTTTTACCGGTAATCTACATAGTCATGGGGCTGGCATTTTGCTTGTTGCTCATTAAGTATAAACCCACTTATACCTGGCCCGGTTTGATCATTACGCTTGCCGGTATTCCGGTTTACTATGTGATAAGCAGATCGAAACAGAAAAAAGATAGTGAACCGCTGCAACTTATCAGGAATTAGCATATCATCCACAATTAAAAAAAATATTTATTACTATGATCAGATTTTTTTTACTGATATGCCTTGTGCTGTCATTCCAGTTAACTTATGGCCAAAATGGAAAATATATTAGTTTAACTACCGCTAAATTCTCTGCCGGGGATGCGCCCGATTGGAAGGATAATGTTTTTAACGACAGGCAATGGAAAGATATTAAGGTTGGCGAGGTATGGCAAAGCCAGGGATATCCGGATTATCATGGGTATGCCTGGTATCGTATCCATGTTGTTATTCCATCAACATTAAAGGAGCAATCGGTTTGGCGCGATAGTTTGCGTGTTTTTTTGGCCCATGTGAACGATGCGGATGAAACTTACTTTAATGGTATGCTAATAGGTAAAACAGGAGCTTTTCCTGATGATAAGGGAGGTTACGTAAGCAAATGGCCGGCAATTCGTAATTACTGTGTAGCGGCAAATAATCCGGCTATTAAATGGGACAGCGAAAATATCATTGCCATAAAAGTATATGATGGAGGAGGTTCTGGTGGCATATTCATGGGCGCGCCGTTTATTGATATGCTGGAAAAATTTGACGGTATTGCATTTAATCTTTCCGGAATAGATTTTTTACCCGGTAATAAGGCAGAGCGGAAACTATCAGTGATTAACAAATTCAACACGGCTATTTCCGGGACTTTTCATTACCAGGTCATCGATGAAGTGCCGGGGAAAATTATTGAAGAAAAAACTATTAGCTCATCTTTGTCCGCAAACGTGAATAAAACGTACACGCTTACCTTTCCGCACCGCGAAGGAATAAAGCTGGTTTACGATTTTAAAGAAAAGGTATCGGGAAAAGTAAAAAGTTTTACGGAGGTAGCTCCATACCTGCTAACCCCCAAAGAATCGCCTAAGCCGATGATCAATGGAACGGCATTGTTAGGAGTGCATGCAGGCTCACCAATAGTTTATAAGATCCCGGTTAGTGGGCAAAAGCCTTTTAAATACAGCATTAAACACTTGCCGGCAGGGTTAAGCTTTGATCCGCAAAAAGGTATTATAACAGGCAGCATTAGTAAAAATGGCAGCTACACCCTATATATTTCTGTAAGTAATAGTTTAGGTAATAGTAAAAAAGCGTTTACAATTAAAGTTGGAGATCAACTGGCTCTTACGCCACCCATGGGTTGGAACAGTTGGAACTGCTGGGGGCTAAGCGTAAGTGATGCCAAAGTAAAAAGCTCGGCCCAGGCCATGATTGAAAAGGGATTGACCGATTACGGCTGGAATTATATTAATGTTGATGATGGCTGGCAGGCCGCCCAAAGGTCAAATTCCGGAGAGATAGTTCCTAATGAAAAATTTCCGGATATGAAGGCATTGGGCGATCAATTGCATCACGAGGGATTAAAATTTGGCATTTATTCATCGCCGGGAGCTAAAACATGTGGTGGTTTCTTAGGTTCATTGGGTCACGAAGCGCAGGATGCCATGACTTACCTTAACTGGGGAGTTGATTATTTAAAGTACGACCTGTGTAGTTATTCGGATAATATAGCAGGCGATACTACTCTTTTCGCGCAGCAAAAACCTTACATTATAATGCGCGATGAATTGAAAAAACAACGCCGGGATATGGTCTATAGCATTTGTCAGTATGGCATCCATGATGTTTGGAAATGGGGAGCAGAAATGAATGGTAACCTGTGGCGTACAACTGAAGATATTACCGATACCTGGGAAAGCCTTTATGGGATTGGTTTTAGCCAGGTTAATAATTCGGCTTATGCCCATCCTGGTGGCTGGAATGATCCGGATATGCTCATTGTAGGTATGGTTGGCTGGGGCGAAAGCTTGCATCCATCAAACCTTACCCCATATGAACAATACACGCATATCAGTTTATGGAGTTTGCTATCGGCACCCCTGCTTATTGGTTGCGATATGAGCAAGCTTGATGAATTTACCTTAAACCTGTTAAAAAACCGCGAAGTGATTGCAATAGATCAGGATGTACTTGGTAAACAGGCGGAGCTACTGATAAACAATAAAAACATACAGGTTTGGGTTAAACAACTTGCCGATGGCAGCAAAGCCATAGGTATATTTAACATGGGCGAAAAATATAAAAGCTACAGTTTGCCGCTTAACCAAATCGGTATTAAAAAACCTGTTACTGTACGTGATGTTTGGAAGCAGAAATACATAGGCGCCTCAATGAGAGATATATCCTTTAATATACCTCCGCACGGGGTGAGGTTATTGCGCATTATCAGCAAGTAAACAATTAAAAGGTAATTGGTGGTTAATAGTTGTTAATTTATTAGCAAAACAAAGCTTTCACCTTAAGTAATTTTAATCAATATAAATTCCTTATCTCTATGTATTGCATTCGCTCGTATTTTTATTCTTTTTTTTTAATTGTGTTGGTTTTTGTAACGACAGGCAGCTATGCACAACAGAAGCAAATTATGCCATACCAACCATCACATAACGAAGTTTTACGATCATACATCAATGCCGATAAACTTGATTCTGCCTTGAAGAAATTAGCAATCAATTATAATATTAAACCCAACTGGCAACCAAATAACAAACAGTTTTGGTACGGCAAGCGGGTAAAAAACAACGAAACCGACTATTATTTTGTAGATGCTGAAAAAGTTTTAAAACGCAAAGCTTTTAACAGTAAACAAATGGCTGATGCCATTAGCACAGTACTTGCTAAACCATTACCGGTGAGTAAGCTGCATATAGCGCAAATGTATTTTAGCGAGGATGAAAAGCAAGTAACATTTAAAACAGATAATAACTGGCTAAAGTGCGATTTGAGTAGCTATCGCTGCGAAAAAACAACCGATACATTATTTAAGAGTTATGATCCTAATGAGCCGCTTCAAAAGCGCAGATATCGTTGGGAAGGGTTAACGGCCGATTCTGTTTCGCCGGATAAACAATGGATTGCTTTTGTAAAAGGCGGCAATATATATGTAAAGTCATTGAAAGGATCGGCCGAAATTCAATTCACTACTGATGGTAACCTTGATAAACCTTACGGCGAGGTTTCCTGGGCTCCTGATAGTAAACACCTGGTGGGCTACCATATTGACCCTAAAAAAACAAAGGAGGTATATTATATTCTCAGTTCGGTATCCGGAACAACACGGGGTCAACTTAAGTCGCATGAATATGACCAGCCCGGAGATGAATTTACTTCTTATGAGCCGTTTATTTTCAGCATAGCCGATAAAGGGAAATTAAAGATTGATGCAGAAAAACTTGACTTTTTTGGAGCACCGGCGCTGCACTGGCGCGACGGGAACAGCCGGTATTTTACTTATGAAAAAGTTGACCGGGGGCACCAGCGTTTCAGGGTTATTGAGGTAGACGTACAAACGGGGAAAACACGCAACATCATAGATGAAAAAACAAACACCTTTATCTATGAGCAAAGGATCTATACTCGCTACCTGCCTAAAACGCATGAGATTATATGGATTACTGAGAAAGACGGGTGGCGCCATGCTTACCTTGTTAATGAATTAACAGGCAAGGAAAAGCTGATTACTTCAGGCAACTGGGTTGTGAGAGACATTGATAGTGTGGATATTAAAAAAAGAGAGATATGGTTTAACGCGAGCGGCAAAAATGCAGGCGAAGACCCTTATTTTATCCACTATTACCGCATAGGTTTTGATGGCAGGAACCTGGTTGACCTAACCCCCGAAAAAGGCAACCACAACCTTACCTTTTCGCCCGACAGGAAGTATTATATTGATACCTATTCCGAAGTTAATACATCGCCGCATATTGTGCTTAAAAATACATCAACCCTTAAAACAATAACCGAACTGGAGCACCAGGAATTGAGCGATCTGTTAGCTACCGGTATTAAATTGCCCGAGGTGTTTGTTGCCAAAGCCCGTGATGGCAAAACAGATATTTGGGGCGTTATTTATCGCCCGGCTAATATGGATCCTGCTAAAAGCTATCCTGTTATCGAAAATATATACGCCGGTCCGCAGGATTCATTTGTCCCCAAGAGTTTTTCAGCGATAAACGAAATGCAAAGCATTGCGCAATTAGGCTTTATAGTGGTACAGATTGATGGTATGGGTACGGCCAATCGTTCAAAAGCTTTTCATGATGTATGCTGGCATAATCTGGCCGATGCCGGTTTTACTGACCGTATTTTATGGATGCAGGCTATGGCTGCAAAATATCCGCAGGCTGATATCAGTCGTGTGGGAGTTTATGGAACATCGGCGGGGGGGCAAAATTCTGCCGGGGCGTTATTGTTCCATCCTGAATTTTATAAAGCTGCAGTATCGGCATGTGGATGCCACGATAACCGGATAGATAAACAATGGTGGAATGAGCAATGGATGGGTTACCCGGTAGGGCAGCATTATGAGCAGCAATCAAACATTACCAATGCCGATAAATTGAAAGGTAGTTTATTGCTGATTGTAGGCGAGGCTGATAACAATGTTCCGCCGGAGTCGACTTATCGCTTTGCCGACGCCCTGATAAAACATAATAAGTATTTTGACCTGTTAACTATACCCGGAATGGGTCACAGCGATGGCGGACCATATGGCCGCAAAAAGGAAAGAGATTTTTTTGTGAAACACCTGCTGAATACCGAGCCGCCTAACCGTAACACAGATGAAATTACCGTTGTAAATACCGGGGAAACAGCACATCATTTAGCTGATCAATAGCCCATTTATTCATGCTTTAAATTATGTGACTCCTATTAATTAACTATCATTGGCATGTTCATTTGCAAACAGGCACAGTACTATATATTGTGCCTGTTTTGTTTAATTGATTGCTAAATAATTATAAAATTAAAACAGGGTAATATATTGTTATTATGTGTTAAAATAACAATTAAAAAGACTGTATTAAGCTTATACCGCAAAGAGCGCTCAATCCCCGAATTGCAAACAAACCAGCGAGCAACAGCCTTTTGGAGTTCGCTGCAATCTGGCTCGTTGTCAGACGAAGCCCAGGCGATAATCCCATCAGGGCGTATCAGTACGGCGCTTACACCTAATCGGTCTTTTACACTACCCGAAACATACTTCAATTGGTCGCTGTATTCGCCCGCCAAAGTTTTAAGTGAAGCATTCATATCAAAATCGAGCAATATCCCTTTACCATCGTGCATTAGCTCGCCAATCCTTGCCCCGTCTTCCAGCTCAAAGTTGGGAACGCTGTGGCCTACCAAAGGGTGGTTGCCATTGAGGTTGTAGTGTGTGAAAACACCCCAGACCCGTCCTGCAATATAGGTGGCACCATCGCGCGTGTTCATGAGGTCGCGGAAAATCGCGTTCAGCGCGCGGGTATGGGGCTCTGGTTTCATGATTGCAACCTGGGCGCGTGACCAATCCAAAACCTGTGCCCCAATTGGGTGCCGTTCGGTATAATAACTATCCAACAAGCCTTCCGGAGCTTTCTCCCGGATGGTTGCAGCAAGCTTCCAGCCCAGGTTCATGGCATCGCCCAGCCCGAGGTTAAGTCCCTGGCCTCCCAGTGGCGCGTGAATGTGCGCGGCGTCGCCGGCTAAAAGTACCCGTCCGTTGCGGTAGGTTGTGGCCTGCCGTGCGCGGTCAGTCCACGTGGTTGCAATATGCAGGGCGCTGATAGTTACGTCGGTGTTCGAAATGCGGCGAAGCACCTCCTGTACGTGCTCGGGCGTGATTGGCTTTCCTGAATTATGAAATCGCCCGGCGTCAAAATCCTGTATCATCAGGTAACCTGGCTGCGACTGCAGGTACATGCCTGTTGGTGTCACGTTTCGGCCTGGACTGAGCTTCCCCGGGTCGGCGATGTCCACTTTCGCAGAGTAGCCGGTAAATTCTGGCTCCGTACCGGCGAAATCAAAACCACCTGCCTTGCGAACAATACTACGGCTTCCATCGCAACCCACCAGCCATTTACCTTTAAAAGATTGGTCACCAGATTGAACAGTTACGCCGTTCCCGGTTTGATGAAAGCCTGTAATGGCAAGGCCGCGCTTTATTACTACACCCAGGGATTCTGCGCGGCGGGATAGCACCGTTTCGAGCTCCTCCATTTCAGAAATTAAACTGGTTTCGGTGGAGCCCGGCAGGTGATGCTTCCACTGCGAGGTATCGATATCGCCATCATGGAATGGAATGCCGGCGAAGTGTCCTGCCTGGCGGCGCGGCCCTTGTACGGCGTTTTGGTGGGGGCTTTTAATGCGTTTATGTACCTCAAGTTCGTTTAGCAATCCGCGGCGGTAAAAGGCTTCAATAGTAGGCGCCGAAAGTCCCCGTATCCCGAAGGGAAGTTGCTTTAAGGGCGAGTGTGGATTTTCCGCTTTTTCCAGTATCAGGACTGAACATTTGGCCAGTGCCAGTTCACAGGCGAGGTATAGGCCAACAGGCCCTGCGCCGGCAATGATCACATCGTGAATAGAATGATTTTGTGCGGATTTATTGCTTTTAAGTGTTGCTTTCATATTAGAATGATTGAAACACAAATGTCCGGAATGCTCCTGCGTCAGGATTGTATAAACGCGACAAAATCGCTGCTTAAAGCCTGTTTTCCTTTCTTTGCTTTTCGCGCGAAGGCTGCTGGCGTAGTGCCGCTGTAGCGCTTGAATTCCCTGCTTAGGTGGGATTGATCGGTATAGCCAAGCTCATGAGCTAAGCCGGCGAGGTTAATAGCCGGATAAAGCCATAATCGGTTTCGTACCTGCTCAAAGCGCATCAGAGCCGACACGTCTTTAACAGTATAGCCAGAAGATTGCTTGAAGTTTCTTTCCAGTGTACGAACCGTGGCGTGAGCCGCCGCCGCTACCTGGCTTACCGGTATAGTGCCATTTGCTTCCCTCATAGCAACTCCCGCTTTGAATAGCATACTGTCAATAGCAATCCCCGACCGTGCATCCAGGAAATACTGTTTTACCTGAGCCAGCGCTTCGTCTATCCTGCCGGCAAGAACCAACTTATTCAACGTGGATTGAAGCCGGGCGATGGGATGCTCAAATATGCGCACTCCGCCTTTACCGGACGGCAGTCCGAGCAAATCGAACACGGTCCAGGGAAAGCACCTGATGCCAATGATCTCTAAACGGTTTTTTGTGTAAAAAAGAACAGGCTGATTGAGCAGCCCCATCATAAACGGTGATGGCAATGGCTGCAAGCCTCCATTGTAAGAAATACTACAGCCACTTCCGAAATGAAAAATAATTTCTGCGTAGCCATCGGGTACTACCTCAAAATCCGATTGTAGTTCTCCAGATTCTCTTCTGTTGTACCAAAAGCACTTTATGATATCCCGTAGCTCTTCGGGAGGCTCAAATTCCTGGTGCTGCATTTTGAAAGATAGCATATTTGCGATATATTGGATACAAGTATGGATTTAATTACTCAAATTTAAGGCTATGTTAAAACAAAGAAAACCTTACACACCAGAAGAAACCGTAGTTTCCATAAACTGACGTTGGTAAACGGTGTCAAATGTATTAATTGTTAATTTTGCCACAGATAAAAATCTAAAAATGTCTATAACTACCGAATACGAAAGAATTGGAATACAGCAGGCAAGTGATGCTGTTGCTATCACTCTTAAAAAGATGCGTGAGTTTGCCAAACCAGGCATTTCAACGAAGGAACTTGACGAGTATGGCGGCGAATTACTGGCACAGATGGGCGCACGTTCTGCGCCTAAGTTAACCTATGATTTCCCGGGGTATACATGTATTAGTATTAATGAGGAGGCTGCGCACGGCATACCATCTGTAGATAAAATCCTGAAAGAAGGTGACCTGGTAAATATTGATGTATCTGCAGAATTAAATGGCTATTGGGCTGACAATGGCGGCTCATTTGTATTGGGCGAAGATATTCACGGCCATGGCAGACTGGTAGAAACATCAAAAGAGATATTGAGGAAGGCGATCAGCAATATTAAAGGTGGTGTCAGAATATCGGAGATAGGCAGGTTAATAGAGACTGAAGCCAAAAAAGCCGGCTACACGGTAATAAAAAACCTGACTGGCCATGGTGTTGGTCGCAGCTTGCACGAAGAACCCCACGAGATAGCTAACTACTGCGACAGGTATAACACTACGCGTTTCAAAAAGAATTCGGTGGTGGCGATAGAGACATTCATTTCAACACGGTCAACAATTGCCGATACACAAGCCGATGGCTGGACGCTAAGCGGTAATAAAGGTGGTTTTGTTGCGCAGCACGAGCATACCATTATGGTAACTGGCGGTCAGCCGGTGATATTTACGGCGCAGAACGGCATTTGGGATTAATTATCGCCCAACGGCAATGTAAACCAGAAAGTGCTGGGAGCAGGGTCGGACTGCCTATCGGCGGATATGGATACTACGATGTAAATATTTCCGCCAAAATTTTGTCCAATGATTTCCCAAATGAATTTTCGGCTGAGCTGACTTTAGTTCTCGCTCCCTTGTGATGACGTCTATTTTTATCCCAAATTCTTCTGCATATACAATAATCCAGGGGTTAGCTATGAGCGTTTTATTTTACTAAGGAAATAATGAATAGTTAAAGCAAGGATAGTCCAGTAGATAGCAAACCCGATAAGAAAAAATGGGGGTGGCGTATCCGGTTCTTGTCTCAAAAAAGCAATAAAGGGCAACAGGGGGCCTATCAAAACAATTTTGATCGGTAGTAAAATTGTGGATACGATGCTCTTCCAGGCTATAGGTGATCCCGTTCCCAAAAAAGACTCGCCATGTGCAGGAAAGAGTCGGACATCCGGTCCCAAAAGTGAGTTAGAGATAAATTGAAAGGCAAACCCAAAAACGAGGAAGAGAATAACAAATTTTGTTCTTGAAATTTTCATATTAATATTTTTTATTTTAGTAAAAGTACTTTGCTAATCAAAGTTAAATAAAAACACTTTGTATTTCAAAGTGTTTTTATAAATAATTATTTCGGATAGGTTAGCGCTATGAAAAGGAGAGGGATTATTAGTCGAACTGTTAAATAACAGTAACCTGCAGTATGTTGTATTCAAATTAAAAAGCCTGTCACAATTAAATGTAACAGGCTCATCTTTCAGTAGCCCTCACTGGACGTTTCCCGAACTATTTTTTAGAGGACCTGACGGAAATAGTGTTTGTGGCAAAGCCCTTAACGATGTTCGTGTTATTATTCATAATAGGATTGATTTAATACTTTATGATGATATTGATCCCTGACTAATCTATTTTTGTGCTGTGAATTTTATTTCCCCATATTTCCCTGCGTGAAAATCCCGGTAGGCAGTTGCTATTTCTGCTTGCGAATTCATTACAAACGGACCTTCTGCTACCACAGGTTCTGTATATTCTTCACCGCCAAATAACAGGACATCGATGGTTGTTAAAGAGGTGTTTTTTATTTCAATTTCTCCGGCCACTTTGTCAAATTCAATAAATTCACCCGCTTCAAACTCGGAGTCGTTTAGCATCACATTTTGTATGGGCAAAAAGGCCGCAACTTCTGTTTTACTTTCCGTTGCTACTGAAAATTGTGTACCCGCTTTTAATTGAATATGATACAAAAACTGCTTAGAATAATTTGGGATCTTCGAACTCAGGTCTTCATAGTTGCCAACAATTACTTTTATCCAACCATCGTTATTTGGCAATACTTTTTTAGGGACTTCATTGGCTTGCATGGCGATATGAGCAGGCTTTTCGGCTTTATTTTTTGCAGGTAAATTTATCCAAAATTGAAAACCCTGGATAAATTTACTGTCTGTTTGGGAGTCGTAATTTAAATTTTCATCGTGGATTATTCCATTACCGGCTTTCATCCACTGTGCGCCTCCTGAATGAATTATCGCCTCATTTCCCGCACTGTCAAAATGCTCTACTTCGCCTTGAAGAATATAAGTTAACGTTGCAATGCCCCGGTGTGGATGGGCTCCTATACCATTTTTGGTTATGGTTTCTTTAACGGCCGGGCGAACATAATCGAGAAATACAAAAGGACCAACTTTGTTAGCGTACCGATTTGGTAACATTCGTTGGATTGATAGCGGGCCTACTGCGGCACTATTACCTTTTGTTGAGAAACTCGTTTTCTTTTTCATCAGAATATAATTTGTTTTTAAATGGAGATGAAGCTATCATGAGCTATACTCATTTTGTTTTTTGAGTGGTAGCTCATGATGGTTTCATTTTCTTAATTGTTTTTACTCAGCCATTCCTGGAGCGGCACAAATTTGTGGGTGGCAGTTTCTTTTGCCAATTCAATCCGTAACGCTGAATCTGGCCCCATGTAAGTGTGTTTTTCAAAATACCCAAACATCTCTGCCAGTTCCTTTGCCCCTTCAAAAAAAGTTGAAAATATTTCAGCCGGTACTTGTGAAAAGCTGTACTCTTTGCCATTGGCTTTATAGGCTTCTATAATATCATTAAAACTGTACAACCCGGTTGCCAGGGCAAGGTAATTTCCGTTTCCAACTTTTTCGGGTTGCAAAAATGCGCCGGCGACTACTTTTCCCAGGTCATTGATGTCCGACATGTGAATGGCTTTTTTTGTTGGGTCAATCGGTAGTGTCCAGCCGGTTGTTCCATCTTGTTTTGGCTGTGGGCCCAGCATTCCGACAAGATTTTGAAAATAAAACGGTGGCTGAACAAATGTTGCATATTTGAACCCTGCACTTTTTACCAGATCATCCACCTTCGCTTTGCCACTAAAATGAGGCACTTCAAATCCTGCCTCACTAATGAGCTCCACATCCGGAAGTGTTGACCAAATAAAATGTTGCACTCCCGTTGCTTTTGCTGCTTCAATGGCATTTTTACCCTGGGTAATTTCGTCGGCACCTTCCCAAAAGTTGGTTACCACAAATACACCATAAGCATTTGTAAAAGCATCTTTTAAAGATTGCAAATCTTTTAAATCTGCATAAACTGCTTCATTTGCCTTGCCTGTATATGCTTTTGGATTACGGGTTATTGCTTTCACATTAAAAGAGCCTTCATTTGCAAGTGCATTTACAATGCCCTTACCTTGTGCACCTGTTGCTCCAATTACTACTATTGTTTGCTTTTTCATCTGTTTGTTTTATGATGTAAAATTGCAGCAACAGCACGCCCCGAAACGATGAGAAATGATAAAAAAAAGCGTTGATATTTATCAACGCTTTTGTAAAATCAAAAATTGAAATAGAAGTTATTTACTTGCTTGTTTTCTAATTCTGCTTAAAGTTTCTTTAGTTATGCCCAAAAAAGAAGCAATGAGATGCTGGGGAAATCGTTGAATAAATTGAGGGTGGTTAGCGGCAAATTCTTCATAGCGTTTTTCTGCTGTATTACTAATCGTAGAATTCAATCTTCGCTGAGAAGCAATGAAACTTCTTTGGTCCATTAATCTTGTCATTTGCCCAAATGAAGGTACTTTTTCTATCAGATCCAGCATGTCTGCTACTGTAGCAATGAGTAGTTCGGTATCTTCCCAGGCATCAATATTATATCTTGATGGAGTAAGCATGACAGCACTTTCACGGTCGCTTGCCCAATAATTTTCAATGTATAATTGTACAATATGCTCCGCACCTTTGTCATCTACACTGTATTGTCGCATAGCACCTTTTACAATAAAACCAACGTATTTACACACATTGCCTTCTTCCAAAAAGTACTGCTTTTTCCTGAGCTTTTTGGGTTTAAAAGCAGCTACAATTAACGCTTCTTCATCACTTGTAAGTGGCAACGTAGCGTATTGTTTAATGTATGCTAACAGGTTTTTGTGCATTGATTTTAATGATTATTAAATTGAACCCAATGCAAAGATATATTTCACTTTGATAATACCAGTGCCCGCTTTAAAAGCAAATGTAAACCGGTAACAAATGTAAAGTTTATCAAAAAAATAAATCAATAAGCATATTGGTCTTTTAAGCAGTATTATCTGCTTATGGTTGGTATTTTCGCTGCACCATTAATGTACAATTGCCAGGAATAAAAAAAACTCAAATCTTTCGACCTGAGGCTTTTGACTTGAAGTGCAGCCGAGGATAAAAGATTTTCGAACCAATTTGTGGAAGATTTGGAGCTTTTAAGCAGAATTGACAAATTGTGACTGATTTCGAAAATCCATCAATTCAGTTACAATCACCAAAACACATTCGCCCCGCTTGCTGCAGTACTTTTGCTGCTTACAGGGCTTTGAATTGTCTTAAATATTTTTGCGATCTATAATTTAATTTCAACCTTTGAATTAACATTTGTTATTGAAATAGACTATCAAGCAGGGCGAACAATAACCTAAGAAAGAAATTATGAAGCTTCTTCTCACTTCCGCCGGCATCAGCAATACGAGCATCCATAACGCGCTGGTTGAACTCCTGGGCAAACCGATTGCCGAGGCGAACGCCCTTTTCGTCCCCACCGCGATATACGCCATAGCCGGCGGTGCCGGCATAGCGCGAAGGGTGATTTGCGGATCACTTGGTGACCCTTTCTGCGAATTGGGTTGGAAGTCGTTGGGAGTGCTGGAGCTCACTGCAGTACCCAGCATCAAACAAGAGCTTTGGGTCCCCATGCTCCAGAAAACTGACGCCCTGCTGGTTGGTGGCGGCGACTGCCAGTATCTGTGCTACTGGATGCAGCAGTCGGGACTGGCAGACCTCTTGCCGTCGTTGCTGCGCAAAACGGTCTACGTGGGCCTGAGCGCCGGGAGTATGGTGATGACCCGCTTTGGAACAACCTACAGTGGCCATATGCTGCCAGCTGAAAGCGGTAAATCGCTGGGGCTGTTTGATTTTGCACTGCATCCGCATTTGGATCATGAGTGGTTTCCGAAAAATTGCCTGGCCAACCTGGAAAAGTTGGCCGCTACGATATCGGTACCCTCATATGCCATCGATGATCAGACCGCCATTAAAGTGATCGACGATACCGTAGAAGTCGTCTCCGAGGGGCAATGGAAGCTGTTTACCCCTAATACCTTGTAAATTTTACCCCAGGCTATGGTAATAACACCGCACCTGGGTTAGCCAAAAATGCATTAAAATAACAAAGGCCACTCTTTCGAGTGGCCTTCTTTCAAGTAGCGGGAACCGGCGATATGTCGAACTTTTTAAGTGATTTAGAATTAATTACAGACCTGAATCTCAAATTATCTGCTATGTTTTTTTGCTACGATTTTCATAAGGAGTTTAACGTCGTCCGAAATAGTTGAATCAAAGTGCTTTTCTGATCTATAATCAATACCCCAATCTGTTCGATCAACGATCAGCGCGCCATTCACCACGACAGTTCCGTCCATTCCGTCCTTAAAATGCATGCTGGCTGGAAAAGTAACTGCCTTTGTGATCCCTTCAATGGTCAGGTTCCCTGTAACTTTTATACTTGCGATACCTTCAATGGTCATGTTCCCGTTCCCTGTAACTTTTCCATCATTCACTGTTTCAACCTTCGTAATTGCGAATGTAGAAACAGGGAATTTTTTGACATCAAAAAATGGAGGTAATTTATTGTGTGGACGCTGATCATCAAATTTTTGTTCAATCGTATTCATGTCCACTTCAACTGCACCGCCCACCAGATGACGGTTTTCGATCAACAATTCTCCTTTTAATATATCAACGTCCCCTGTACTTGTACCATCACCAAGAAACATAGAACCTTCCCATGTACCAAGTAGCATAGAACCTTTCCATATTATAACACTTTGCTTCGTATCTATGATGTATTTTTTCTGACCCTCTTTACTATAAAAGTCCGTGATGGTCTTTCCATCATAACGATAAACTCCGGTCGCAGATCCAAACCAAATACTTCCATCGTTAGCTTCCAAAAGCCCCAAAAAAGCATCTCCGGACATAATTTCGGCTACAGTGGGCTTATTACTATACAAGGACTTTGCATCATAACGGGAAAGTGCCCAGACCGCCACATGAGCAGAATTTACTGGACCAGTAGTCCAGATGTTTCCTTTTTTATCTTCGATTATAGCATAAGCACCCCTCTCCGATACATTAGTAAAGGTACCAGTGCCTGCCCTGAGCTCAGTCGAAGGGTCATAGCGCCAAAGGCCATTGGTCACGTCACCAAGCCAAATATTGCCTTTTCTATCTTCGATTATACTCCAAACGTTTGTAAATGTTTTGCCCTTATGGATTAACGGGGTAAATGTTTTTCCGTCATAAACAAAGGCATCGCCCCTTGTGCCAACCCATAATTTCCCGGTTTTATCTTCAATGATTGTAGTAATATCATTATTCCAATTTCCTCCTTTATAAAAACGCGAGGGGTTCGGATTTTTAAAATTTCGAAAAGATTTCCCATCGTAACGGCTTATTCCACCTCCGGTGCCGAACCAAATAATGCCAGCTTTATCTTCATAAACAGACATAACCCGATTATTGGCAAGTCCCTCCGTGGTAGTGAAATGTTGAATGGATTTCCCGTTGTAATAATAAACGCCTGAATCAGTAGAAGTGAACCAAATATTTCCTCGTCGATCTTCCAGTACATCCCAGAATCGGTGCGAACCTATTTTACTTGTGAGATTAGTAAAAGATTTTCCATCGTATCGAAAAACATCACCAAATGATGAGTTGTTCGGGCCAGCAATCAAAATGGTGCCATTTCTGCCTTTTTTTATAACACGAACCATTATGTTAGGCCCTATGTCTTTAATTTCGGACTTGATATTATCCTTTGGTACGTTTGTTTGGTTTTGTCCACAGGAAGTGAGAAAAACAAACATTAAGAACAAAGCATATACGTGTATGTATTTCATAATTTTAAATTAATTGATCCTATTAGCATTGATTCAGCGAATCTACTTTGCTATTTTTCGGCGCAACGAATTTGGATTGTAAATAAAAATGTAAACTTTGTAAATAAAATCTTGACATTATGCGTGGTAGCCTAAACCTCCTCTCCCGGAAACGCAAGTACCTAATCATCTGAACTAGAAAATTTGTTTTGATAATATCCCAAATGAATTTTCTGCCATTTGCAGATTTTAATTGCTTTTCCCTTTTCATCGCCTCGGCTTTTGTTGAACAGACCTCAGTGTATGCAATTACCCACGGACGGTACTTTATGGTATGCCCTTTCGTGGCTAATTCGTTATGGGAAAGCAAGCGGTTAGCTATATCGGAGGTATAGCCGATGTAGATCTGGTTAAAAGCAGGTGAATATAAAACGTATGCAGTAAACAGGAGGGTGAAATACAAGAAAAGCCCCTTTTTCAAGGGGCYTTCTGCCAATGTAGCGGGGAGCAGGATCGAACTGCCGTCCGTTAATTAACGGATATAAATCCTACGCTCTAACCATCTGAGTCATCAAATTTTTTGATAATAATATTCCGAATAAACTGCCKTCCGTTTGATGATTTGAGTTGCTTTTCTCGTGTCGTAGCTTTCGATTTTGTTGGAAAGTCTTCAGTATATGCTATCACCCAGGGRCGGTATTTGATCGTATGCCCCTTTGTGGCCAATTTATTATKCGAAAGAAACCGGTTTTCCRGATTWGAAGTATAACCAACATAAATCTGGTYGAAAGTTTGGGAGTATAAAACGTATACGGTGAACATAATGACAATATACAAGAAAAGCCCCTTTTTTCAAGGGGCCTTCTGCCAATGTAGCGGGGAGCAGGATCGAACTGCCGACCTTAGGGTTATGAATCCTACGCTCTAACCATCTGAGCTACCCCGCCGTTTATTTTGAACTTTGATCGCCAAAGTTGACTGTTATTTACTTATCAAGGACTGCCGTCCGTTAATTAACGGATATGAATCCTACGCTCTAACCATCTGAGCTACCCCGCCGTTTTTAATTAATACTCTCTTTTAATGGTTATTAAAAAGAGCGGCTATGTTTATAAAACAATCGCCATCCTTAAAAAGGTTTGCAAATATAGCAGAAATTCGTTTTCTTTAGAAAAAATGTTAACATTTACGGCTTAACCCGTTTTCAAGTATAAACCTCGATGTCCGAAAAAAAGAAATTTACTATAGAATATGAGATAAAATCATCTCCAAGAATACTGTTCACTTTTTTAAATGAACCTAACGGGTTAGCACAATGGTTTGCCGATGATGTAAATATACGCGACCAGGTTTATACTTTTACCTGGGACGGTGAACCTCAAAAAGCAAAACTTATTACTGTAAAAGAAAACAAGCTGGTAAGATTTAAGTGGGTGGATGACGAACCGCAATGCTATTTTGAGATGGAAATTTTGCAGGATGAGCTTACCAATGATGTTGCGCTGGCTATTACCGATTTTGCTACCGAAGACCTGATTTCCGAACGTAAACTTATTTGGGATAACCAGATCGATTACCTCATAAGTGTATTGGGCGCTTAAGGCCATATAATTTTAGCTAATTTTGTATTGCGAAACGCTAATTTTGCGTTAATGAAAATTAACCTGCATTAGTATGCGGTTTTAAATCCTGTTAAATACAAATTGCCCCGATGAAAAAGATCCATCTTTTACTGCTTAAATCATTTATACGGCCTTTTGCAGTTACGCTTTTCATTGTAATGTTTGTATTGCTGATGCTGTTTTTGTTTAAATACATTGACGATTTGATAGGCAAAGGCTTTGCCTGGTACACCATTCTTGAGCTGATGATGTATAACTCGGCTACCAATGTGGCTATGGCTCTTCCGCTATCTGTACTGCTTTCAACCATCATGACCTATGGTGCGCTTGGCGAAAATTATGAACTGGTAGCCATTAAAGCTGCAGGCATTTCATTACGCAGGGCAATGTACCCCATGATTGTTATTATATCCATATTAAGTACTGCCGCGTTCTTTTTTTCTGATTATATGCTGCCGGTAGCAAATCTTAAATATTTTTCGTTGTTGTACGATGCCCGTAAGCAAAAATCGGCCGATTTGTTGCCCGAGGGGGTTTTTAGTGCAAGTTTTCCGGGCTATACCATCAGGGTAAAAAGGAAAGATCCCGATGGGCAGCGCTTGTATGACATCATGATATACAAAAAAAACGACGAGGAAAACAATACAGAAGTTACCCTGGCCCGCGAGGGTACCATGTTTCGTACCATGGGCGATAAATACCTTGTTTTAAAGCTAAAAGATGGGGTAAATTATGTGGAGTCAAGAAGCGATGGGGCCAATTATAATATGCGCCAGCGCTTAACCCGTTTCCGGTTTAAAGAGAGTGAGCAAAAATTTGATCTATCGAGCTTTAAACTTACCCGTACCGATGAAAACGAGTTTAAGCAAGCATCACAAATGATGAATTTAAAGCAGTTGAGAAAGTTTATCGACTCGAGCCAACGCGCGGTTGATGCTGCTGTTGTTATGAATTATAAGCTTGTTACCCCTTATATCAAGTATTTCAACATGCCTGCCAGGCCGGATAAAAAAATAAAATATATACCTGCCGATAAGGATCTGCTAAAAGGCATGACAATTAGCGACCAGGTAATGACCCTGTCAAGCGCCGCATCCGAGGTGCGTTCAATAAAGGATGTGCTAAAAAACCGTACCGAGAAATATAATTTCGATGCCATGACCATCCGCAGATATGCGTCTGAGGTACAAAAAAAATTCACACTGTCGGCAGCATGTATTGCTTTGTTTTTAATAGGCGCGCCGCTGGGTGCTATAATCCGGAAAGGTGGTTTGGGTTTGCCGGTTGTAATTTCGGTGGTGTTTTTCCTGATTTATTATATCATATCAACCATTGGCGAAAAATCTGTAAAAGCAGGGAATGTTTCTACCTTTTTTGGGATGTGGATTGCCATCATCGTGTTAACGCCAATAGGGCTGTTCCTGTCATACAAGGCGGCCACCGATTCTGCTTTATTTGATATGGAAGCTTACAAGCGGTTTTTTAACAAGATGTTTAAACGTAAAACGGCTTAAAAGTATTTGAAATAAGGGATGGAAGGCTAAAAGAAAAAGATGAGTTGACCTGCTTCTGTTTTTTTCTTCCTTTATCTTTTATCTTTTCGTTCTTCTTCTCATAAAAAGTTAAAGGAGATGATTTTACATACCACCGACCAGAATCATTTTAATATACTTTAAATTTGTTTAAACTTTAATATACCGTGGCAGCCTTTTTAGCTTGCCATACGTAATGTACATACAATGTTAAATACAATACAAGAAGCTATCGAAGATATACAGGCAGGTAAAATGATCATTGTAGTTGATGATGAAGATCGCGAAAATGAAGGTGACTTTTTAACTGCAGCACGTAATGCCACGCCCGAAGCTATAAATTTTATGGTACGCTATGGCCGCGGCCTGGTGTGCGCGCCTATTACCAGGGGCCGGGCCCGTGAGCTTGATCTTGAACCCATGGTGAGCCATAATACCACCTCGCACGAAACTAACTTCACTGTTTCTGTTGATCTGCTGGGGCATGGCTGTACAACAGGCATTTCGGCTACCGACCGTTCAAAAACCACGTTGGCTTTAATTGACCCCTTAACCAAACCCGAAGACTTGGGCAGGCCCGGGCATATTTTCCCGCTGATTGCCCAGGATGGCGGCGTTTTGCGCAGGACCGGCCATACCGAAGCTGCTATTGACCTGGCTGTTTTGGCAGGGTTTGAACCCGCAGGTGTAATATGTGAAATTATGAAGGAGGATGGTGATATGGCCCGTTTGCCTGATCTGCTGGTGATGGCAAAAGAGTTTAACCTCAAAATTGTTTCTATAAAAGACCTTATTGCTTACCGTCTGAGCACCGAAACAATGGTGAAAAAGGAAGTATCGGTACAAATGCCAACTGAGTGGGGTGATTTTGAAATGATAGCCTACACACAGGTTGATACCGGCGAGCATCATCTTGCCCTTGTAAAAGGCACGTGGGAGCCCGGTGAGCCTGTTTTAACCCGGGTGCATAGTTCATGTGTTACCGGGGATATTTTTGGCTCGTGCCGTTGCGATTGCGGTCCACAGCTGCATAAAGCTATGGAGATGATAAGTAAAGAAGGCAAGGGCGTGGTTATTTATATGAACCAGGAAGGGCGTGGTATTGGTTTAATCAACAAATTAAAAGCCTATCACCTGCAGGAAAATGGTTATGATACCGTTGAAGCCAATGTTAAGCTTGGCTTTAAAATGGATCAGCGTGATTATGGTATTGGCGCACAGATATTGCGGAGCCTGGGTATCTCAAAAATGCGGCTGATGAGCAACAACCCCAAAAAACGTGCTGGTTTAATTGGCTACGGATTAGAAGTGGTTGAAAATGTACCTATCGAGATTGCGTCGAACCCGCATAACGAATTATACCTGCGCACCAAACGCGATAAAATGGATCACGCTATTATGCGCGATCACTAATTAATAGATGTGCAGATTCCAGATGTGCAGATTTCAGATGAATGAAAAATGGGGCTGATGATTAATCATCATTATCTGCACATCTGGAATCTGTATATTTGCATATCTTCCCACAATCTGCACATCTGAAATCTGCATATTTGCACATCTTCCCCCAATCTGCACATCTGGAATCTGCACATTTGCACATCTTCCCTCAATCAATCCTCATCATCGGGTTTTGTAACTATCGGGTTTGGATTAGTTACCGGTAAAGGGGGGGGCGGCGCCTGGCGACGCCTGCCACTGTGGAAAAGATTACGGATAAACTCTTTAAACGTATCAAAATCTCTTTGATACACCAAGCCTATTCCGTTAACATACTGGGGCTGCAAGGTAGTAGTAAGGCTGTTTAGCGTGGTGCTGTTCAATACTCTGTAAGAATACCTTGCAGTAAGGTTGCCATCTTTCCTTATCTGGTATAATGCCTCAAAATCTTTTGTAATTACATCAAATTTTTGATTGAAAAGGCTGGTGTTATTATTAAAAAGATCATTGGAGCCTGTATTGGTAAACAAACTTCCGTTAAAAGATAGCCTGCTGTTAAAAAATCTCACTGATGCGCTGGCTTCGTTGAACGAGCGGATATTTAAATCGAAATTTTTAACGTTCGATTGAGCTATCAGGCTATTCAGCTTATTGAATGCAAACTCACTTACAGCCTCGCCTGCTGTGCTTATAACCTGGTTGGTTAAGCTGCCGTTATTACCCGAGTTAAAGCTGCGGCGTACAATGATACTGATTGCCTGTTGACTGCGGTTATTGGCATCTGAAAGATAGGTTGCCAAATCGTCCTTAACAGATGGATCTGTAGGGAAGTTAAAGTCGAAATCAATAGTTGGTTGTAATAATGATTTGGTCAGGATCAATTCTGCCTGCACCAGTACCTGGTTGGTATTTGCCGATTGCAGGCCCGCGGCTGTATAAAGCGGCGCCCGGTTTGTACGTACTTCATATAAGGCCTTCAGATTTATCTCGGCATTTGCGGGGTTCCCTGTCCACCTGATGGTACCACCCTGGCTTACCGTAAAGTTTTTACTGATAAAGTTTTTGGCCGTAAACTCAAATTTACCGGTGGTTATCAAAAAGTCGCCATACATTTCAAAATCGCCCAGGCTATTAATGTTTAGCTTAAGGTTATTGGCCACGCCGCTTCCTTCCAGCTGACCATAATCGGTAGTTATCCTAACAACGGTTTTCTCATCGGCGCTTAGGTCAAAATTAAGGGTAACACCATTAAAGGCGCGTTCTTTAGCAACAACCTTTGCGGTATCGCTATGGCTCACAAATTTTATAAAATCATATTCGCTTGCGGTTGACGATGTATTGAGCGGTATGTTAAAAATAGTACCGGCCTGTGTGCGGGCGGTAATATCAATTTTCATGTTATCAACCGGGCCTTTAAAGCTAAAGTTGCCCGTACCGTAAGCAGTACCATAGTAAATATGGTTATCCTTAAAGGTTGTATTAAGTGCCAATAGGTTAGTCGCTTTTAAATCAACCTCAATATCCGGGTTTGATGGATTATTTAAATCAACGGTTCCATTAGCGGTGCCGGTGCCGCCGCGTTTATCCTTTAGCACCATGTCGTTGATTTTAACAACACTATTTTCCACATTTACCCTGGTGTTTACAGTGTAGGCCGTTTTTAAATAATTAACTGTAACACCCGTATTTACCAGGGTAACATCGCCATTAAGTTTGGGTTTTGAGGGGCTGCCCGTGAGTTTTAAGTTGGTAGATATGTTTCCCTTTACATCAGATACAAGATCTTTTATAAAAGGTTCAAAAATGATAGCTTCTGTCTGGTTCATTTTCACATCAAAATCCAGGTTATCTTCGGTATCCTTTCCAAAGGCGTAAATCCCCGAAAGATTCATGGTTTCAAGTCCGCGATTTACGATATTAAGTTTCATATCTGCCTGTTTGCGGTCGTTGCCAAGGGTTGATACCAGTTTTACATCACCAATAAGGGTTTTGTTCATGGTAAGCGAATCGATGGATAAATGCGCGTCGACGCCCGGCGATTTGGTGATGCCCGTCATTTTAACGTCGCCATTAAGTGCCCCTTTTAAAAATATACCCGATGTTTTGGTAAGCTGGTTAAGCGTTTGCATGTTAAACTTTTCGAACGAAAGTTTAAGCTCATCAGCAGGATTATCAGATATAAATCCGTTTATGCGCACCTTTTGTTTCCCGTTTGACAGCTCGAAACCCGATACCTGGGTTTTACCATCAAGCAGGCGGATGCGCACCTGTTCCTGTATCTTCCATTTTTCTTTCTCCAGGATAATATCTGATGGCAGCAATTTTAGTTTGGCTGTAGTATCGCGGCCAAATTCAACAAGGCCGTAAAGATCCAGCTGATTTACCGCGTTTTTATCCGATAGCTTAATGTTAAAGTTCAGGCTATCGTTTTTGAGGAAGTTGGTAATGTTGATGTCTTTTATAAACAGGCTGTCTGTAAGATCAACCCTTTTTAATGAAACATTGATGCCCAGCAGGCTGTCGGCAGTACTCTCATCAATAATAAAATCATGAAAAACGGTTTTACCATATTTTATGGTTTTGATGTAGCCCGATAGGGTTGCCGTTTTATTTCTTGAATCAAATTGCCCGGTAAAAGTACCCTGATCAGGGATTGTTAGTTTTGGTAAAAATATTGCCATAAGAGGATCGAGCTTTTTAATTGACAGATTAAAATCAAATTGCTCGGGCTTTGGTGGTACAATAGTGGTTTTTATAGAGGGGATATATTTTTTAACAATGGTTTTAAAATACGATGGCAAGGTGGCAAGGTCAAAGCTGCCTTTGATATTGGCATCGGCAAAGTCGGATTTCAGGGCTATTTCTCTTGCATTGCCCTGGCCGTTGGCCGATAGGTACAATGAATCCGCCAGGTAATTATTTCTGGGGTCAATAATTCTGATAGGGGATAATAAAATACTTCCCTGCAAATTCTTAAGGTCATTACCAGAAAATTTGGTTTTTAACTGGGTGCTTAAGGTAATGGTATCCTTTATGAGTTTTAAAGCATTTAATTTGGCATCCTTAATGGTAGCCGTAAGATCATATGATGGTAGCTCGGGGTTTAAATTAACCTTGCCTTTAAGGTCGAGTTTTACATTTTTATCGTTGATGGTGATGTGCCCGTCTGCCAGTTTTTTAATAAAAGAGCCCTTAATGTTAAGGTTACTATAAGTGTAGTTATTAAAATCGATGTATTTAATCCGGGCATCACCTTGTTCGCTCAGGGTTTTAAGTTCATCGCCGCTACCTTGTATGTTTGATGTAAAAGTAGTGCGACCAACAGTGCTTTCGTCAAGCAACGTACCAAGATCGAAGTTGAAGGCGTTCAGTTTGCCGCTGTAGCTGGGTTTGCCTTTTTTATCTATCTTAAGATTAATGTCCGAATCGAACCGGCCAAGTTTGGTTTTAAAAATACCATAAGCTACAAAGTCATTTTGTAAACCTGTGAACCTGCCGGTAAAGTTGATATTGGCAAATTTGTTTATAATATCAGGAGCCTTAAGGTTGGGCTGACCCGAAAAATGGCTGATGAGGTAATCAATATCTTTTTTATTAGAGGCTATCTGCTCAAACTTCAGTTCAAGGAAGGTATTATCCCAATCGGGCAATCCCCTTAAATTAAAATCGCCCTTTATAAAAGTAGCCTGCCCGCCGGTAATGGTAACCCCTTTCGATTTTAAGTTACTTACAGGTCCCCTGGCCCGCCCTTCTAAGCCAAGGTCAAAGCTTACCTTTTCAAGTCCGCTGGTGAAGTACGCTATATCTGCCGATGATATACGTGATGATTTAAAATCGGCATCCATATAAACCTTGCTTGTAAACCTTGCAAAATCATTAAATGATTTAAACCGCATTCTGAAATAATCCTTCAAATCGGAGTGACCTGTTTTTATATGAAGATTTTGCGCCAGTATCTGGTTGGTATCAATAGTGATGTTGGAGCGTAAGTTTTTAACGTAGAAACCGCTTTTTTCCTGTAGGGTTAGTTTTTGTACATTGGCCTTAAATAAGTGGTTTTTAAGGTCCATCCCCAGCACTACTGTACTGAAATGCTTAACATCAATATCTTCAAAGTTAACCTGGGGGGTTACCGTATCAACCAGCTGGTTTTTGTACCTGAAATGAAAATTATTGATAGTGATCTTGTCAAAATTAAGCGTCCAGGGTTTGCTTTTTGTTTTGGGGGTAGCAGCTGAGCTAAAGTAATCAATAATGAATTTAAGGTTGGTGGTGCTGTCTTTTTGTTTTTTGAGGTAGAAGGAGCCGTTATCAAGCGCTATCGATTCAAAATTGATGACACGTGTTTTTAAGCTGTTAAACAGCGAGAAGCCATTAATATCAACAACCAATTTTGGCGTACTTAAAAGGGTGTCTTTCTTTTTATCCAATATATAAAGCCCCTCAAGCACAACCGATGAAAAAGGCCTTAAATACAGGCTTTTTATATCAACTGTGGTTTGCAACTCATCCGACAAATATTTGGTCGCTTTTTTTGCGGCCCATGTTTGCACGGGTTTATATTGAAAAGCCAATAAAAGTATGCTTAGTGTCAATAATATCAACAACACCAGCCCGAATACTATTTTGAGTGCTTTTTTAATAAMTTTGTGTTTAATTAAAAATTCAAAAGTAAAAATTCAAAAACGCCCGAAAAGTTTTACTTTCTGAATTTAATTTATAATCTGTCAATAATAAAGGTCTTTTGACTTTTACCTTTTGACTTTTGACTTAAAAAAAGTGCCTGTAATATTAGGAATTGAATCTTCATGTGATGATACCTCGGCTTCTGTTTGCGTTGATGGTGCAATATTGAGCAATGTTATTGCCAATCAAAGCATTCACGAAGCATACGGAGGTGTGGTCCCTGAGCTTGCCTCAAGGGTTCATCAGCAAAATATTGTTCCGGCTGTTCAACAAGCGTTATTGAACGCAAAAGTAAACAAAAATGATATTGATGCGGTAGCTTTTACACGAGGTCCGGGACTTTTAGGTTCGCTATTAGTCGGGGTATCCTTTGCCAAGGGATTTGCGCTGGCTCAAAAAGCTCCGCTGATTGAAATAAACCATATGCAGGCCCATATACTGGCGCATTTTATTGGCGATCATAAACCAGCGTTTCCGTTTTTATGCCTCACCGTATCTGGCGGGCATACGCAAATAGTACTGGTGAAGGATTATTTTGATATGGAGATCATCGGCCAAACTTTAGATGACGCGGCCGGCGAAGCCATGGATAAAACCAGCAAAATTTTAGGCTTGCCGTATCCCGGCGGACCGCTGATTGATAAATACGCACGCCAAGGTAACCCGGATGCCTATAAGTTCCCCGAGCCGCAGATCCCTGGCTTTAATTTTAGTTTTAGCGGCTTAAAAACAGCTATACTTTATTTTATAAGGGATAATGTTGCTAAAAATCCTGATTTTATCGGCCAGAACCTGCCGGATATCTGCGCCTCTGTTGAGATGCGGATTGTTACCATATTACTAAACAAACTTCAAAAAGCTGCAAAGGAGCATGGCATAAAGCAGCTGGCTTTGGCGGGTGGAGTATCGGCCAATACAGGTTTAAGACAAGGCCTGCAATCGCTTTGCGAAAAGAATGGCTGGGAAAGCTTTATTCCTAAAATGGAATACTGTACAGACAATGCCGCCATGATTGCTATTGCCGGTTACTATAAATATTTAAATGGAGACTTTGTAGGGCAGGAAGTTGCACCTATGGCGAGGATGATATTTTAGCCCCCAGGCCCCCTAAAGGCTACCGTGTGTGCACATGTTTAAACAAGATTTTGAAAAGGCACTCCGTTAGGAGTGAAATGTCGGTAGAATAGTTAAATACCCCTCCCTTTCGTGCCGTAGGTACGAAACTAACCACCAAGTTTGGCTATTTATCAATGTTCATTTGACCTGAAAAGTTCAATAGTGACGTACCTACGGCACGTAGAGCAATTTTTTCTCTTTTTCTACCGACATTTAACCCCTCTGGGGTTTTTTCTAAAATTTGTGTGTACACAGTTGTTCTAAAAGGAGAGCGGTCGAAGAGAAATCATTAACTTTGTAACTAATTAAACATTCTCCGCCGGTTGGCGGAGGTTAAGGGGCTATATGAACATTCCATCATTAATATTCTGGGCGGTATTTGTACTGCCGCTGGTTGCATTTTTAGTTTGGCTTATGCGCCAGGATAAAAAAAAGGGCGTTACCGGGCTTATTGTACTGGCCATTACCGTTATTGGCGGTATTATTTACATGTATGTTAAAACGGGTGGTAAATAGTTGGTTATTGGTTGATAACGCCGACGTATCGATTGTTTTTTACGAAAGTCGGTTTAAAATAAATAGACCGTCATTGCTTCGTACCAATATATGACAAGTTGTAGAACCCCAGACTTACGAAGTTTTTAAAACTTCATAAGTCTTTCGCGGGTTTGTCATTCGCTCTTTCAGATTTAAGCCATAGCAACCTCTTCGGTTAAACCTTTGTAAAATACCTGCGCGTAGCCGGCTATAGTTTGGGCGGCATCGAGGCCATTGATTATTTTGCGGGCGTTTACCCAGTCGGTAACCTCATCATTAAAATATTTACCCAAACCAACACCGGTGAATAAACCACCGGTCATTCCTTTTACCAGGATGGCCGCGGCTATCGAGGGCTCTAAAGCCATTTCGGGGTTATTAAGTAAATCGATGTGTAGCAGCCGGCCCATGTTTTCATAGTTTTCATACCAGGTTAACTGTACATAGCCCCGGCCATAGTATAATTTATCGGGTGTGCTGTAAGGGATGCGATGGCCGGGGCCGCCACCCATTTTAAACTTTTCGCCATAAGGGTGCCCGGCGCCTTTGCCAAATTCGTTTATGGGCTGCATTTTTTTGGCGCATTCATGAAAAACGGTAGCCAGCATGTAGGCCACTTTGCGTTCATCAGTAATACCGGCATCTGTAGTAGCTTTTAATATGGTTTCGATACCATCAATCTGGCTTTGGGCCATATGACCGCCAAACATCGGGCGGACATCGTCATAAAATTCTTTTGTACCTGGCATGATCTTAAAGGTTATTGGTTAACAAAAAAAGAAAAATATGCAAGCTAAGCGCTTGTTTAAAAGGAAGATATAGAGTGTTTAGGCTTTGTAGAGTAAATGTAAATATTCCTGATCGGAATATCAAAATAAAATTTAAGCTGAAATGAGTGAAGGGAGACAATGCATATAATTCCGTCTGCCGCATGTATATCCAACCTGGAAATGGTCCCTGGATATAGTTAGAGACGCAAGTATGCGCCTCTATAAAGAAAATCCCATAATCCGAAAAATCTGTTTAATCCCGGTTCTGATATAAATCGATGACCTTACTTCCCAAACCGCTCCTTTAAATAATGCCCGGTATGTGATTTTTTCTCTTTGATAAGTGCCTCGGGTACGCCTTCAAATACAACTTTACCGCCACGATCGCCGCCTTCGGGACCGATGTCGATAACCCAGTCGGCACATTTTATAACATCCATATTATGCTCAATTACAATAATGGTGTTACCATGTTCCAACAGTGCATCAAACGATTTAAGCAGTTTTTTAATGTCGGCAAAATGCAGCCCGGTTGTAGGCTCATCAAAAATGAAAAGCGTTTTATGCGTATTGTTACCCTTTACCAGGAACGATGCCAGCTTAATACGCTGCGCCTCGCCGCCCGAAAGTGTGTTAGACGACTGGCCCAATTGCACATATCCCAAACCAACATCAACCAAAGGTTTTATTTTGGAGATAATTTTAGGCTCTTTGGCAAAGAACTGCAGAGCCTCATCAATGGTCATATGCAGCACTTCGGCTACGTTCTTTTCGTTGTAGGTAATATCAAGTATATGCTGTTTAAAGCGGTTGCCGCCACAGGTTTCGCAGGTTAAAAATATGTCGGCCATAAACTGCATCTCTATCTTCACCTCACCCTCGCCCTGGCAAACATCACAACGGCCGCCCTCTACGTTAAATGAGAATGCAGATGGCTTTAACCCAGCGGCCTTGGCTGCCGGTTGTGCAGCATACAGGTTACGGATCTCGTCCCAGGCTTTTACATAGGTAACCGGGTTTGAACGCGACGAACGGCCGATAGGATTTTGGTCAACCAGCTCTACCTGTTCAATTTTTGCGTAATCGCCGTCAATACTATCATATGATCCGGTTTGTTCGCCAGAGTAATTGCCCAGCGTTTTTTGAAGCGCAGGCGCCAGGATGCGTTTAACCAAACTTGTTTTGCCCGAGCCGGATACACCTGTAACCACGGTAAGTATGCCCAACGGGAATTTAGCGTTGACCTGTTGCAGGTTGTTTTCGCGCCCGCCTTTTATCTCAATAAAATCATTCCATTTGCGGCGCGTGGCAGGTATGGCAATTTCTTCCTTCCCGCTCAGGTATCTGCCGGTCAGGCTGTTGTCGTCTTTTATAATCTCATCATAAGTGCCGGTAAATATCAGTTCGCCGCCATGGGTACCTGCTTCGGGACCAATATCAATGATATGGTCGGCGGCTTTCATGATCTCTTCTTCGTGTTCAACCACCAACACCGTATTGCCTACATCCCGAAGGGATTTAAGCACACCTATTAATCGCTGGGTATCGCGCGGGTGTAAGCCGATGCTTGGTTCATCCAATACATATACCGAGCCCACCAGGCTACTGCCTAAAGAGGTGGCCAGGTTAATCCGTTGCGATTCGCCGCCCGATAGTGTGTTTGATAAACGGTTAAGTGTTAAATAGCTTAAGCCCACATCATTCAGGAACACCAGGCGGTTGGTGATCTCCATTAATAAACGCTTGCCAATTTTTACATCAGTTTCGTTTAATTGTAAACCCTCGAAAAATAATAGTGCTTTATCCAGGGGCATTAATACCACATCTGTTATTGAGCGTTCGTTGATCTTTACGTATGAGGCATCCTGGCGCAAACGACTGCCCATACACTCGGGGCAAGTGGTTTTACCCCGGTATCGCGACAGCAAAACACGGTACTGAATTTTATAGGTTTGCTCCTCCATCTCCTTAAAAAATTCATTAAGGCCGCGGAAGAATTTATTGCCTGTCCACAAAAGCTTTTGCTCTTTGGGGGTAAGCTGGTTATACTGGCGATGTATAGGGAAATCGAATTTCAGGGCATGCCTTACTAAATTATCGTTCCACTCGCGCATTTTTTCACCACGCCATGATGCAATGGCGCCTTCATATATCGATTTGCTTTTATCGGGGATCACCAGGTCCTCATCAATGCCAATAACCTTGCCATAGCCTTCACATTTTTTGCAGGCGCCGTAAGGGTTATTAAAGCTGAAAAAATTTGGACTGGGTTCTTCAAACTTAATCCCGTCCAGTTCAAAACGATCACAAAAGAAGCGTTCTTGCTCTGTATCAGCCTCCGGTTCCTGGTAACGCACATAGCAGTCACCTTTGCCTTCAAAAAAAGCTGTTTGTATAGAATCACCTAAACGGCTTACGGTTTCATCTTCTTCGTTTTTGCTGATCCGATCAACAACAATACGTACCGCGTTATAAGTGGCGAGTGACGACTGGTGAGTGGTGAGCTGTTCGGTTTCACTTTGCTTTTCGCCTTTCGCCTTTAAGCTTCCTTTCACCTTCAGGCTTTCGCCTTTCGCCTCCTCAATAAGCCATGAGCCATCATCAACTATGCTGGTATCTTCTAATAAGGCTTCAATTTTTGACAGTTTGCCCCGGTATTCAACCCTTACAAAACCTTTTTGCATTAATACCGCAAGCTCTTCTTTTAAGCTGCGGTTATTGTGCGGGTATAATGGTGCTAATAAAGTTACCTGGGTTTCATTGGGCAGCGATAATATAAAATTAACTACATCGGTCACCGAATCTTTTTTTACAGGCAGGCCCGAAATCGGCGAAAGGGTTTTGCCTATACGCGAGAAAAGCAGTTTGAGGTAGTCATAGATCTCGGTTGAGGTACCTACAGTTGAGCGTGGGTTTGAAGTGATCACCTTTTGCTCAATAGCGATAGCAGGGGCAATGCCTTTAATGTAATCCACATCGGGCTTGTTCATGCGACCTAGAAACTGGCGCGCGTACGAGGAAAGGCTCTCTACATAACGGCGCTGGCCTTCGGCATAAAGCGTATCAAAAGCAAGTGATGATTTGCCCGAACCCGACATGCCCGTAACTACAACCAACTTGTTTTTGGGAATAGCCACATCCATATTTTTAAGGTTATGAACACGTGCCCCCTTTATGATGATATGTTTCGACGGATCTTTTTCTGCTTCTTTACTCATAATAGTTAATAGCCCATGGTCCATAGCAGTCATGAAATTAACATGGTCTATGGACTATTGACCGTGGTCTTTTTTCCAAAGTGCAAAAATCCTAAAATATTTAGCAATATCCAAATCGGTTTTACTTTGTTTGGTTGTTTATATTCAATTAATTATCGAGTTTACAGTTTGCTGACTTTTAATTATTTATGCTGATAATTTAGAAAAGACTTTAAAGGGAAAATGCATAAAATTTAATTTTGCTCAAAGGTGCTGAGGATTTTGATTTTTTACTTCGCGTCTTTGAGTGGAAAAACTTATTGCCTTGGGTTACAACGAATAATAACGCTTTTAATATTTGATATCATTTTGTAATTTTACCATACAAACGCATATTATGACTACGCTGACTGTAAATATTGACGACAAAAAAACCGAGAAGGCTATTAAGGCCGTTTTGGATGCTTTTGGCTTGGATTACAATATAAAACAGGATACAAACCCCGCTACCCGTCCGCTAACTAAATCGGAACAGGTAATGTATAATCGTTTAAAAAAAACGGCAAAAGATATCAAACTTTATAAAGAAGGAAAGATCAAGTTTCAGGATGCAAGAGAATTTCTAAATGAGTTATAAAGTTATCATAGCTTCAGAATTTGCCAAAGAAGCTAAACGAATTGCTAAAAAACATCCCGGCATAAAATCAGATATTGACAGGTTAATAGGTGATTTAGAAACAGATCCTATTATTGGTATCAGCCTGGGTGGGAATTTTTATAAGATCCGTATATCAATTACCGGAACCGGGAAAGGAAAATCCGGAGGAGTACGAGTGATTACTTACGTGATATTAGATGATGAAACAGTTCTTTTAACAGAGATTTACCTTAAAAGTGAATATGATACCGCAGATGTTGATGCGCTTATACAGCGTTTAAAAGATCAGGGTTTAATATAATGTCCGCCTGGTCAATTAAAAAAGATGACTCCCCTTTATAAAAGCACCATCAAACCCTGTTTCCAGGCAATTAAATGCAGAAGTTGTAAGAAATATCTTGTTTTAGATTAAACCTTTTTAACTAAACCCTGTCTAATGCTAAAGCCTAAAATTTTCAATAGAAAGGGGCTTAATTACCCCAATCAACCTGATAGACAGAAGTAAATAAAAAAATATAATTTGTTTTTTAAGATAGAAATTGTTTTATTTGAGGTAACAATTTCTTAACCCCTAAAGAGCAGACTATAGAAGATACTTTACTTTTAAAAGATTTTTAACTAAAATTAAGTTTAAGTAGTACGTTCTATGGATTTTCAATTGAAGAGTGATCAGGATCTAATCCATCAATACATTGCCGGCGACGAGGCAGGACTGGTAGAATTGATAAGGCGATATCAATCAAAAATATACACCTCTATTTATCTGTTGGTAAAAGACGAATACCTTGCCGAAGATATTTTTCAGGATGCATTTATAAAAGTAATTAATACCCTTAAAGCCGGAAAGTATAACGAAGAAGGTAAGTTTTTACCCTGGGTAACGCGTATTGCGCATAATTTGGTTATTGACCATTTTCGCCGCGAAAAACGTGCCCCAATGGTAAGCAACGGCGACGACTTTGATATTTTTGAGGTGTTGGGTAATTACGATGAAAGCACCGAGGATAAGATGGTGCGGGCACAAACCTATAAAGACCTTAAATCGCTGATACAACTTTTACCTTCCGAGCAAAAAGAGGTATTGATTATGCGCCACTTTGGTGATATGAGTTTTAAGGAAATAGCCGATATAACCGATGTTAGCATAAACACCGCTCTCGGCCGTATGCGTTATGCGCTTAATAACCTGCGGAAGATGATGCAGGGTAAGGAAATGAGCCTCAAAAATTAACTATTAAGTTACAGGATTAAATTTTTTATCTGAAATCCGGTTATTGATTAATTATCAGTTAACCGGATTTTCTGTATAAATGGCTTTATTGTACTGAAAATCAAATAGTTAATAAATAAATCCCAAAAGCCAAAATAAAAAAATTTCATTTAATTTTCATTTAACAAAATATTATCTTTATGGCATCGTTATAAATCGTATAAAATTTATAGTAAAAAAAGCTTATGGATGAAACCTTTACAAGAACATTAAATGCAACTGCTAACCAAGCACAGATGAACGAGAATGCACAAGAATATCTGGATGCAGACGATATGATTTTTTATAATTCTATTCGTGCTGATTTGGACCTTTTAACAAAGAAGCCCAAACTGCAAACCATACACCAGATTCTGGATTACTCCAAGAGCTTACGTTAAGTATTGCCAACCTCACTGGTTCATAAATCACAAATGTTGATTAAGGTTACCCGATGCGAATCGAAATAACCAAAAGCCAATAAGTGATTTATGAACCTTTCTATTTTATTAGTTCATTGTCGCTGCGCTTGTTCATTAGTTCAGTGGTTCATTGGTGAATGGTTCGATAAATTTTATAGCTGATATTTTAACGGTTTTGCCAATTGCGATTTATTGAGCATAATTGCAATGTATTGGATATGCCGCAAAACTAATAAACAACCGGGTTAACGAACTATGCAGCTACCAATGAACTAATGAACTATTGAACCAATGAACTAACATGCTGAAAGCCGAACGTTATCGCCATTTTGTTGAATATTTTTCTGAGCAGCAGCCTAACCCGGTTACCGAGCTGCGCTATAATAACCCATTCCAGTTACTGGTAGCCGTTATTCTATCGGCGCAGTGTACCGATAAGCGGATTAACCAGGTAACGCCAGCGCTGTTTGAGCGTTTCCCTACACCCGAAGATTTGGCGTCATCTACCCCCGAGGAGGTTTTTAACTATATCCGCAGTGTAAGTTATCCTAACAACAAGGCGAAGCATTTAGTGGGCATGGGCAAAATGCTGGTTGATGTATTTCACAGCGAGGTGCCCTCAGGGATTGACAACCTGCAAAAAATGCCGGGTGTTGGCCGTAAAACTGCTAACGTTATAGCTTCGGTTGTATTTGAAGAGCCGGCAATGGCTGTTGATACGCACGTATTTAGAGTGGCCAACCGAATAGGTTTAACTAATAACGCAACTACGCCTTTGGCGGTAGAGAAACAATTGATACAACACATTCCTAAAGAGTATATAGGAGTGGCCCATCACTGGCTGATACTGCATGGGAGGTATATCTGCGTAGCCCGAAGCCCTAAGTGCGAGGTTTGCCCGCTAACCTGGTTTTGCAGGTATTATGAACGCAATAATACCGAGGCCGCATTATTACGTGCCGAGGCGGCCAGGATCAAAAAAGCTAAAGAAGCGAAGAAGAAAAAGGCTTTAAATACAATTAGCAAAGAGTTGAAGAAGCGGAGTGTGGAGTGAGGTTAATCAGGGGAATAGCTGATTAAGTGCGTGGTTAGTTTTGTATATTTGATAAACGTAACTACTCATTTAATAAACCTCATCTAATCGCTCACCAATCAAAAAATAAATACTAAAAAAATTAGTATTTGTAAATAAAAGATTTATATTTGTTGAAGAAAATTTGAAGATGGCTAACATAGATAAAAACAATTCGGATAAATTAAAGGCGCTGCAGCTTACGTTGGATAAGCTGGAAAAATCGTACGGAAAAGGTACCATCATGAAATTGGGCGATTCCGTTATTGAGCCTACAGAAGTAATATCAACCGGCTCCTTAGGGCTTGACATAGCCCTGGGTGTTGGCGGCTTACCTAAAGGAAGGGTTATTGAAATATACGGACCGGAATCATCCGGTAAAACTACACTGGCAATCYATGCCATTGCAGAATCACAAAAGAAAGGCGGCATTGCAGCATTTATTGATGCAGAGCATGCTTTCGATCGTTTTTATGCCAAAAAATTAGGAGTTGATGTAGAAAACCTGCTGATCTCTCAACCAGATAACGGTGAGCAGGCGCTGGAAATTGCCGATAACCTGATCCGCTCGGGAGCTATTGATATTTTAGTTATCGACTCTGTTGCCGCGTTAGTTCCTAAAGCTGAGATTGAAGGTGAAATGGGCGACTCAAAAATGGGTTTGCACGCGCGTTTAATGTCGCAGGCTTTGCGTAAGTTAACCGGAACCATCAGCAAAACCGGGTGCTGCTGTATTTTCATCAACCAGTTACGCGATAAAATAGGTGTAATGTTTGGTAATCCCGAAACTACCACCGGTGGTAACGCTTTGAAGTTTTACGCTTCGGTACGTTTGGATGTACGCAGGATTTCACAGATCAAGGATACTGATGAGGTATCCGGTAACCGCGTTAAGGTGAAGATTGTTAAAAACAAAGTTGCGCCACCATTCCGTATTGCTGAGTTTGATATCATGTTTGGTGAAGGCATCTCCAAAGCCGGCGAGATCATCGATCTGGGTGTTGAATACAACATCATTAAAAAAGCAGGTTCATGGTTCAGCTATGGCGAAACCCGCCTGGGCCAGGGCCGTGATGCGGTTAAACAACTAATATTGGATAACCCCGAACTGATGGAAGAATTGGAAGCTAAAATTAAAGAAACCGTAACAGGTGAGCATTTAGCCGAGGTGTAACACGATTTAAGGATTAACAGGATTGGCAGGATTTTTTGATTGTCCAATTCAATTTTGAATAATTTTATCCATATTAAAAAGCCTTCCGTTTTGGGAGGCTTTTTGCTTTTGTTGGGATGGGTTGAGTTTGATGCTGCAAAGGTGCAGGTTTGGTCACCAAAAGAATATGGAAAGGTGCATGAAAGGTATGTGCACAGATGCTCATAAGTGTACAAAATAATTGTCCTATTTTGCTGCTTTAACTATTAAATGACGAATTGCTAACGCACAAAATCAGTAATTTACTAATTGAAAACCTTCATCGCTAAGTAATAAATCAGCGGTTAGCTAACGTGTCAATCCAAAATTGATATATTAGCTTGTGATGAATAAACTGCTCGTATTGTTGCTTTTGGTGCAGATGGTTCTGCTTTCGGCATGTCATACAAAATCGCCGGGGTCGCATAAAACAGTTTTCAATATCAACATGGAGGAGGGCCTTACCTCGCTCGATCCTGCCTTTTGCCGTAACCGGTATACCATCTGGATGGATAACCAGGTTTTTAACGGATTGGTGCAGGTTAACGATAGTTTAAAAGTTACCCCATGCATAGCTAAAAGCTGGGAGGTATCTGCTGACGGATTGCTATATACTTTCCACCTGCGTAACGATGTTTATTTTCATGATGATCCGCATTTTGTAAATGGGGTTGGTCGTAAAGCTGTTGCCTCCGATTTTGTATACAGTTTCGGTCGTTTGATTGATCCTAAAGTGGCTTCATCCGGCTCATGGATCTTTAGCGATAAAGTAGAGGGTAAAGCTGCTTTTTTTGCGCCCGATGATAGTACGTTCCAGATTAAACTAAAGCAACCCTTTGCCCCTTTTTTGAGCATGCTTACGGCACAGTATTGCTCTGTAGTGCCAAAAGAGGTAGTAGAGGTTTATGGTAAAGATTTTAGGAGCCATCCTGTTGGTACGGGGCCGTTCAGGTTTAAGTATTGGAAAGAAGGCGAGGTGTTGGTACTCCTTAAAAATGATAAATACTGGGAGGTTGATAATAAAGGGAAACAGCTGCCTTACCTCGATGCTGTAAGGGCAACCTTTATTGCCGATAAACAAACCTCGTTTTTGGAGTTCATAAAAAAGAAGCTCGATTTTTTAAATGATATTGATGGCAGCTACCGCGATGATATTCTCACCAAATCGGGCAAGGTTACGCAGAAATATAAAGGCAAATTCATACTCAATACGGCTCCATACTTAAATACCATGTACCTGGGGATATTGGTAGATAGTGACCTGACTATTGTTAAAAAATCGCCGTTAAAGATATTAAAGGTGAGGCAGGCTATAAACTATGCTATCGACAGGCAAAAGATGATCAAGTACCTACGCAACAGCATGGGGACGCCGGGGTATTCAGGCTTTATACCGCAAGGGATGCCCGGCTTTAATGGTAAATGTGTTAAAGGCTATTCATATGACCCGGAAAAAGCGCGAAGACTGCTGGCAGAAGCAGGTTTTCCCGATGGGAAAAACCTGCCCGAAATTTCCTTGGCCACTACAGTAGGGTACCGTAGCCTCATTGAATATGTACAAGGCCAGTTGGATAGGATTGGTATTAAAACCAGTGTTGAAATTACACAAGGGGCCAGCCTGCGGGAGTTAGTATCCAAAAATGGCATCAATTTTTTTTACGGCCAATGGATAGCAGATTATCCTGATGGTGAAAATTACCTGTCGGTTTTCTACTCAAAAAATAAGATCCCGTTTGGCCCCAACTATACCGGTTTTAACAATAAAAAATTTGATGCCCTGTTTGAACAAACCTACCAGGTGAAAAATGATTCGGCCCGTTACGCGCTTTATCAGCAAATGGATAACCTGGTAATGGAGCAATCGCCGGTGGTGGTATTGTATTATGATAAGTTGGTGAACCTTTACCAGAATAACATCTCTGGCTTTAGCTTGAATGGGCAGAATTTGTTGGTGTTGAAGAGGGTGGTGAAAGCCCTATAACTCCCCAAAAGGGAAATCCTTAACGTCATTACGTAATAGCACGGAAAAATTCCCGGAATCAATAAAAAAGCCTCCCCAAAAGGGAGGCTCAAAAATTATGAAATCCGAAATCGAAAGTCCAATATCTGAAATTAAGATACCATTTGTCTTCTAATGATGTTCAACGCACCGCCAGCCTTAAACCACTCAATTTGCTGAGCATTGTAAGTATGGTTAACCGGGAACGAATCAACAGAGCCATCTTTATGGTTTAATACCACGATTAACTGTTTGCCGGGGGCAAATGCTGTTAAGCCGATGATATCAATGCTATCATCTTCCTGGATCTTATCGTAATCGTTATTGTCAGCAAAGGTGATACCCAGCATACCTTGTTTTTTAAGGTTGGTTTCGTGGATACGGGCAAATGATTTTACCAGTATGGCGCGTACACCTAAATGACGGGGCTCCATTGCCGCATGCTCGCGTGAAGAACCTTCGCCATAGTTTTCATCGCCTACTACTATTGAACCGATGCCATTCGCTTTGTAATCGCGTTGGGTGGCGGGTACAGGGCCGTATTCGCCGGTGAGTTCATTTTTAACGCTATCGGCAGTATTGTTAAAGTAGTTGATAGCACCGATCAGCATATTGTTTGATATGTTGTCCAGGTGACCACGGAACTTTAACCATGGACCAGCCATCGAAATATGGTCGGTTGTACATTTACCTTTAGCTTTGATCAATAATTTCAAGCCTTTAATGTCGGTGCCCTCCCATGCGGTAAACGGCTCCAATAATTGCAAACGTGATGATTTTGGATCAACCAAAACCTGTACCTGGCTGCCATCTTCGGCAGGTGCCTGGTAACCGGCATCTTCTACTGCATAGCCCTTAACCGGCATTTCAATACCTAATGGTTCGTCAAGTTTTACTTGCTCGCCATTTAAATTGGTTAAAGTATCAGTAAGTGGGTTAAAAGTTAAATCACCTGCAATAGCCAAAGCAGTTACAATTTCTGGCGATGCCACAAACGCATGTGTGTTGGGGTTGCCATCCTGGCGTTTAGCAAAGTTACGGTTAAACGATGTGATGATAGAGTTTTTGCGGGTAGGATCGTCTGTATGACGGGCCCACTGACCAATACAAGGTCCGCAAGCGTTAGCCAATACTACACCGCCCATTTGAGCAAAGGTATCCAGGTAGCCGTCACGGTCAACTGTGTAGCGTACCAATTCTGATCCCGGGGTGATAGTAAATTCGGCCTTTGTTGTAAGGTGTTTATCGATAGCCTGTTTTGCGATGGATGCAGAACGGGTGATATCTTCGTATGAGGAGTTGGTACATGACCCAATCAAACCGACTTCTAATTTTGCAGGCCAGTTATTTTCTTTAACAGCTGTTGCGAATTTAGAAATAGGCCATGCCAGATCTGGTGTGAAAGGACCGTTAATATGTGGTTCCAGTTCAGACAGGTTGATTTCGATAACCTGGTCGAAATATTGCTCAGGGTTGGCATAAACTTCGTCGTCGCCTGTTAAGTGTTCTGCAACGGCGTTTGCAAGCTCGGCAATATCAGCACGTTTTGTTCCGCTTAAGTAGGTCGCGATTTTTTCATCGTAACCGAATACAGAAGTGGTTGCGCCAATTTCGGCACCCATGTTACAGATGGTACCTTTACCTGTTGCAGAAAGTGAACGTGCACCTTCACCAAAATATTCAACAATAGCACCGGTACCACCTTTTACAGTAAGGATACCTGCTACTTTCAAAATAACGTCTTTAGCTGATGTCCAGCCAGATAGTTTGCCGGTTAATTTAACACCGATCAATTTAGGGAATTTAAGCTCCCATGGTAAGCCGGCCATAACGTCGCAGGCATCGGCACCGCCAACACCAATGGCTATCATACCTAAACCACCTGCGTTTGGTGTATGTGAATCGGTGCCTATCATCATACCACCCGGGAACGCATAATTTTCAAGAACAACCTGGTGAATGATACCGGCTCCTGCTTTCCAGAAACCAATACCATATTTATCAGATACCGAAGCCAGGAAATCATAAACCTCGCGGTTAATATCAATAGCTGTATTTAAATCGGCAACGGCGCCAACTTTTGCTTGTATAAGGTGATCGCAATGTACCGTAGAGGGTACCGCAACCTGCGGCCTGCCTGCCTGCATAAACTGCAGCAAAGCCATTTGCGCTGTAGCATCCTGCATGGCTACACGGTCTGGTGCAAAATCAACATAGTCAACACCGCGGCCAAATGCCTGTTGGGCATCGCCTTCAGAAAGGTGGGCGTATAGTATTTTTTCGGTTAAAGTTAAATGTTTACCAGTCGCTGTACGGGCAGCATCCACGCGGCTGCTGTAGCGATCGTAAACTTTTTTGATCATATCTAAATCAAAAGCCATTTGTATTTGATTTTTAGGTGAAAAGTAAAAGAAATTGACACTAAACCCCTTAATAGAAGCGTAGTGCGGCGAATTTACAAAAATTACAACTAAAACCTGTCAGTCAACTATGTAAATGTTATTTGGAGTTGTTCTAAATAAAGGTGTTGAGTTTGATTGGGTTGACTGGGTTGGTTAAGGTTACTTTTCAGTCAATAAGTTCATTGGTTTTTTCTTTTTGATGAAGTCGTCCAATCAACGCAGCCCAATCAACTTAAATTCATACCCTTCTTTACTCCACTCCTCCATCGCCCTTGGCAAAACATATTCCAGTCTTTCAAAAGCTTTTAAACTGTCGTGAAATACCACCATCGATCCGGCCCTGGTGTGTTTCAATACATTTTTAAGGCAGGCTTCGGGTTTTAGGTTGATGTCGAAATCGCCGCTAAGCACGTTCCACATGATGATTTTAATATTAGGGCGGGCAGTTTTAAGGTCCTTAACCTGTTGTTTTTTGATGCGGCCATAAGGCGGGCGAAAAAGATCGGTATCTAATATTTTATCAGCAAGTAAAAAATTATCAACGTAGATTTTGTTATCAGTTTTCCATCCCCTTAGGTGGTTATAGGTATGGTTGCCTATAGCATGCCCATCGTTAACTACTTGCTTAAAAATATCGGGATGTTTACTTACATTATCGCCAATGCAAAAAAATGTGGCTTTAGCCTTATATTGTTTTAAAATATTTAATACAAAGGGTGTAACAATAGGTATAGGTCCATCGTCAAAAGTGAGATAAATACAACGGTTGCTTTGGTTTACGTTCCAAATTAGTTCGGGATATAGCTTTTTTAGTAGCCAGGGAGTTTTAACCAGGTACATGTCAAATTCGAAATTAAATGTTAAATTTTCCGATATATAGAAATCAACATTGCAATGTAGTCAACAGTTGCTTACCATTGTATAGAAAAACCTTATGAAACCAAAATTACTATTATCATTTAAAGCAACTGTTATTTGTACCTTCCTGTTTTCGGCAATTAGCTTTACGGCTAATGCGCAGGAAGTGATTACATTGCAAAAAGCGGTCGATCTGGCATTGGAGCGTAACCTTACCATCAAGCAATCTCAATTTACCGAAGCATTGGCCGTTGAAGATTTAAAGCAATCAAAATATAACCAGCTGCCAAACTTAACTGCAGGTCCGCAGGCTTCGTTTAACTTTGGCCGTAATATCGACCCTTCGACTAACCAATTCATTAATCAGCGTATTTTTGCGTTAAACGGAACAATTCAAAGCCAGGCAACTTTGTTCCAGGGTGGGCAGTTACGCAATACCGTAATTCAAAACAAGTTGTTGCTTGATGCAGATAAAACAGCGACTGCTAAGGTTAGGAACGACCTGGTACTTAATGTAGTGACCACCTATCTGCAGGTATTAACCAACCAGGACCTGGTAAAAGCCGCACAACAGCAAATTGATATTTCAAAAATAACTTTGGATAGAGCTCAAAAAAACTTTGATGTTGGCAACCAAACACTGGCCGATCTGGCGCAGGCAAAAGCGGCAGGCTCAACAGCAGAGCTGAATTATACTAATGCCGAAAATGCGCTGGCGCTTTCCTTGCTTACGCTAAAGCAATACATGGAAATGGCCCCACAAACAGATATTACCGTTGAGAAGCCAGACATAAGCAAACTGACAGATATAAAAACATTGTATAACGCCGAGGAAGTGTTAAAAACCGCAATGGCTGTTAACCCGGATGTGTTATTAGCCGAGCAAAGGGAAAAAGCGACACAGCAAGGTATAAAAATAGCACAAGGTAATTATTATCCAAGCGTTGTTTTGTTTGGGCAATTGGGTTCAAACTATTCTGATGCCCGTACTTTATTTGGCGGTGTTACGCCTACAGGACGGGTAGATACAGTCGGCTTTGTTAACGGCAACCCTAGCCAGCCGGCAACATTGCCGAATTTTACAGCTGTATATAACAAGTATCCGTTCTTTAAGCAACTAAGCGACAACTTTAACCAATCAATAGGGGTAAGCTTACAGATTCCGATATTTAACCGTTTTAGCGCCCGCACATCGGTACGTAAAGCCAAAATACAATATGAAAACGCAAAGCTAACATCACAACTGGCCCGCAATAACCTGAGTAAAATTATTTACCAGGCAGTATTGGATGTAAAATCTGCCGAAAAATCGTATCTGTCTTCAGCCCAAACTTACCAGGCAAATAAAGAAGCATTTAATATTATACAACAGCGTTATACCGTTGGTTTGGTAAATTCATTGGATTATAATACATCATTAACTAATCTTAATAAATCGCAGTTTGATATGATTGAGGCGCAGTATATGGTTGTATTCAGAGCTAAGGTTATTGATTATTACCTGGGCAATCCTATAACATTATAATTATAAAAATCTAAAACCGTAAATATCCAAACTCATTATCATGGGAAAAACTACTAAATATATTCTGATAGGGCTTGGCTCTCTGGTTGTTCTGCTGATCATACTTAAAGCGACAGGTGTAATAGGTAAGCCGGCTTTAACACAGGTGGCTACCGAAAAAGCTGATGTACGCGTAATAAATGAAACGGTATCTGCCAGCGGCAAAATAAAACCACATATTGAAGTTAAAATAAGCCCCGAAGTTTCGGGCGAGGTAGTTGAACTGCCTATAAAGGAAGGAGACGTGGTTAAAAAAGGACAGTTGCTTTGTAAAATCAGGCCAGACATATTAAAATCTGGTTACGACCGTGCAATTGCATCATACAATACTCAAAAGGCAAGTGTAGGTAACTCCGGCCAGATGCTGAAACAAGCCGAAGCTACTTTTAACAACCAGGCCGGTATTTTTAAACGCAGCCAGGAGCTTTATAAAAACAAAGTGCTTACGGTATCAGAATTTGAAAATGCCAAAGCAGCGTTTGAGGGTGCAAAAGCATCATTTGAGGCTGCAAAGCAAAACGTTATTGGTTCGCAATTTGGTTTGGCTCAATCACAGGCATCAGTTAAAGAAGCTCAGGATAACCTGGCTAAAACAACTATTTACTCACCTGTAGATGGTGTAGTATCTAAACTTTCAATTGAATTAGGCGAGCGTGTTTTGGGTACACAGCAATTTGCAGGTACCGAGATCATGACCATATCTGATTTGAGCAAAATGGATGTTAATGTTGATGTAAATGAAAACGATATTAACCGCATCTCTTTGGGCGATTCATCAAACATCGAGATTGATGCGTTTTTAGGCAAGAAATTTACCGGTGTGGTTTCTGAGATAGGAAGTTCGGCCAATGTAGTGGGTACAACTGCCGACCAGGTAACCAACTTTACCGTTAAGGTTAGGATTAACGCTGCATCATATGCAGGTTTGCTTAAAAAAACTGCTGATAACCCGTCGCCGTTCCGTCCGGGATTGACAGCTACAGTTGATATTAATACCAACCAGGTTAAATCGTTATCGGTGCCAATTCAATCGGTAACTACCCGCGAGGAGAAAAAAGAGCAGAACGGTCCACCGAAGAAAGATGATGACAAGAGCAAGCCGCAAATATCGCAACCATCTAAAGAATACGTTTTTGTGTTGAACGGCAACAAACTTAAACAGGTGCAGGTAACTACCGGTATTCAGAATGATACTTACATCCAGGTATTAAGCGGTCTTAAAAGTGGCGATGAAGTAGTATCGGCTCCGTATGCAGCTATATCAAAAACACTGGCCGACGGCATGGTGATTGAAAAGGTTGACAAAGGGAAGTTATTTAACGCGGATGCTAAACAGTAAAACATAACCTAAATTTTTATAACGAAGCCGCAGCCAGTAAAGGTGCGGCTTTATTATTTATAAGGAAGTTTACGAAACGCCCTGTAAGCTCATTATCGCCTGATTTAAAAAATTAGGGATAAGAGTGTTTTGCGTAAGGGTGATCTTTTCAGGATCGGCAAGGTGTTGCAGCATTTCTTTGTATTTCACATCGCCATGTTCGTTTATAACTTCGTCCTTTTTTTCTTCTTTTAACAAAAGATTTCGCATCCCGTTGGCATCAGCTTCGGGGTGAAACTGTGTAGAAAAAAAATACTCATTAAAACGGATGGCCATCATAGCCCGGGGAAGGTCAACGTGGGGGCGTTCTTTTTCAATAGCTACCAATTGCATGTTTAATTCCTTAAACCGTTTTCGGTTGGGGTTTATCACCTGCCAGCTGCGCGAATCCACAGTATAAAATGGTTCGGCAAGGCCTTCAAAAACAGGTTCGTTGAAGCCTTCGATAGTTTTATTAACGGGCAATACCCCAAATGATGGTGAACGGCGGGTATTAATATCACCCAATTCGTATTTACGACACATCAGCTGGAAAGAGTGGCACACAAACAACGCATGTTTTTTATCTGTATTGTTTGATAAATTATGATCTTCCAGTTTGTCGGTCAGCCTGAAATATTTCTTTTCCCATTCTGTGCCCTCATAAAGCGGATTACCGGGACCTCCGCTTGAAATATAGATATCAAAATCGAGTCCAGGTACTTCGCATCCTCTGCGAACATCAAAAATTTTGTAGGTAATATTTAAATCGTGCTGTGTTTTGTACCTGTTTAAAATATCCTGGAAACCGCGCATACCCTCGTTCGCTATCCCATCATACAGATCAAGTATGGCTACTTTTATTTCCGGTTTCATAAGCCCTCTAAATCTCCCCCGGTAAAGGAAACTTTTGTTTTTTTAATAATATATAATATAAAAGCCCTCCCTACCGGGAAGGGTTTGGCTGTCTATAGCCCCTTCAACGTTTGCGAGGTAATATAGTCAACCACGTCTTCAAAGTTATTGTTTTGCTGGTAAACGGCCAACTGCCTGTCGGCGCCGGTGCCGTGTTCCAGTATTTTGTGTACGTATTGGAGGTCGTCGCGCGAGCCGAGGTCATCAACTACATCGTCAACAAAATCAAGTAATTCCAATATGAGCGACCGGGTATTTACTTCCATTTCTTTACCAAAATCAATCATCTTTCCATCAATACCATATCGTGCGGCGCGCCATTTGTTCTCGTTAATAAGCGCACGTGAGTAGGTAATGAACTTCATGTTCTGTTGCCTGAGTTTATATAGCTTGGCGCACAGTGCCTGGAAAAGCGCAGTGAAAACAATTGTTTCATCAACCAGCATGGGGCAATCACAAATGCGGAATTCGATAGTTTCGAAAAACGGATGTACCCTGATATCCCACCAGATCTTTTTGGCATTATCGATACAATTGGTTTTTACGAGCAGTTTGATGTAATTATCATACTCCTCAATGCTGCTAAAATAATCAGGAATACCAGTGCGTGGGAATTTATCAAACACCTTTGTACGGAATGATTTAAACCCGGTATTACGCCCTTCCCAAAAGGGCGAATTGGTTGACAGCGCGTAAATATGCGGCAAAAAGTACCTTACCTGGTTGGCAATATGAATGGCCATATCCCGCGATTGGATGCCAACGTGTACATGTAAGCCAAAAATAAGGTTTGAGCGGGCAGCATCCTGCATTTCATCCACTATCTCGAAATATCGTGGATGATCGGTGATCAGTTGGTGTTGCCAGTGCGAGAACGGGTGTGTTCCCGCGGCTCCGATACGCAGGCCGATATCACCTGCAAGCTGGGCAACCGTAGTACGCAGTTTCCCTACTTCTTTGCGGGCTTCCTGGGTGTTTTTGCAAATATGAGTACCTACTTCCACTACGGCCTGGTGCATTTCGGCCTTCACCTGGTCCTCATGGATCTTTTGCGCACTATCCACAATTCTTTGCTCATGCGATTTTAGTTCCCTGGTAACAGGGTCAATCACCATAAATTCTTCTTCAACACCTAAGGTAAACTCGTTCATAATTGGTTAGGGTTATGATAGCAACGGATATAAAACCTTCAGAGTTCGAAAGATTTTTTCCGGGGACTACTGTGTGTATCCATTTTATATATCAAAAACTGTCGTGTGTTGCGTTCGCAACAGGTGAAACAGTAAAAAATTTTATCTATTTGATAGTTAGTAAATTATGAATTGTCATAAAATACAAAACGCAACAAAACCGCAACAGCAGAAGAAAAACAGCGGCTATCAAGAGGCAAAACTTTAGGTTTCTAAACCGGGTGATTCCCCTATTTAACCGCAACTTTCCTCGTTCCCAAAGTAAGGAATCGCACATTCACCAACCCTTTTTATCGCCCGGCAAGTCGCTTGTCCCGGGAAGCCGATCCGACCAGTTGGGGGGCGGCATTGCCTGGATTAGATTACGCTTTCACCGCTTTCTTCGCTTTTACCACCTTCTCTTTCTTTACTTTCCCGTCAGTCTCAATAGCATGATCAATCGTGCCTACAGATACATCTGCCTTGGCGGGTTTAGGTTTATTAATACTTACCAATGGCGTTTTTGCTGCCGATGTTTTCACATATTCGCCCCAGGTAAGGTTATCAATGCCGTCTTTTTGTTTTTTGGCGCGCTCTATGGCGTAATCGGCGGCGGTTTCTACCACCCATTCAAAGTTTTCCTGGCCTACACTGGTTACTTCGGCATCAGGGGCCGGGTTGCAAAAATCAATAGCATAAGGCACCCCATCGCGGATAGCAAACTCAACCGTGTTAAAGTCGTAGCCCAAAAACTGGTTAAGTTTTATCACATAATCTTTAACCGTTTCCAATAATTTTTTTGATGCGGGCGCTTTGCCATGCTCGTAACGCAGGTGATGCGGATTACGGGGCTCGTACTGCATAATGCGTACATGTTTGCCGCCAATGCAATAACAACGGAAGTAATCATCAAAAATAACCTCTTCCTGCAGCATCATAACGTACTGTTTCGTTTGGTTGTATTTATCAAAAAAGTCTTCCTTGTTTTCCAGTTTATAAACCTCTTTCCACCCACCGCCGTCAAATGGTTTCATATAGGCCGGGAAACCCACATAGTTAAATATACCTTCCCAATCTAAAGGATAAGCAAGGTTACGGAATGACCTGTCGGTTGTATCATCAGGCAGATCTTTTGATGGCAGGATTACAGTTTTAGGTACCGGTACGCCAATTTTAACAGCCAGCGCGTTGTTAAAAAACTTTTCATCGGCACTCCACCAAAATGGATTATTGATAACGGCAGTACCGCAAATAGCTGCATTTTTTAATGCCGCGCGATAGAACGGCACATCCTGCGAAATACGGTCGACAATTACAGCGTAATCCAAAGGCTCGGCCTGCATTACTTTATCAATGCGGACAAACTCCGCCGAAATATTTTTCTCGGCCTTCTGGTTTATTCGATCCACAAATGCCTGTGGGAACGAATTTTCCTGTCCGAATAAGATGCCTATTTTTTTCATAGTGTTTTGTTTTAGGTTGCCGGTTGCTAGTTGCCGGTTTCCTGTTGTTTTTGTATTAGTGTAGATATTGTTGTTTCTGTCTTGATTCTTGTCTCTTAACTCTTGATTCTATTTAATGGTTGATAAATAATGTGGAAACATTTCCTGCCATATCGGCCAGTCGTGACTGGCATTCGGGCGGATATCCAACCAATGGTTAATGCCTTTATTGTTTAAAATGTTTGATAGCTGAATATTATAGTCTTTGCAGATATCATGTTCTGACGTGCCGAGGATAATGTTTATCTGCCATAATTCGCTACGATCGCTGCCTGGCAAATAATCTATCGGGTTGTTATAAAAAATATCATCATTGTAAAAACCATCGGTAAACATTTTAATATCAAATGCACCGCCCATCGTAAACAGGTGAGCCACTTTCTCCGGGTGTTTAAAAGCGAAATTGGCCGCATGATATCCACCGAAACTACAACCGGCAAGGGCTACTTTGCCTACGCCGGTTTCGTGCATAGCCCAGGGTGCGAGTTCATTAAGCAACATTTTATCGTACCAGCTGTAGTTACGTGCCCGGTCGGCCGCATGGATACCTTTGTCGTACCAGGTACGGTCGTCAAGTGTATCGGGACAGTAAATTTTCACCAGGCCTTCATCTACAAACCATTTCACGCTATCTATTAAGCCAAAATCCTTGTTTTGATGATAACGACCTTTGGTTGTTGGGAATAGGATAACAGGAAAACCCCTATCGCCGAATACCAGCATTTCAACGTGTAAGTTTAAGTTGGGCGAGTACCAGCGGTGATATTTTTCTGTCAAAATGGTCGGTTTATGTTTTCAGAATGTAAGTTAAGCGGTTTAACTGAAAAAGGCAACTAACTGATAAATAAAAACATTAGCTTAATAAATTAAAAACATAGCGTACTTTTGTGCCCTTTAAATTTAACATAATATGTATTTGGGCTGGGCTGAAACTGAGATGGTGATAACCGAAAAAAATATAATTGTAACCTCCAAACTGCTTAACAGGGAAGTGATATGTACCCTTTTAATGCCCGATGAGCAGAAAATTGCAGAGCCCCTAAGCCTGCTATTACTAAACGACGGCCAGGAGCTTGAAAACCTACAACTTACACAAACGCTTGAGCAGTTATATAACAGTAACCGCATAAAACCACTACTGGTTGCAGCCATACACGCCGGCGACGAACGCCTGCAGGAATATGGCGTTGCGGGCAAGCCTGATTTTAAAAAGCGTGGTATCAAAGCTGATATTTATACCCGGTTTATTATAACTGAACTGTTGCCACAGATTAAGGAGCAAACCGGTATCAACGATTTTGAAACTACAGCCTACGCCGGTTTTTCTTTAGGGGGATTATCGGCATTTGACATTTGCTTGAATAATGCGGATTTATTTGGTAAGGTTGGGGTGTTCTCGGGATCATTCTGGTGGAGAAGCAAAGATCTTACAAAAGGTTATACCGATAAAGACCGGATAGCTCATACACTTGTAAGAGAAACCGAAGGCAAACCCAACTTGAAATTCTGGCTGCAAACAGGCACCAAAGATGAAACCAGCGACAGGAATAAAAACGGGATCATAGATGCCATTGACGATACCATCGATCTGATTAAAGAACTGGAAGATAAGGGCTATACCCGGCCTGCGGATATACAGTATGTTGAAGTGGTAGGTGGCAGCCATAATACAGAAACCTGGGGTAGGGTTATGGGGAAATTTTTGAGTTGGGGGTTTGGGAGGTAGGGTTTTTATAAATTAGCTTGAATTTACCTGATCGCCACGGCGATCCTTTTTACCGGCTGATAATCTCCCAGGCTATTACCGAAAACCTGATTATTATCTCTGCCAATCAGTACTTTAAAGCCTATCCCGTTACCACCCTTTGGTAATAGAATTGTATAAATCTTTACCCATAACTTGACAACGCTTTAAAATCTCATATATTAACGTTACCTTTGCGCCAAAATCAGAAGAGCATTTTTCATGCAAAAAATAAGAAACATTGCGATCATCGCACACGTTGACCACGGTAAAACCACTTTGGTTGACAAAATTTTACACAGTTGCGCCATCTTTCGTGATGGTCAGGAAACTGGTGAATTAATATTGGACAACAATGACCTGGAACGCGAGCGTGGTATTACCATCGTATCAAAAAACGTTTCGGTAATGTATAAAGACGTTAAGATTAACATTATTGATACGCCTGGTCACGCCGATTTTGGCGGTGAGGTTGAGCGTGTATTGAAAATGGCTGATGGTGTATTATTACTTTGCGATGCTTTTGAAGGCGCTATGCCTCAAACCCGCTTTGTAACTCAAAAGGCTTTAGCTTTAGGCTTAAAACCAATTGTGGTTGTAAACAAGGTAGATAAAGAGAACTGTCGTCCAGAAGAAGTTTACGAACAGATATTTGAATTATTCTTCAACCTTGAAGCTACCGAAGATCAGCTGGATTTCCCGGTTATTTACGGTTCATCAAAACAAGGTTGGATGAGCACCGACTGGAAAAAACCTACTGAGGATATTTTCCCGTTAATGGATGCAATATTAGCTAACATTCCTCCTGCGCCTATAGCCGAAGGGACCTTACAAATGCAGATCACTTCTTTGGATTATTCTTCATTCGTAGGCCGTATTGCTATCGGTCGTGTGGCTCGTGGTACTATTAAAGAAAACCAACCGGTATCTTTGGTAAAACGCGATGGTACTATCCAAAAATCAAGAATAAAAGAACTTTATACTTTTGAAGGCTTGGGTAAAGTTAAAGCTACAGAAGTAAGCTCTGGTGATATTTGTGCAGTTGTTGGTATTGACGGTTTTGATATTGGCGATACAATTGCTGATTTTGAGAAACCAGAGCAACTGGAAGTTATCCATATTGATGAGCCAACAATGAATATGTTGTTCACCATCAATACTTCTCCTTTCTTTGGTAAAGAAGGTAAATTTGTTACCTCGCGCCACCTGCGCGACCGTTTATACAAAGAGATGGAAAAAAACCTGGCGCTTAAGGTTGTTGAAACCGAATCGCCTGATTCATACCTGGTATATGGTCGTGGTATTCTTCACTTATCTGTATTGATTGAAACCATGCGCCGTGAGGGTTACGAGCTGCAGGTTGGTCAGCCACAGGTTATTGTTAAAGAGATTGATGGTGTTAAATGCGAACCGGTTGAAACCCTGATTGTAGATGTACCGGGCGAAGTTGCGGGTAAAGTAATTGAGCTGGTAACACAACGTAAAGGTGATCTTTTAGTAATGGAGCCCAAAGGCGATTTACAACACCTGGAGTTTGATATTCCTGCACGTGGTATCATTGGTTTACGTAACAACGTATTAACTGCTACAGGTGGCGAGGCTATCATGGCTCACCGTTTTAAAGCATATGAACCATGGAAAGGTCAGATCCCGGGCCGTTTAAATGGTGTTTTGGTATCAATGGATACCGGTAAAACTACCGCTTTTGCAATTGATAAATTACAGGATCGTGGCAGGTTCCACATTGATCCGGGAGTTGATGTATACGAAGGACAGGTATTAGGCGAGCACATTCGCGATAACGATTTGGTTATTAACTTAACTAAAGGCAAGCAGTTAACCAACATGCGTGCATCAGGTAGCGATACCAACGTTAGGATTGCACCAGCTATCAAATTCTCGTTAGAAGAATCAATGGAATACATCCAGGCCGACGAATACATTGAGGTAACCCCACAAAGCATTCGTTTACGTAAAATATTCCTTAACGAAAACGAAAGACGGATTAACGCCAAGAGGTTTTCAAACCAATAATTTGGTAGGTAAGTAATTAATATATTGAGCCTCCTGATATTTCGGGAGGCTTTTTCGTTTATTAACCTCCGATGCGGTTTTTAATTATCTTAACGTTTAAAGCTTACAATAAAACTCTTAAATTAGCCGCATGAAAGGCAATGACCGGCTATATCCTTCAATATTTCATCCACGTTACGCATCACTTTCTCAGCTACGGGATAAAACGATAGATACACTAAAAGAGCTTACTATACAGCATAAAAACTTATTATTAGTTGATTTCGGCTGCGGTGATATGCCCTACAGAGAGATCATTGAACCGATGGTGGGCAAGTATTTGGGTGTAGATTTGGAGATGAACCCCAAAGCGGAACATCACATTGGTTTTGACAGCAAAACCACTTTGCCTAATAATTATTGTGACATCGTACTATCTAATCAGGTATTGGAACATGTTGATACCCCACAAGGTTATTTACAGGAAACATTACGCATTTTAAAGCCAGGTGGTTCAGCTATCATCAGCACCCACGGTTACTGGTTTTACCACCCAACACCAAATGATTATTGGCGATGGACAAGTGCTGGCTTGCGTAAAACAATCGAAGTAGCAGGATTTAAAATAAATGTATTTCACGGTTTGTTGGGTTTGTCGGCAAGTGGGTTGCAACTGTTCCAGGATGGAATCTGTGTTAAATTGCCTAAATTTTTGGTTCCTCCATTTGCATTGGTAATGCAGGCCCTTATTAATCTTTTTAATAAAATAAATACACAACAGCAACGCGATCGTGATGCTGCTATATATGTTGTTGTTGTTCAAAAGCCCCTTAATATTATTTAGTAACTTTGTAACCACAAGCATAGCTTTAAATATCTTCTGTATTTGTAATGACTGAGAATCCAAACCGTGAAAATGTAGTGTCTTATTATGATGAGCACGTTAAAAATAAGCTTAACGATTATATTGTAGTTAATCCTCGTATTGAATTTGGTTGGAAAACTATAAAACGTTATGCCCCATCTCGGCCAATGCGCATCTTAGAAGTTGGCTGCGGTATGGGGAATGTTTGCTCACGGATGCGCAAGTATTGGCCTGATGCTGTTATTACCGGTATCGATATCAGCACAATGTCTATCCAGATAGCTCAGAAGCTGTTTGCTGATGATAAACTCTGTTTTAAGGAAAGCATATTAACCCCTGATACATTTGATGAGCAATTTGACCTCATTATATTTATGGATGTATACGAGCATATAGCTGTTGCGGATAGACCCGAGGTTCATGCTGCTTTGGCAAAGTTTTTAAAAAACACAGGACGTATCATCTTAACCGTCCCTACGCCTCATAACCTTAAATGGTCATTGGTAAATAAGCCGGAAACAATGCAGCCGGTGGATGAGCATATATCTTATGAAGTTATAGGCAAATTAGCGGCTGATACCGGTACCGAAGTTATATATTATGAACTTAAAAATGTATGGAATGTAGGCGATTACGCCCACATTGTATTGGAAAAAAATGACAATTTTGAAGCTGCATTTTTTAAACCTAAAGCAGTAACAACAAGGCAGCGTACCCAACGTGTTTTTAACAAAGTGATATATAAATTAGGAAGCTTTTTCCGCAAATATTATGTCCGCAAAAAACTGGGCTAATATGGATGCGCCGTATAATTTATGTATCATAAAGCCAAACAAATCAGCCTTTTCTGAAACATTTGTGCAAGCTCATATCGATCGTTTGGCGGGCAACAAAAAGGTTTTATATGGTGGCGCTTTCCCTGTTTATGATCACGAAAATAAACTGCTTATCCGATCAAAAATTGGCTTGTTAAGCTATCTTATTCAAAAAAGATTTTTTAAGCGTAAAAACATTAAGGTCAGGACGTTAGCCCTGCGGGATTATTTTATTGACCAAAAAATTGATGTTGTTTTTGCTGAATATGGAATGGTTGGTGCCTCGGTTACTGAAGCTTGCCGGTTAGCAAATTTGCCGCTCATCATCCATTTTCATGGTGCCGATGTTTATCACCGCCAAACAGTTGCCGATTATCACGATCTCTATCAAAAAGCTTTCAAATATGGCAGCGCGTTTATAGCTGTATCAGCTGATATGGCTAAAGATCTTATAGAAATGGGCGCGCCGGCCGATAAGGTTTATACTGCATCGTGTGGTATTGATACAAATGCGTTTCCTCTTTTGGATATTTTAGGCTCGGGGAGGGATTTTCTTTTTGTAGGCCGTTTTGTCGAGAAAAAATCCCCGCAATCACTTGTTAAGGCTTTTAAAATTGTCACGGGAAAATATCCGGATGCCCGATTATGGATGGTAGGCATTGGCCCTCTGTTCGAGGATACTAAGAAGCTTATCTCGCAGCTTCAGCTGAACGATAACGTAACCCTTACAGGCGTTTTAAAATCTCAGGAAATACGTGAATTAATGAAAAGGATGCGGGCTTTTGTACAGCATTCTGTAACTGCTGCCAACGGCGATAAAGAAGGTACACCAGTAACAGTATTAGAAGCATCGTCATCAGGTTTGCCTGTTGTTTCAACTCGCCATTCTGGTATCAAAGAAGCTGTTATCGACGAAGAAACCGGGTTTCTTACTGACGAATATGATGTAAAAGGAACGGCACAAAATATGATAAAATTGGCGGCATCCCCTGCACTTGCTGTTAACTTAGGCAAAGCAGGGCGCGATCATATGGTTAAAAACTACGACATTAATAAGCGCATAGCTCTGCTTGATAGTTTGATTCAAAATAGCATAACCCCAAATAGAAGTAAATGAATCTATTACAAAAACAGGGGTTTTTTAATAGCCTGATATTATATGCAGGTACAGCCTTAGGGTTCTTTAATTTGATCGTTTTATTTCAACGGATTTTAAGTATTGAGGAAATTGGTTTTTTTTCATTGATGATAGCTATTTCACTTCTTTACTCACAGATAGCATCATTTGGCATCAGCAATGTTATACTAAAATATCTCCCATACTATCGAACTGCTGATAAGCAACATAGCGGTTTTTCAACTTTTGTACTTATTTGGAGCATAGCTGGTTTTGTGCTTTTTACCTTACTGTTTTTAATATTTAAAAATTCGATTATAGATTTTTATAAAGAAAAAAAGGGATCATCATTGTTAGTAAAATACTTTTATTACTTAATCCCTTTGTCGTTTCTGACAATGGTTTTTTCGGTGTTGGAGAGTATGGCACTTACCGTGTTTAAAAATGTTTTATCTTCATTTCTTCGGGAAGTATTGCTCCGCTTATTCACTCTTGCAAGTTTGCTGTTGGTTTCCGCTGCATTAATTGATTATCATGATTTTTTGTTAATATATATGTGCGCCAATGTAATGGCTGTACTCATTTTGTTTTTGTATATAATCAAAGGTAAAAACTTTAGGTTTGCATGTATAACCCCACAATTATTGGGCGAAAAAAAGAAATTTATTAATTATGGAATTTATACTGTATTAAGTGGAAGCTCATATGTAATGATCCAAAACCTTGATGTTATAATGCTGAGTTTACTTACTACTCAATCATTGAGTTTTGTAGGTATTTATGGTACCTTTTTTAGCATTGCAATGATAATAAGTTTACCTGCAAAGGCCCTTAGTCGTACTTCTTTACAAATTATAGCACAATCATGGGTAACTAACGACCTGGTCAAGATTAATAAAATTTACTATAAAACCTCGGTAGTTCAAATGTCGATAGGCTGTTTGCTCTTTATTGGCCTGGTTATAAACCGATCATTTATTGTTCTGCTGCTGCATAAAGTACAATATGGTAATTATTTTAATGTATTGATAATTGTTGGCCTAGCTTTCCTGGTTGATATGACAGGGGGCTTAAATAATTACATTATGAATTTATCTAAATATTATAGGCTTACCACGGTTTTCATTGTATCGGCAGTTATATTGTGCGTAATCTCAAATTGGATACTTATTCCACAAATTGGCATGATGGGAGCGGCAATTTCTTATTTTACAACCATATTTTTGCTCAATTTTGCATATTGGTTATTTCTTAAAGTAAAATTCAAGCTTCAGCCATTTGGTAAATCCCATGCTTGCATATTTGCCATTTTTCTGGTTTGTTTGCTCATAGGTTTATATTTGCCGGCGTTGAAAAACGTTTATTTAGATATGGCCTATCGTTCGGTTATTATTGGTATAATTTACGTTTTTTTTACGTATTTTTTTGCTGTCTCAGAAGATATAAATATTATATTTGATAAATTGCTAAAACGGGCAAGCAAGCCTGTTTCAGATAATTAAATATGCCAAACGTTATCACGAAAATTCTGCATGAATAAAACCTCTACCAAAGTCCTGCTTTTATTCCTGTTGTTGATAGTTTCCCCGTCTTTATTATTCGCCCAACTTCCGGTAAATACCTGGGCTAAAAATTTTGGTGGTTCTGGCGACAGTAAGTGCACGGGAATGCAGGTTGATAAGCAGAATAATATTTTGATGTGTGGTTACTTTCGCGGTACAGTTGACTTTGATCCTACCACCGGTGTCCGTAATGTATCATCAAAAGGCGACGCGGATATTTATGTAGCAAAATTAGATCCAAATGGTAATTTGTTATGGGTTGCAACGATGGGAGGAAGTGAGCTTGATCAAGCGAATGACCTTTCCCTCGATAAATCGGGGAATGTGGCAATAAGCGGGCAATTTACCTCAACTGATCTTGATGCGAACCCCGACGCCCCTGTCAATTTATTGCAAAGTAACGGAGCCGAAGATGCATTTTTAATTTACCTGGATAGTAACGGTCATTACAAATGGGCCCAATCATTTGGAAGTGATGGCACAGACAGAGGTGCCAATATTGTATTTGACACCAATGATAATCTCATCTTTAACGGATATTATAGCCGTTCAATTGATGTAGGTGGCACAACCTTGAATTCGCCGGGTGGAAGCAACGGGTTTGCGGTAAAATACCAAAATAATGGTAATTTAACCTGGGCTATTGATTTAGGCTCATCAGGAGATGATGCATTCCGGGGGCTTGCTGTAGACAGTAAAAATAATATCATTCTTTCGGGCTATTATAACGGTACTGTTAACTTTGATCCCTTAGGCCCCGGCCGTAATTTGACAAGCGCCGGCGACGAGAGCTTTATTTGTGAATATGGCGCCGACGGTAAGCTAATTTGGGTAAACAGGATATTAGGCTCTCTATATCAAAATGGATCAATCATTTGCATAGATACTAAAGACAATGTATACATGGCAGGATCCTTTGATTCGGGGATAAATTTTGATGCCAGTAATCCCAGCGGTACAATCTTCCCGGCCGGTAACCTTAGTATGTTTATTTCAAAATATACAGGCGCTGGTAATTTTCAATATGCCAAAGTAATTGGCGGGCAAACATCGGGAGCATTTTGCTACCAAATAGCACCTGATGCCAACAATAATATTTATATCACCGGATACTTTAGCGGAACTATTGATTTTAATCCAGACCCAAATGTCGTGGCAAATCTTAATGATAGCGGTCAGCGTGATCTGTTTTTAGGAAAGTATGATGAAAATGGCAATTTTAAGTGGGCCTTTAATGCGGGTAATTCAGGTTGTAGCAGTACATTCGGTATAGAGTTAGATGTTGACAGCCAGAATAATTTATTACTTGGTGGCGCATTTTGCAATACTGTTGATTTTGATCCTTCGAAATGCATTGATAAAAGCTTAACTGCTATTAACAATATTTGCGATAGTTTTATTGCCAAATATTCGCAAACCAGCAGCGCGGGGGCTACCTCAATAATAAGCTCTTTTTCGGTGGCGCAACAAAGTTCACCTTCGCAAATTAACACTGCAAATTCTCATATTACAGTGAATGTGCCCGCTGGTACTAATATTACCGCTTTGGCACCAATAATTGGCGTTACTAATAATGGAACTTTATCGCCGGCATCGGGAACAACCCATGATTTTACCAAACCGGTAAATTATATATTATCAACTAACTGTTCGTTCGTGACCTATACCGTTGATGTTGTTCTTGCTTCAACTCCGCCCCCAATTACCCCTCCATCAACCCCGATGGTGTGCGCTACATCAGGTGCCGATGGTACTACAAACATAAATGGCTCGATAAACACTTATTTCCCGCCGACAAACAACGTGACGTTGGCGGCCGGTAGCAAAACAATAAATCTAACCAAGGTGCCTGCTGTTGATGCCTATGGAAATAATTTTGGTACTGTACCAATTAAATCCGGCGACCTGCTTTTAATTATTCAAACACAGGATGCTACTATAAATTATTCAAATTCCACATTGTATGGCGGTAATATTGCAATCTCGGGACCCGATAATTTGGGCGCTACAGGGTTTACTAATTTAGGTAACAGTGGTAAGTTTGAATATGTAATGGCTACCAATAATGTACCGCTTACAGGTGGTACGTTAAGCTTTACAGGATCAGGTACAGGCGGCGGCTCTGTTTATACTTATACAAATGCCGATGCGAGCACCACGAGGGGGAAGCAATCTTTTCAGGTGATCAGGGTACCTCAGTATGCCAATTTACGCCTTACCTCAAATATTTCGCCCCCACCATTTGATGGCAAGGCTGGTGGTATCATCGCTTTTGAGGTGTCGGGCAATATGGATTTTAATGGTTTTACCATCAATGTTTCTGAACGGGGCTTCCGCGGCGGATATAGCCTGGTTAAAAACGCGGTAACTAACTTATCTGATCTGTATGTAACCTATGCAACAGACGATCGCGCATCTGGAAAAGGTGAAGGGATTGCTGGTACTCCCAGATATGTTTGGGATGGTTTTAATGAGGTGGATAATGTTATTGAGGGTCTGCCCGGTGGTTCTGCCGGGCGTGGTGCACCTGCAAACGCCGGTGGCGGTGGTAATGATACTAACTCTGGCGGTGGCGGTGGCGGTAACGGTAATAGCGGTGGCGTTGGTGCATGGGGCTATGAACCTATTGGAGGCAGTAACCCAAGCGGGGGGAGGCCGGGATCAAAGAGTTATACCGGTAGTCAGCCCGATGATGCCACCAGGCTTATCATGGGCGGTGGTGGCGGTGGCGGGCATGCTAACGATGCGCTAACCGGTGTAAAAGGCGGTGTAGGCGGCGGGATAGTAATTATTAATGCACGTACTATATCCGGCAATGGAACTATATTGGCCAATGGCGCTGCCGGTGCGCCCGGAGTTTATGGCTCCCATCCCGATGGGTCGGGCGGTGGTGGTGCCGGCGGATCGGTGTTTTTAAAAGTTTCAAACCCCAGCGCTACTGCCAATATTACTGTAAATGCTACAGGTGGAAGGGGTGGCAACACAAAAGGCGATAATCCGGCCACAACTGGTGTTCAGCCGCATGGGCCTGGCGGTGGCGGCGGAGGTGGCGTTGTTTTCTATAATGTACCTTCCGGAACTTTTCACAATAATGTATCAGGTGGGCTACCAGGTAAAACCGATAACGGAAATGGTATTACACATAACGCCGCCGCTGGGTTGGCAGGCAAGGCTATTGCGCTCAATGTGACCGCCCTTCCTCCATATTTGCAAAGCGGTACATCCGTTTGTTTTCCGTTATTAACTACAACAATGAATGTAGTAAACCCGGCAACCCCTAAAACAGTGGGCGGTACGGCTACATATACTATTAAAATTGCAAATGATCCATCGGCGGGTAGCGCTGCGGGGGTACAGGCAGATTGTTTGTTACCTTCGGGCTTTACGTTTCAATCGGCCACCGCTACTTATCAGAATGCAGCTGCAGGCGCCACCACTTTGACCAATACCGGGACAGACGTGCGGCCATTGATGGGCGATTTTGTAATACCTGCGGGCGGCTCTGTCACCATTAATTTAACGGTGAAAATAGGGTGTGTTGCCTCTGGTACTTACAATAGCCGTGTGCAAGCGCTTTACCTGGATCCAACCCGTGATTATACAGCCCCTAACCGCCGTATCACCCCTAAAACAAATGCCATTACCGGATCAAACACAACATATAAAACCACAAGCTACGGTGCTGTTGGAGGTACAAACTATAATGGAAGCGCATCAACAAATGAAGATGTTGTTGTAACCAACACCGCAATAAGTAATAATACGATTACTGCAGCTACGCCTGACGTGTTTTGCGTAGCCGGTAACCCAGGGGTAATTTCGGGCAGTACGCCTGTAAGCAGTGGTTCCTTCACGTACCAATGGCAATCCTCCATCAACAATACAACCTTTACAGACATCCCCGGTGCAACAGCAAAGGATTATGATCCTGCTACGTTAAGTGTTACTACATACTATCGCCGGGCAGTAATTTCGGCCAGTTGTGCTACGCCGGTTTTAAGTAACGTGGTTGCCATCACCATACAGCCGGCTCTTTCCAATAATAAGATAACTGCCCCTGCTACTTCGGTATTCTGTGCGGCGGGTAACCCTGTGGCGATAATTGGCAATGTACCATCCGGCGGCGATGGCAGTACTTATACCTACACCTGGCAATCATCTGCAGATAATGTTAACTTTTTTAACATTGCCGGCGCTAATGCAAAGGATTATGATCCGGGTGCAGTAAATGTTACAACTTATTATCGCCGCCTTGTTGTTTCATCTTTATGTACCGTTCCGTTGCCGGGCAATGTTGTAACAATCACCGTTCAACCTGTATTAACCAATAATTCAATTACTGCTCCTATTGCAACTAACTTTTGTGCACCAGGTAATGTGGCCCCAATAATCGGCAGCATTCCATCTGGCGGTACCGGTACTTTTACTTACCAATGGCAAAGCTCAACCGATAATACAACGTTTACAGATGTAGCAGGGGCCACGTCAAAGGATTATGCCCCACCCATACTAAATACTACTACCTATTTCAGGCGTACTGTAACTTCAGGCGCATGTACATTGCCAGCAATTAGTAACCCGGTAACTATAAAAATTGAACCGGCTTTAGCCAACAATACCATATCTGCACCGGCAGCAAACGTATTTTGCATGGCAACCGATCCGGCATCAATAACCGGTAGTACACCAACCGGCGGTACCGGTATTTATAATTACCAATGGCAAACTTCAACTGACAACGTTAATTTCAGCAATATAGCGGGCGCCATTGTAAAAGACTACGATCCGCCGGTTGTGAATACAACCACTTACTTCCGCAGGGCGGTAACTTCCGATGTGTGTACCGTTCCTTCCATAAGTAATGTTGTCAGCATAAAAATTGTAGCTCCGGTTGCTATTACAAACAATATAGTTACGGCTCCGGCTATTGCTGCGTTTTGCACAGGCGGAAACCCAGCTGTTATAACAGGTAACACCCCATCAGGTGGTATTGGTACTTATACCTACCAATGGCAAAGCTCAGTTAACACTGTAACTTTTACCAACATAACAGGCGCTACCGCAATTGATCTTGACCCATCTACTGTTACTGTTGATACTTATTACCGGCGGGTGGCCACATCCGGAAATTGTTTTCCTCCTGTTATTAGCAATATCATTAGCATTAAAATATTACCTGCATTAACAAATAATGTAATAAGCCTACCGGTTGTGAATACCTTTTGTGCAACAGGTAATGCTGCTGCTATAATAGGCAATGTTCCTTCGGGTGGTAATGGAACTTACGTTTACCATTGGCAAAGCTCGACAGATAATATAAACTTTACAGATATAACAGGAGCTACCTCTAAAGATTATGATCCGGCTGTTATATCAACAACTACCTATTATAGGCGCTTAACAACTTCTGGCTCATGCATAGTGCCGCTGATAAGTAATGTTGCAACAATAATCATCAAGGCTGCTATTGCAAATAATACAATAACTGCCCCGGTAATAAGCTCATTTTGCATAGCAGGCGACGCTTCAACAATAACCGGCAATGTACCATTGGGTGGCAATGGTACCTATAGTTACCAATGGCAAAACTCAAGCGATAACATCACGTTTACTAATATAGCAGGGGCCATTGCAAAAAATTACGATCCTCCGGTTATAAACGTTAATGCCTACTATCGCCGGGTAGTAACATCTGGTATCTGTGTTGTGCCTTTATTAAGTAATGTAATAAGCATAAAGATTTTAAGTACGCCGGTTACACCTGTGCCGGTTGATGCTGTACTGTCCGTTTGCCCTGATAACACCACAATATTAATGGTGAGTTCACCTCAGCAGGGTATCGTTTATAATTGGTATAGTTCTATATCAAAAAACAATTTGCTGTTTACCGGCACATCTTATCCAACCGGCAATTTAAGCACTGCCAAAACTTATTATGTGGAAGCTTCAAATGGTACCTGTGCAAGTCCGTTGGCAACGGTGCAGGTAAATATGGCCGCTGTTCCAACTGCTCCGGTATTGGTGAAAAATCCTGTTGCCGTTTGTGAAGGCTCTGCAGCAACGTTAAATATATCAAATTCACAGAATGGGTTTATTTATAATTGGTATACAAATGCCTCTGGTGGTGTGCCCATACACACAGGCATTAGCTTTGTAACGCCAGGGATAGCTTCGGCAACCACTTATTATGCAGATGCTATAAATAGCAGCGGATGTATTTCCGCAACACGTACACCGGTAAATATTGCCACAATATCTCCGCCACTGGTTATTGCACAAGGAACAGCTGTTTGCCCAGGTACCAAAGCAACTCTAACCGCTACAAGCAGCGATGTCAATGCAACGATTTCATGGTATGTGAGTGCCACTGGTGGCATACCCATACATGTCGGAGGTTCTTTTACTACAGAAAATTTAAATTCCACAACAAACTATTATGTTGAGGCTGTAAGCATAGATAATTGCACCACGCCGGTTCGGGTCAAGACTGAGGTAAAAATGCTGCAGCAACTTAATGCACCCATTGTAAGGGTTGATAATACCACCAACTCGAGTATAACTTTTAAATGGGATGCTGTAACGGGTGCTAAGGGCTACCTTGTAAGCGTTGACAACGGCCAAACATTTACAGTTCCAAGTACAGGCAGCGAAAGTTTAAGTCAATCCGTTACCGGTTTGCAGCTTAACCAGCAGGTAACAATGCTGGTGCAGGCAACCGGTGTTTCCGCCTGCCAGCTTAGTGGCAGCTCAACAGCGGTTACCGGTACCGCCATAAGCCAGTTAAAAAACCAGATTTATGTAGCTAATGCCTTTACACCAAATAGCGATGGTAATAATGATATTGTGTATGTGCATAGCGAAAGTATTAAAAGCTTAAGCTTTTATGTATATGACCAATGGGGCGAATTGCTGTTCACTACCACAGATATTAACAAGGGATGGAATGGCTACTACAAGGGCACCAGGGAGCCTGCCGGTGTTTATGTATACTTTGTAAAAGCGATAATGAACGATGGTGCGCAATTGAACAAAAAAGGAACAATTACGCTGTTGCGATGAAGAAATTAATAATAGTAATAACAGTTATACTACAATTTGCAGCAGCAGGAATAGTAAAGGCGCAGGTGGATCCTCACTTTTCTCAATACTATGCTTATCCCTTATGGTTAAATCCTGCGCTTACCGGAGTTTTTGATGGTGATGCGCGTATATCGGGTAATTTTAAAGATCAATGGGCGACAATTCAAAACGGCTTTAGAACGGTAGGCTTATCTGCCGATTTTAAATCTACAGACAAAGTGTCGTTGGGATTTAATGTGATAAACCAAGCGGCAGGCACAGCCGGTTACAATTATTTCGCGGCTTATGGGTCTTTTGGTTATGGCATAACCTTGTCCGATGACGAAAGTCAGCGCTTGCATTTTGGTGTGCAGGCCGGGTTAATAAACCGCAGTTTTGACCCTAATAAATTGCAATTGGATAACCAGTATAACGCGAATAGCGGCTATGATCCCAATTTGCCTAACTTCGAAAATTTCACTAATACACATGCTACCGTATTTGATGCGAGTGCCGGTATATTTTATTACAATGCGGATCCGGTAAATACATCCAATTTTTTCGGTGGTGTTAGCGTAGCACATTTAACCAATGCAAATGACCCCTTTGCTACAGATGGCATTAACAGCAGGCTGCCTATGCGTTTTACTGTTCATGGCGGGGTACGCATAAAGGCGTCCGACTTGTTTGACGTGACCCCGCATGCTATATATATCAGGCAGCAACAAAACCAGATCAGGGCTATAGGGGTTTACTCCGAAGTTAAGTTTGAAGATAACAAGGGGCTTATCTTGGGCGGCATGGTACGTTTACAGGATGCTATTGTAGCCAATGTAGGTTACCATCTCAATAATATGGCTATTGGTTTAAGTTATGATTTTAATACATCAGGTTTAAGGGCGGCTACCGTAGGGCAGGGCGGGTTCGAGTTATCTGTGAGCTATATTTTCAGTCATGTGCCGCTAAATCCATCACGGGTTTGTCCACGGTTTTAAATCATTGATATGAAGAAGTTATCAATATACGTCTTTCTGTTTTTTGGTCCATTGGGTGTGATAGCCCAAAAGGGGAATTATAAAACTTTGGCCGATAAGGCATTTGATAACAATGATTTTTATGAGGCTGCTAACTATTACCTGAAAGCTGCTACCGGCAAATCAACAGTATCTGTCAACAATGTCCCTTTTTATTCAAGCGGCAAATATACCCGGGGGCAGCAGCAGACCGATAAAGCATACATAATGTACCGCCTGGCCGAATCCTATCGATTATACCAGGATTATACTAAAGCAGCTATATGGTATTTAAAAGTTATTAATGATAACCAGTACCCATTGGCGCGGTTATGGTATGCCACTTGCCTGCGTGCTAATAATAATTTCGATGAAACCTTAAAGCAGTCGCAGCTGTTTATGATATCATACAAAGCCGATGCCAAATATATGACAATGGTCCAACGTGAAATAGATGGCTGTAATTTTGCAATGCAGCAGCTTAAAAATCCTGAAGACGTTATAATTTCACCAATTACAACATTAAATGGCAGCGAAGGCGATTATTCACTGACGATCAACGGAGACGCTTACTGGTTTACCTCTTCAAGATTTACAGAAAATAAAATACACCTAAACCAGGTTTATACAGCTGCAATAAAACAAACCTCACCTTCAACAGCTATAGATTTTAAAAGATTTGATAAAGGCGTGCCGTTTGAATATGGCACGCCATCGTTAGATGCATCGGGTAAAAGAATGTATGTAACCCGCTGGCGCAAGTCTGGCAATAAAACGGTAACAGAGATATGTTACAGCAAACTGGAAAACGGCAAATGGCAACAGCCACATGAATTAAATCCAAATGTAAATATAGGGGGCTTTAATGCACGGCAGCCCTTTGTAACAGCCGATGGTAAACGCCTCTTTTTTGCATCCAACAAGCCTGGCGGTCAGGGCGGTGATGATATTTGGGTAAGTAACCTTAATGCCGACGGCCAGGCAATGAATGCCGTTAATTTGGGCAGTACTATTAACTCAGCATATGACGAACAAGCTCCTTATTATGATGCTGCACGCAAAAAACTGGTGTTTAGTTCCGATGGTTTTATCGGGATGGGCGGATTCGATTTTTTTGAGAGCGATGACGACACCGGTATATGGACAAAGCCGGTTAATATGGGCTACCCGGTTAATTCATCAAAGGATGACCTTTATTACACTATCGACCCGAAGGATAAGGACAGGTTTTACTTTAGCTCTAATCGCCGGTCAGATTGTTGCCTTAGCCTGTTTACCGCACTAATTAAATCCCAATATATGGTAGGCGAGGTTATTGATTGCAAAACACAACAGGGTTTACCAGGAGTAAAAGTTTTGTTGAAGGATTCTATAACCGAAAAGAATATCAGCCAGCTGAGTACCGATGCACGAGGTAAATATCTCTTTAAGGTTAATAATAAAAATCCTTGTAGGCTGGAATTATCAAAAGAGGGGTATTTTACCAAATCTTTTTCTCAAAAGGGAGGCGCCGTACAAAGGGCTGACACGTTGTTTAACCCTCAGATTTGCCTTGATTCCTTTAAGGTGAATAGGCCAATATTAATTAAAGATATTTATTTTGACTACGATAAGGCCACCTTACGCGCTCTGTCAATAACCGAATTAAATAAGCTGGTAGTAATTATGAACGATAACCCCACTATCAGGATAGAGTTAGGCTCGCATACAGATTCGATAGGGAAATATGATGCCAATTTAAGATTATCCCAAGCCCGTGCGCAATCGTGCGTAAACTATTTGATATCAAATGGAATAAATGCTGCCAGGATAACAGCAAAAGGATATGGTGAAACTATGCCGGTTGCGCCTAATTCGTTGCTCAATGGCAAAGATAACCCTGTGGGCAGGCAATTAAACAGGCGCACAACGTTCACTGTAAAATCCTTAAACTAAATTTATAGCACTTAAATGTTTTTATTTAATTGCAGAGAAAAACTTAAGCTATAGTTTTACCTTCGTAAATAATGCAGAAGTCAATTATAAGCGGAAACGTTAAAACCGCGTACGATCAATTTTATCAAAAACACGATGAAGCCTGGCGCATGCTCGGCGCCAAATACAAAGCGCAGCATATTGTTGACGTATGCAAGGGCTTAACTTTCGCCAATGTACTGGAAGTAGGTGCAGGCGACGGCAGTATTTTAAAGATCCTGGCTGATAATAACTTTGCGTCCGAATACCAGGCAGTTGAAATTTCGGGTAGCGGAGTGGAGTATATCCTGTCGCGCGGTATAAAAAACCTTAAAGCAGTACAGGTATTTGATGGTTACAAGCTGCCTTTTGCCGATGATAGTTTTGATCTGATCATCCTGTCGCACGTGTTGGAGCATGTAGAGCATGAGCGGATGTTGCTGCGCGAAATAAAAAGGGTGGCAAAACGATGCGTTATTGAAGTGCCGCGTGATTATAAAAGGGGTGTTGATACCCGCATTAAACACTTTTTGGCTTACGGCCACATCAACGTTTACACGCCAACATCGTTACGTTACCTGTTGGCTACCGAGGGTTTAGAAGTAGAAGAGGATCTTACTTCGATGATAGAGCCCGAGGTTACAAAATTTAACATGTATGTTAATCAAAAGAAATCTCAAAGCCTTTTGAAAAACCTGCGTATAGCTACCGAGTTTAGGATTAAGCAGGCACTTGGAAAAATTATGGGAAAAAAAGTGAGCGAGCAATTTGCCAACGCTTATACCGTTCTGTGTAAAAAGGCCGCGAAACAACCTGAATTATTTTGATTTTTCCAATAAATGCAAAAACTTGCCCCAATAGCCCTGTTTGTATACAACCGGCCCAATCACACGCGCCGTACCATTATTCATCTTCAAAAAAATGTTTTGGCAGATGAATCCCGTTTGTACATTTTTTGCGATGCACCCAAAACTGAAGCCGACCGCGCTAAAGTTGATGAAGTAAGGCAAATGGCTAAAGAAACAACCGGCTTTAAAGCGGTGAAAGTAATTATGCGCGAGAGTAACTTGGGTTTGGCCGAATCCATTATCAGCGGGGTTACCCAATTGGTTTATGAATATGGCAAAGTGATTGTTTTTGAAGACGACCTGCTGTCATCACCTTACACGCTCCAGTATTTTAATGAAGCGCTAACCCGTTACGCAAACGAAGAAAAAGTGATGCATATTGGCGCATATATGTACAACCTGGAAGAAAAGGATCTGCCCGAATTGTTTTTTTATCGTGCTGCCACCAGTTGGGGATGGGCAACATGGGCGCGTGCCTGGGATAGCTTCGAACCCGATATTGATAAACTTATAGCACAGTTTGATTCTTTAAAGATCCTTAAATTTTCGATTGAGGGCAAAATGAACTTCTGGAAACAGATCCAGGATTTTAAGGCCGGTAAAAATAATTCCTGGGCTATACGCTGGTATGCTTCTATATTTTTAAAGGGCGGATTAACTTTAAATCCTTCAAAATCCTTTATACAAAACATAGGTCATGATGGTAGTGGTGTACACTCCAATAACGAAAATATCTACCAGGTACAAATTGCCAGGCAACCCGTTAAAAATTTTCCTGCAGAAATAACAGAAAATTACCAGGCTTACCAGGCGATTAAACATTTCCTAAATAACCGAAAAGGTAACCTGGTGCAAAGGGGGGTACGGTTTGTTAAACAATTGCAGGCAAAATACCTCTCAAAAAAATAGATTACTTTATTGCCGTAAGTACGATATATGGGGAAAGTAACCTTGATTCGACAGGAATAATTTTAGTTGCAATTTTACCGGTTAGCCATAAGGTTTTAAAAAAAAGTTTCACCAGGCCTGGTTGCTGTGCGCGGTTCTCCAGCCATACAGAAAATTTGCCATAATAATAGGCTTTTACTTTTTTCAATCCCAGATCTTTACAATATTCAGCTAATAATTCCGGGTTCATACTGCTGATATTGTGTTTATTGTAGTTGTCCAAATCAAACTTACGCTGCACCCAGCCGTTAACACCAGTAAAATTGGGCAACGTAATAAATAACGTTCCGCCGGGCTTTAAAAAGGACAGGTGCCTATCTATAATATCTTTGGTATCGTTAAAATGTTCTATTAGCCCACATGATAAAACAAGCTCGTATTGTGTTTGCGGTTGATAAGCAAATAGGTCGCCCTCAATTATAGATACATCTTTTTTGCCTAAATCATTGGCGTTTAATACTTCCTCTAATGTTTTAGGATGAACATAGAAATCAAAAAGCGTGGTTTTTAATCCAAAATATTTCTTCAAAAATATAGCATAATATCCGGGGAAGCCGCCTAATTCTATCGCAGACGACAGCTTATTTTCTGTGATTATGTTTGCTAATAATTTATGAAAAGTATAATTGGAGGGAACATTAAATGCTATATCCTTTTTTGATTCCCAGTAATTAGCCCAAAAAGCCTTATCGGTGAGTTCGTTGCTCATAAGTGCAAAGGAAATAAAAATTAGCACAAATCGGTATTTCAAATTATACGAATTTAGAATCCTCTATTAGTGCAAAGGGAAGACCGTCAATCCTATATGAGTTAAAAACCTTAATAGGTATTAGAATAAAAAATAAGTAAGGGCGAATTGAACTAATAAGAGTATAATAATCCTTTAATTCGGGCATTATCAATTTAAGCAATCAATTCGAAAAATTGGCTAATTTTGGTGTAATTAGTGCTCTAATTAAAATTCATGTAATTCGCGTCAATGTTAAAAGTAGTGCATCTAAATACCTATGATGGTAATGGGGGAGCAGGTCGGGCCTGCATGCGGCTTAACCGGGCACTGCAGGATCAAAATATCGATTCAAAAATTGTTGTTCATTATAAATTTGGCAGGAATCCGCAGATAGGTACTTTTAATTCAAATAAGCTTCAGAAATCATATACTGCTTTTACAATCATATTGGAGCGGTTACTGGCCAAACGATTTTTAAAGCCCTTGCGCACCCCTTTTTCGTTTGCATGGTTCGGTCGTTCGGTTATTCACCATCCCGATGTAAAAAATGCCGATATCATCCATCTGCACTGGATCAATCATGGTTTTCTTGATCCAAAGCACATTGCCGAAATTGCCAAACTAAACAAACCGGTTGTATGGACCTTTCATGACAGCAATGCTTTTACAGGTGGTTGCCATGTACGCTATACCTGCGATCATTACATGCGGGAGTGCGGCAACTGTCCGCTACTCATTAATTCGTCTGAGGATGATATTTCACACCAGATCTGGCAAAAAAAACACAAAGCGTATGAAGTGTTGGATTTTGCCATAGTTGCGCCCAGTTCATGGATGCATAGCTCTGTGAAGGCCAGTAGTCTGATGAGAGAAAAGGCTGTACACCAGATTCCAAATACGCTGGAGACCGATATTTTTAAACCCATTGATAAGAAACTGGCAAAGGGAAAAGCCGGGCTGGCAGCCGATAAATTTATTTTTTTGAGTGGGTTTATGCCATCGCGTAAAGACCTGCATAAGGGTACCCAATACCTGTTGGAAAGTATGGAGCTTTTAAAACAACGTTTAGGTACCGATGCGGATAATGTTGAACTGGTAGTTTTTGGCAATCGTGGTACCGAAGGTGTGCCCGACTTTCCTTTCAAGACCAGTTTTTTAGGGACTATAAATAATGATGAACAACTGGCGCAATACTACGCCGCCGCCGATGCTTTCCTGATCCCGTCACTTGAAGATAACCTGCCTTATACGGTAATGGAAAGCCTTGCCTGCGGAACACCTGTAATAGCCTTTACCACGGGCGGTATTCCCGATATGGTGCAGCATGGATATAATGGCTACCTGGCCACTTATCGTTCGGCAGAGAGCTTCGCTGATGGTATGGAGTGGGTTATTCAGTATCCGAAGAACGAACAGTTGCAACAGCAAGCCCGACAAACAGTAATGGATACTTTTTCGGAACAGGTTATTGGGAAAAAACACATAGCACTTTATCAAAGTCTACTAAAAGTAACGGGAGGTGCTGATGTTTAACCCTAAACTAAGCGTTATTACCGTTGTGTACAACAATGTTGGTGATATTGAACGTACTATACTTTCAGTTTTGGGTCAAACTTATAATAATATTGAATATATCATCATAGACGGCCTCTCGAACGATGGAACTTTGCAGGTGATTGAAAAGTATAAAAATCGCGTAAGCAAGTTCATAAGTGAAAAAGATAAAGGCATTTATGATGCCATGAACAAGGGATTGGCTATGGCTACGGGCGATTATGTGATCTTCATGAACTCCGGCGATGAGTTTTATGACGCTGAAACGGTAGCCGCTGTGTTTGGTGCTACCGAGGGTGCCGATATTTATTATGGCGAAACCGAAATGATTGCCGATGATGGCCAAAGCCTTGGTCAGCGCAGGCACAAAGCCCCGGCTAAATTTACTTGGAAAGGGTTTAAATATGGAATGAGCATTAGCCACCAGGCCATTTATATCAGGCGGGCCCTAACAGAACCGTACGACAGTAAATATCAACTAAGTGCAGATATAGATTGGATCATCCGGGCCGCTAAAAAAGCTAAAAAGATAGTAAATGCAAATCGTTACGTTGCCAAATACCTGGTAGGGGGGATGTCAAAAAAAAGGCATCGCCAAAGTTTGCAGGAACGTTTTGATATAATGAAGCAGAATTATGGATTGATCCCAACCATTCTGAATCATTTTGTGATAGCCTTTAATTTGGGATGGTATTGGTTGAAAAACAAAAGAACCAACGATTAATTGGTTGTATAAAAAAAGCGATGAGTTAAACACCCATCGCTTTTTTATCCTGAAAAAAATTATTTAAACCTTTTTTGCAACTGGTTTAGCAACTGTTTTCTTTTTGGTTTCGGCGTACACCGCACCTCCAAGAGCCAGTACGAGTAGTATTGATCCGGCTAACGAGATCTTTTCGCCTGCATAATATGATGTAGGATGGAAGGTGAATTCAACTTTATGGTTACCAATAGGTATCACGGCAGCCCGTAAAAGATAGTCTGTACGAAAATAAGGCTCTTCTTTTCCATCAATCGTCATTGTCCATCCTTTATCGTAGTAGATCTCTGAGAATACAGCAACCTGTGCTACCGTTGAACCGCTTTGATAAACAAGGTGTTCGGGAGTATAGCTTGTTAGTTTTATGGTTGCTGTGGCGTCTGTTCCAACAGATTTGCCATCAATCATGCTTTTATATTGCTTGTCAACAATAGCTTCATCTTTTGGCGAAAAACTGCTGATAGCCTGCATTTCMTCGTCCGCATTTTGCGCAAATTTTATGCTTTTTACAAACCATGCATTTCCGCATGCAGTTTGATTGGCCTGCATACCGGCATTACCCGTTTTTGGATCGGCGTTTATAATGTATTTAGTGTTCAGCATATCCAGCACATCGCGGTTTACGCTTTTGCTGAATTGGTTCTCAATAAGTTCATCAAATCTTCTTAGTCTTGCCGAATGAAAACCTCCCACTGTTTTATAAAAATAAGATGAATGTGAATCGTGAAATGGATCTCCTGAAGTCATATCAAATACCCTGAAATTAGGGTCGGTATCTTTCATGATAAACTGATCAACCTCACGCGGGGTGTATTGCTGTTCCATGTCGGATTTTGCGACAAAATTTGTGTCCTTTAAATAGCGTTTATCAACGCCCCACATGTCAAATAAAACAATACCGGCCAAAACTAATGCTGCAATATTTGTTTTTATCTTTTGTTTGATGAGCAACCATACCAGGCCGGCGGTTAATAATACAAATATGAGTGAACGGATGGCATCGGCACGTTCCAGGCTTATTCTGTCATCAATCAGTCCGCCTGCTACCGTATTAGCTAATGCTGAATTGCCTTTAAATATTTGGGTAAGGTTGTTAACGAAGGCTAAATGCTCATCTGATTTAAAGCTCAAAATAACATCAGGTATAGCAATCATAATCAATAACAAGCCACCGGTTATGTAGAAAGCTATTTTGGCACGCTTAAAAATTAAGGCTTTATCTGTATTGGTTATAACTTCGTTTATTGCTAACAGGGCCAGTATAGGGAAGCAAAACGCTGCAATTACCAAAGTTGACTCAACCGCCCTGAACTTGTTGTACATGGGTACATAGTTGAAAAAGAAGTCGGAGAGGAAGGGCAGGTTTTTACCGAATGATAAAAGCATGCTTAATAAAACAGCGCTTAGCAGCCACCATTTTATACGGTTTTTAACTATCAGCAAGCCCAAAACAAACAGGAAGCATATTGCGGCGCCAAAATACCACGGGCCAAATGTGCTTGGCTTATTACCATAATATAATGATTGTGATACAAAACCCTGTGCCTGTCCCGGATCGACGCCATTATCAGTAAGTGTTTTTACAGCTTTTGAATCCTCACCAACAACTGTGCTGGTGCCGCCGCCATAAGCATTGGGAATTAAAAAGGTAAAGCATTCGCTCACGCTCTGGCTCCAGTTATAAGCGTAGTCCTTATCAAGCCCATGATTTGGCCCGGCGTTACCTTTTGAGGTTAAATTGGCTTTACCTCTGATGGTGTATTGGCTATACTCATAAGTGGTCCAAAGTGTGCTTGCGTTTACAGCCATAGCTAATAAAGTGCCCGCAGCTAAGAAGCCAATGGCTTTTAAAAACGGCTTGGTTTGTTTATCCTTTATAGCGTGATAAAGTTCAATACCCAGTAAAATTGCAATAGCCAGCAACAGGTAATAGGTCATCTGCACGTGGTTGCTCCTTATTTCCATTGCCAGGAAAAAAGCAGTGAGTGATGCCCCTAACAGGTATCTGCCACGTAGCGTTAAAATAATACCTGCTAATATTGGTGCAAAAAACGCTATTGCATAGGCCTGGTTGGCGTGCCCTGCCGTTATGTAAATAAAATTGTAGGATGAAAAGGCAAAAGCTATTGCTCCGGCTGCTGCAAGCCATGGCGATAGTCGTAACACGCTGAACAATAGGTATGCCCCTAAAAGGTAAAGCAATACGGTATCAACCGGGTTAGGGAAACCAGCTTTTAAAGCAGCTATCACATGCGTTGTAATGTTTGATGGAAAAGGAGCCCAGATCTGGTAAGCAGGCATACCACCAAACATCTGGTTTGTCCACAAGGGGGAATGCCCGGTTGCTGCCCTAACATCATTGATCTCTTTTTGCATAGATTGCGCCTGAGATACATCGCTTTGGAATAATACTTTTCCCTGGGTTAAGGGGCTAAAAAAATAAGCGAAGGAAATTGCAATTAAAATTGCTACAATAATGAGGTGAACACTATTACGCTTGAGCCAGTTATTCATTTAAGTTTTTTGAAATGGATAATACAATCCTCAAAAATAGAAATTTGAACGGGATTAGGAATTATTAGTTGTAAAGGAATTACTTAGCAGCCCTGGGAACGGCCACGCATCACAAAAAAGAAGATTGCCATTATCACCAGGCTTAAAACGTAAGCTATAACCTGTGGTTTATAGTAATCCTCGCGGTATTTACGAATGTTAAAAAAATTGTAAACGGCTAATGCACCAACTATCACCCAAAAAAAAGTATTGATCTTACTACAGGTCACAAACAATTGGGTTGCTACTACAAATACAATAAAGTTTGCAATAATAAGGGTTATCGACTCGGGGGTGTTGTTATGGTTAGGGCGTCGTTTGTATATTTCGTCGGGCAGCATGCTGGTTTATTTTATTTCTTCATAATCAACAAACTCGCCTTCAGAGTCGGGTAACTTGCTTTTTTTGCCTTCGGGGATGTAATCAACCTTTATGGCGCCTTCTGGTTTTTTAGGCTCGCGATAGTTGTGTTGCTGTTGTGCATGCTGTTGCGCTTTGTTTACAACGCTTTGAAAAAGCACAGGTATTAAATATCGCATTAAAGTGCGAATGATGTATAAAATACAAATTGATATGATCAGGAAACGAATGAGTAGCATCTTGATTTAACTTTAAGCTTACAAATATAAGTATATAACGGTAAAATTGTTTGAATATGGTGTTAGCATTAATTTGAGGATCAGGCAATTTGAAAATTTGAAGATGCTGTGACTGTTATTTTCAAATTTTCAAATCGACAAATTTTCAAATCAAAATTTCTCCTCCATCATTTTTTCCAGTGCAAACATTTCATCACGAAGCTTGGCGGCTAATAAAAAATCCATGTTTTTGGCGGCGGCAAGCATTTCTTTTTTGGTGTTATCTATTGATTTTTTCAGGTCGGGTTTGGTCATGTACTGCACAATCGGGTCGGCGGCCAGTGTTGCCATATCGGCCTCCACGTAAGCTTTTTGTACTCCTCCCTTAAAATCAACAACCGATGTTTGCTCCATGATCTCTTCGCGGGTTTTACCTACTGTTGTTGGTGTAATCCCATGCGCAGTATTATAAGCAATCTGTATTTCACGGCGGCGATTGGTCTCGTCCATGGTTATTTGCATCGAATCGGTTATTTTATCGGCATACATAATTACCCGCCCGCGGTCGTTACGTGCTGCGCGGCCAATGGTTTGGATCAATGAGCGCTCCGACCGCAGGAAACCCTCCTTATCAGCATCAAGAATAGCCACTAAGGATACTTCGGGCAGATCGAGCCCTTCGCGTAGCAGGTTGATACCTATCAGTACATCAAATTCACCAAGACGCAGCCCCCTTAGTATCTCCACCCTCTGCAGCGTTTTAACTTCCGAGTGGATGTAACGGCATTTGATCCCCAGCCTATCCATGTATTTGGCCAGCTCTTCGGCCATGCGTTTGGTGAGGGTGGTAACCAGTATGCGGTCGCCCATTTTTATGGTGCGGTCCACTTCATCCAGCAGGTCATCTACCTGGTTTATCACCGGGCGGATCTCGATGATAGGATCAAGCAGGCCGGTTGGGCGTATCACCTGTTCAACAACTACGCCACCCGATTTTTCCAACTCAAAATCAGCAGGTGTAGCGCTTACGTATACGGTTTGGGGGGCAAGCTTTTCAAACTCCTGGAAGTTTAGCGGGCGGTTATCCAAAGCTGCGGGCAAACGAAAACCATAATCAACCAATGACATTTTACGCGATCTGTCGCCACCATACATGGCTCTGATCTGCGGAACGGTAACATGACTTTCATCTATAACCATCAGGTAATCATCGGGGAAATAGTCAAGCAGGCAGAACGGGCGGGCACCGGGTAGCCTGCCATCAAAAAAGCGGGAGTAGTTTTCGATACCCGAGCAGTAGCCCAGCTCGCGGATCATCTCCAGGTCGTAATTAACCCTTTCTTCCAGGCGTTTGGCTTCCAGGAAACGGCCGTCGTTTATAAATTGTTTTTTTCGGGTCTCCAGCTCTTCCTGTATGGCCCAGATGGATTGTACAAAACGCTCACGCGGAGCTACATACAGGTTGGCCGGGTAAACCACCATATGTGTCATTTTTTCGATTGTTTTGCCGGTGCTCACGTCAAAAGTGGTAAGCTCCTCAATATCATCACCAAAGAAGGAGATGCGGTAGGCGTGATCCATGTAGGCCGGGAAAATATCAACCGTATCACCCTTAACCCGGAAGGTGCCGCGTTTAAAGTCGGCCGTGGTGCGGGCGTAAAGGATCTCTACCAGTCGGTGTAAAAAGGCATTCCGGCTGATGCGGGTGCCTACAGCAAATTTGAAAACCGATTGAGCGAAATCCTCGGGGTTGCCCATGCCATAAATGCATGATATAGAGGATACTACTATGACATCCCGGCGGCCCGACATCAGGGCGGACGTAGTGCGTAGACGCAGTTTTTCTATTTCCTCGTTTATCTGCAGGTCCTTTTCTATATACGTATTGGTGGTGGCTATAAACGCCTCGGGCTGGTAATAGTCATAGTAGGATACAAAGTAGTTCACCGCGTTCTCGGGGAAAAACTGCTTAAACTCGCCATAAAGCTGCGCCGCGAGGGTTTTATTATGACTAAGTATTAAGGTAGGCTTTTGCGTTTGCTGAATTACATTGGCCACCGTAAACGTTTTGCCCGACCCGGTAACACCCAAGAGTGTTTGGAATGGATCGCCGTTGTTTACGCCCTCAACCAGCTGCCTGATGGCTTCGGGCTGATCGCCGGTGGGAAAGTATTGGGAAGTTAAATTAAAATCCATGTGTAGTGTAAAAATAGCAAATTTAGTTAGCAGTTGGCGGTTTGCGGCCGGCAGTTTGGTTTGTGGTTTGCAATATTTTATATAAAGCAAAAATGGGGGGCTTTTGTTTATCCGACCAGATAATATCAGTAAGATGGTAGTTGTTTATGGCTGCATTACTCAGCAATAGCAAGTGGAGATTTTTATCGAAAAAAAACGACAAAATATTCAGAAAACTGGGACATTAAACCATAATTAACCAACAATTATAGAGAAATATCAAGAAAAAAAAATGCTAATCATTTTGCCGACTTTAAACGCTGCGCCCGGGCAAAAAAACTTTGCTGATTTACCTGTTCTTCTACCTCGGCTATGGCTTTCATGAGGTTGTTTTGGGTATCGGTAAGTTCGGTTGCGGCGGCTTTTATAATTTCCCAAACGGGGCGCATGCGTTCCACCAGTTCCTGGCCTTTTGCGGTTAGCTGGATAAGACGTTTGCGCTCATCGGCCTTGTCTTTTTTTGAGCGGATGAGCTTTTCTTTTTCCAGCTCTTTTAACAGGCTGATGGTGGAAGGGTGGGTATAGCCAATTTCGTTGGCTATTTCAACCACGCTTAAAACGGGTTTAAAATGCAGGGTATAAATAACCGGGAACCATTTAGGCTCAAAATCGATATTGTTGGCTTTGTATATCAGCACCCCATCCTTGCGCAGCGTATCGGCAAGGCGCTGCAGCCTGGTGGAGATGGCTAAAATTCCCGATTCATCTATAACGTTCATTTGTACCCGGTTATTAATTGTTCAAATGTAATTGATAAAAAATATTATCGGCACCCATCAGCGGGAATGATTCGGGCAAATCCTGTTTGGCCAGTTGGGTAAAGCCATTTTTTTCGTAAAAACGATGGGCGGCTTTCAGCATATCAACCGTGCCCAGGTATACGGCCGTTATCTGGTTTTGTTTGCAATAGGCAATCAGCTCATCAAGCAGGCGCTGAGCAATGCCCAATTCTTTGCCACGGTATTCTTTGCGGACAAACATTTTACGCAAGGCCCCAGCGTTACCGTCAATAGCAATAAGGGCTATGGTGCCTACGAGTTGCCCATCGTATTTGGCACCCCAGAAGTTGCCGCCGGTTTGGTGGTAGTTTGATTCAATATCAAGCAGGTCGGGCTGGCCTTCAAGCGTTACGGGCACGTTAAATTCTATTTGCTGTATAGGTAGTATTATATCAATAATCTGCTCACAGTAAGCATTATCAAGCGGTGTAATTTCAAGCGAAGTATCCATACTAATTAATTTATGTACAAATCTACGTAGTTAACTACATATATCCAAATTGAATTTTATTTTATGACATTGTGCAAACCGGCGGCCTACGCCGCCGGTTTAAGTTAAAATTCAAAAGTCAAAAATGATTTGCGTGGTGGCTATGTGCAGTTCGCGATTGCCGCGCTGCGCTCGCAACGACATGGGATTTCACCCCCGCTGCCGCAGATTTCCGCTGTTCAAATGTCTCAAATCTCATATCTAACATCTCAAATCTAATTTAAAAAACAATTTGCGCAAGTAAATGCTTGCGCTTATATTTGCAAGTAAGTACTTGCAAATTATGAAAACCCGACGAGACGTTTACCAGGCCATAGCCGACCCTACCCGAAGAGCCATAATTAACATGATTGCTACGCAGCCGCATAACGTGAACACCATAGCCGCAAACTTTGCCGTTACACGCCAGGCCATCTCGCTGCATATCCAGATCCTGGCCGATTGCGGCCTCATTAATGTGAAGCAGCATGGGCGCGACCGGTTTTGCGAAGCCCGGCTCGATCAGCTCAGTGAGGTATCAACCTGGGTAGACCAGTACCGGCAGCATTGGGAAAGTAAATTAGATAACCTTGAAAAATATGTGGTACAATTAAAAAACGAAAGAGATGGAAAACACAAAAAGTAACACTACCGACCGCGAATTACGCTTAACACGAACATTGGATGCCCCGGTTGAACTGGTATGGGAGGTATGGACCCAGCCCCAACATATTGCCCAATGGTGGGGACCCAATGGTTTCACCAACACCATTTGTAAAATGGATGTTGAACCCGGAGGCGAATGGGACCTGGTGATGCATGGCCCCGACGGAACCGATTATACAAACAAAAGCATCTTTAAAGAGATTATCCCGCTCAAAAAAATAGTGTATGAACATGTTAGCAGCCCTAAGTTTGTTGCCACTATTGAATTTGAAGCCAAGGACGGGCAAACGTTCCTTAGCTGGCATATGCTTTTTGAAACACATGAGCAATTTATACAGGTGGTGAAAACGTTTAAAGCCGACGAAGGATTAAAGCAAAATATAGAAAAGCTTAACGAATATGTAAAAGGCATAAAAGGGTAATCTTTTAATTTAGCCCGTGGTTGATGTTGCACCATGTCCGTGGTGTTTTAGCCATAGCCTAAGCCCAATTTAGCGCAGGTCTTGTGTGTAGGCTGACCTGTGCTTTACAACATGTTATAAAATAAGTCACAAGTCATCAACCCGCAGACAGCCTCACAATACTTGCGCCAAGGGGGGCGTTTGTTCTTAAACAAAGCTGCTGTTTTTGTTGATACCTGTTTAGTTATTTTATTTATATTTAAAGCTGATATTGAATAAACTAAACCTGGGTATGGCTTGCAAAGCCACCGTTGATTTTTTAAAATTTATTATGGAGAAATATTTACAAAAGAAAATTAGTAGGTTATTTCGATCAGCTAACAAATGCATCTATAAAAATACAGCGCGGCTAAAAAGCAGCCTTATCTTATTAATTGTTCTTTTGCAGTTGTTCGGCGTGGTGTGCAGTGCCAGGGCCCGGGAAAGGCGCGCTACGTTATCAAGTAATGCAAACCTCGCAAACCTTGTTATCAGTACCGGTACTTTGTTGCCGGTCTTTGTATCAACCACGGTTAATTATACTGCAAATGTGAGTAGCACAATTACATCAATAATCATAACGCCAACAACGGCCGACGCGAACGCTTCTGTTACTGTGAATGGAGCGGTTTTACCATCCGGGACGCCGTCACCCGGCATTTCTTTAACAGCCGGACAGAATATTATTACAATAATAGTTACTTCACAGGATGGCACAGTAGCTAAAATGTATGCTGTCTTCATTACAAGGGCTGGTCCCGATCTGGCTAATCTAACCGTCAGCAAGGGCGTATTAACGCCTTTATTTGCACCGGATTCAACAAACTATACCATAAATTTAACCAACGCGTCGGTTGCTTTAACACCTTTTACTGCTGATAGCACAGCAACGGTAATGATAAACGGCAATCCGGTAGCAACAGGATCTGCATCTGCTCCTATACCGCTAAATGTAGGGCCAAATACAATTACAGCAACAGTGAGCAATTCCAGGTTGTTCAGCTATCCGGCGTCGTTTCCATTCAGGCCATTTCAAATTATAGAGCAGCATAACAAGTTTACAACAAGCATACAAATTAAAGATCTGGTGGCGCAGCGGATAGCGGCTTTAAAGCCATTTTATGTGGATTATATTAATGGTACCGATAAAGCTACAAACGGATCATCAACCGGGATAAATGCCTATAAGACGATAAGCTATGCCTTAGGACGCGGCGCTTCATTAATTTACCTTGCAGCGGGCACTTATTTAAAAGGAGGCTGGGGTAATATTATTAAATCAACGCCCGGTGATGTTTTCATCATTGGTGCCGGGGCCGATAATACGTTTATCACCAACGCGCCCACAACGGCAACTGTTTGGACAAATACAATAGGTAATATTTATACTGCCAGTGTGGCCAGTGCTCAGGATATAGTTGATATGGCGCAAAAAGATAGTTATGGATTCCCTTTGAAATTACAATGGGTGGTATCGGCAGATGCGGTAGCAGCTACTCCAAATTCGGTTTATATAGCGGCGGGTAATATCACTATCAATCTGGGGCGTGTCCCTGATGCCAATATTCTACCTTTAATAAATACCTATAATGCCATTTATCAACGCGATGCGGGCACATTATATGTTGAAGGTATTACATTTATGGGCGGCCACGGGGTGTATGTGCAACCAAATACAATTTTAACCACGCCAACACCACCCCAGTTAACATCGTTATTTAATAATTGCCGGTTTTTAGATTCACGTAACGGATTGACCGTTGTTTACCCTAAATTAAACTGGGCAAATAACTGTGTCGCCAGCAGAACACAGGACAATGGTTTTGGCTATAACGTTTTGTTTAACAACACAAATTATATCGCCAACGCCTCGTTTGCCATTGAAACAAATTGCAAGGCATTTTTAAACGGAGAATATCCCTACACAGGCTCCAATGCAAACGGGTCAAGTGCTCATTATGGTGTTGTTACGTTAAGGATCAATTGTAACTATTCGGCTAATTACGGCCCTAATTATATTGATGTAGGAAACGCGAATGCCAGTCCGCTGAGCCTTTTAGTCGGCTGTGAAAGTTCCAATAGTCTTGGGCATTTTAATGGTGTAAAAAACGGGTTTAATGCGGGATTTGCTGTGAATACATCGTATTACGGTGGGGGCTTGGTTCCGCCGGGCAACGCGTATATGTGGCTTTACAAGTGTACCTCAACCGGCGACAGTTTAGCATATTCGGTACCAGATACCTACAGCTACATTTACACCAATAAATGTACGGCTAACAGTCCGCTTGCCTACACTGCGGTTCCAAATTTGGGAACAATTACCGAAGGTGGATTTGAACCCGCAAATAAAATCTATACCGTAAAAGCAAACCGCCTGCTTTCATCAGTTGCAACGCTTTCAAATTTAACAATCAATTCTGGAGCGTTGAGTCCGGCATTTGCCAGTGGAGTAACCGGTTATACAGTATCTGTAGCCAATGCTACCACATCAATAACCGTAAGGCCTGTTAAAAGTGATACTGCTTCAACTATAAAAATCAACGGTACAACGGTAACTTCCGGGTCGGCTTACGGCCCGATAGCACTTAATGTGGGCTCTAATGTTATTACAATAATAGTCGTAGCGCAAGATGGCGTAACCACCACAACCTACACCATCAACATAACCAGGGTTTCTTCGGCGCTATCGGCAAATGCCTACCTCATCAAACTGATACCCAGCAGCGGAGCCTTAACGCCTGCCTTTGGGATACAGACTTATAACTATACCGCAACAGTATCTAACGGAACCACCTCATTTACGCTGAGTCCTGTAGCCAATAACGGGAATGCCACTATAAAGGTTAACGGTATAGCAGTGCCGTCTGGCTCTGTATCTCCGGCTATTCCTTTAACAGTTGGCAATAATACCATTACTACCATAACTACCGCACAGGATGGGGTAACCACTAAGATTTATACTATGGTAATAACCAGATCGCCGCCAACCACCTCCACAAATTCAAGCCTGGCAAATTTAACCATTAGCAGCGGTACGTTAAGCCCCGTATTTGCAACCGGTAGTACCACTTATAGCACGGCAGTAGCCAATGCAACGGCAGCTGTTACGGTAACGCCAACCACGGGTGATGCAGGTGCCACAGTAACCGTAAATGGAGTAATAGTAGGCTCGGGTAATGTATCTGGCAGTATTCCATTGCCTGTTGGCACTTCGGCCATTACTGTTTTGATAACCGCCGGCGACAGTGTAACTACTACAGCCTACACCATCAATGTAACCAGGGTATCGGCTGCGCTATCGGCAAATGCCTACCTCATCAAACTGATACCCAGTAGCGGAACTTTAACGCCGGCCTTTGGGATACAGACTTATAACTATACCGCAACAGTACCTAACGGAACCACCTCATTTACGCTGAGTCCTGTAGCCAATAACGGGAATGCCACTATAAAGGTTAACGGTATAGCAGTGCCGTCTGGCTCTGCATCTCCGGCTATTCCTTTAACAGTTGGCAATAATACCATTACTACCGCCGTAACCGCGCAGGATGGGATAACCATGAAAAGCTACGTTATAATCATGACAAGGGCCGAACAAGTGGCCAGTTTTGCAAGCAGCCTGGCCGTAAATAAAAACACTGAAATGTCCGCCTCTTATTTTGCTAAAGATGGCCGGATAAAAGTACACCAGGGGGTGTCACCCAATGGCGACGGGGTAAACGATGTTCTTTTAATTGAAAATATTGAAGCTTATCCAGATAACAAAGTGGTGCTAATTAACAGCGATGGGGCTAAAATATATGAAACCCGGGGTTATGATAATGCCAATAAAGTTTTCGATGGCCACTCCAGTACTACGGGCACAATGCAACAACCCGGTACTTATTATTATTTAATTGAATACAGTGATAAAAGTGAATTGAAGCGTAAAACAGGATTTCTTATCATAAAACATTAATAACCAATGTATTGGTAAATTATCACGGTTAAAAAGATTGATAGTATCATCCCAAAAAAGATTTTGAACCTACCATCATCTGCTCCCATTATTTACAGGTACCAGTTCAATTAGCCCAAAAAGGGAAGTTATGCTGCTCGGTATGTTGTTTTCGCATAATATCAAGCATTTGCTGCACTACTGCCGGGTGTTCAGCCGCAAGATCCCTTGTTTCGGACGGGTCTTTTTCGCCCTTGTTGGAGTTGTCTCCAACAAGCCGATGTCAATTGATAGCAGAACCATCAATGGTTATTGAACATTATCCTCCGAAGGTTTTGTTGTAGACAACTCCAACAAAGGCGAGATCTTTATGGTTTTTGGTCGGGGGTCTTCGCAGGGGCAGGAAAAAAGGGGCGGTACGGAAGCTGGTGCTGCGTGGCCATAAAAAAGCAATAACCCAAATTAACGATGGTTTTAATTATTTTCGTGAGTATTCCCGAAATAGATTAAACCAATAGGATCTTCATCTTACTTGTCGTCACAATTACATATTATCCGGGCCTGGGCTAAGCTCAGGCTTTTAACTGATGTTCAATATTCATCAGCAATTTATAAAAGGCATGATATATTTTTTGTAATTCGGCAGGCTTATTAATACCTTCATCAATGTTTAGTTCCAGATAAGCATGTTGTATGTCCTTCTCATCGGTATGGATATGAATTCCGCAATCAAAGCTTTCCAGCGTAGAAAAAACTTTTCGTATATCTGCATCCGCAAAAGCATGCCGAACCTTTGTCTTATCATCAGTTTTAATAATGAGATGTTTATCGAGGCTGGGATAGCCAATCTCCACATCCTCCATGCCAAAAAACTTGCCAACCTGGTCAATAAAACTTTTATCATGTATGGCAAATTTGAAGGTATTTTTATGCGACAGAACCGCACTCAACTGGGTTAACGCCGAGCCGCTTTCAAAGCCTCCGCCAAGGTCGATGCCAATATATAGTTCGATCTGTATTTTTCCCTGTTTTATTAACACGTTATAATCAAGTGTATCTTCTTGCAGGGTGGCCTCTACACCGGTCCACACTTGCTGTTCAGTATTGCCTGAAATGATCTTTATACTTTTCATAATTTAATAACGGATTAAACAGATTTATGTTTAACTAATTGAGCAGCATTCGCTTAGGTTATAGAAAATCCATTCCATTTTCAAAAAATAGATATGATGGGAACGTGTTTTGGTAATTGAAGATGAAAGGGATATCCAAGAAACTCTTCCATTTGTATTCTCGCCACTCATGGGTGCGCGAACTTCATATTAGGCATCTTCAAAAAGGTATTCGTGCATTTTTCGCCGTTGTTGGAGTTGTCTCCAACAAGCCGATGCCAGTTGGCAACAGAAACATCAATTGTTGATTGAACATTATCCTCCGAAGATTTTGCTGGCGACAACTCCAACAAAGGCGAAGACTACTATCGGAGCTATTTATAAGGATGATTATATACGTAGCGGTGACCGTTGGTTGATTGCTAAGCGAATTGGAACGTTTGACTGGCAGGACAAACTTGAAGTTTAATATTCAATTGAAATTTGTAATTGAATGATCGGGTGGCAGTAACTTATGGAAAATTTAATTGTGGCTATTTTTTATTCCTGCTTTGAAAATTATCCTTCTTTTTAAACTCTGATTTTATCAATTTCCTTTCAGGGATTGTTAGACATTTTATTGACTACTTAATAGTTGCGAGATAAACGAAATTGGCGAATCTATAATTAGTAGAATTGCTCATATACAGCGGGTGATTTTATTAAAGCTAAAGAAATAATTATCATAAATAACAAGATATTCGGGCCTAAACCGGTTTAAAAGAGCATATTATCTTTATAGCCGAACCAACTCCCGATAGGCTTTTAATGTATTGCCTTTTTGCTTTTTAAAGTATTTATTAAGATGGCTTACATCGGTAAAGCCAAACTCCCCGGCAATTTCATTTAGACGCTTGTCGCTGAATTTTAGGCGGTGCTCAATGAGCCTGGTTTTATACTGAGTGATATAACCTATCATGGTCTCCTGGGTGTGCTGTTTAAAATACCGGCCTAAATAAGCGCTTGAAACCCCAAAAACATCGCTTAGATTCTCCGTTTTCAGTTTCTCCGGGAAGTAGATGTTATGCTGTATATATTGCAAAATTTCAAGCGCCTTACTCTCCGTAGTAGTAGATACGTTTTCAGGCAGATATTTTGCAATGTTCCGTGCTATGATGATAATAAGCGTATTTATTAACTGGTGCACCAATTCCTGGTTATACAGATCTCTGGTTGTATTTTCCCGGTATATCGCTTCTACCAACGGAAGAACCAACGCTTTATCGGTTACATTTTTTAAGATGCAGCCGGGCTGGTGATTGGCATTTTGCAGGATGTATTCTAACCGGCGGATGTGCTCCGTAGCGAAACCGCTGTTCCGGATATATATATCATTAAACTGCAAAAAGAAAAACTCCGTTGTGGTATGAATATCAAATGAGTGGCAGTCGTCTGGCGTAAGGAGAAATAAGTGACCTGGCTGGTACTTAAACTTACTTTGATTTATACACTGCATGCCAGAGCCTGAACGTACATACACCAATTCAAAAAAGCTGTGTTTATGCTCAGGTTTAGGGCAAACGTCTAGCGTTGCGAAATTAATGGAATAAGACTGGTAGAGATTTTCCTTAAACATCCACAAATGTACCGAATTATAGAAAACATGTACTGTTTTAATTGCTTTTAATTAGTATATATTTGCTTTTATAATTAAAAAAATATGAAAGCAATAATTTTATCTGCGATAGGCTCTACTGATAACCTGAAATTTAAAGAAATACCTGTACCTGCACCGCAAATTGACGAGGTATTGGTTAAAGTACACGCCATCAGCATAAATCCGGTAGATGTAAAAACAAGAGGCGGCGCGGGTGTATTTCGTTATGGAAACATTAGCAAAGAAGCTGAACTGGTTTTGGGATGGGACATATCGGGCGTGGTAACAGAATCAAAGTCTCCTCTGTTTAAAGCAGGCGATGAAGTATTTGGAATGGTCAATTTTCCCGGAGCTGGTAAAGCTTATGCTGAGTATGTGGCTGCTCCGGCTAACCATTTAACGTTAAAGCCAAACAACATTACTCATCACGAGGCAGCTGCGGCTACGCTCGCGGCACTTACGGCGTGGCAGGTTTTAGTAGATCAGGCAGGCATAAAAGTCGGCGACAGGGTATTGATCCATGCCGCTTCAGGGGGCGTGGGCCATTATGCAGTGCAACTGGCGAAGCATCTCGGCGCTTATGTCATTGGTACTTCTTCAGCCAATAACAAAGACTTTGTGTTGTCACTTGGCGCGGATGAACACATTGATTATCAATCCCAAAGTTTGGAAGATATTAAAAATCCGGTTGATTTCGTGTTAGATTCCCTTGGTATAGAGAATATCCTTCGCTCGATAGATATTATTAAAGAAGGCGGTAGAATTATCAGCATCGTTAGTCAGTTTACCGATGAGGTGATGCAAAAGGTTAAAGACAAGAATATCAATGGAGGTTTTTACCTTGTTCACTCGGATGGTGACGATATGCAAGCTTTAGCTACACTTTTAAGTGAACGCAAAATTCATTCGCATGTATCCAAAGTCTTTTTATTTGATCAAATGGCTGCTGCACATAGCCAGATGGAAACCGGCAGAACGGTAGGTAAATTGGTGATAACCATTAACAATTAATACAAATAAAATGAGTAATCAAAAATCAATGCTCACCTATAACCTAGGTGGTGATATGAAAGTCAACAGATTAGGATACGGCGCTATGCAGCTTAGTGGCTTCGGTGTCTATGGCGAATCAGACGATCGCGAAAATGCGAAACGTGTACTGCAGGAAGCGGTTAAGGCCGGAGTGAACTTTATAGATACTGCCTACGCCTATGGCCCTGAACTTAACGAATCACTCATTGGTGAAGCGTTATTTCCCTATTCTGATAATTTGATCATTGCAACTAAAGGCGGGGCAACTCTGGCCGGCCCTAACCAATGGGTCATCAACGGCGATCCTGAATTTATACACCAAAGTATTGAAGGCAGTCTGTCAAGGTTAAAACTAGATAAAATTGACCTATGGCAATTGCATCGAATCGACCCAAATGTACCTGTTGAAGATACGCTGGCACCGGTGGTAGACGCTGTGAATACGGGGAAAATAAGACACATCGGTTTATCTGAAGTGACAGTTGAACAGATAGAGCGGGTAAGTGCGATATTACCGGTAATCTCGGTTCAAAACCTTTACAATCTTGCAGACAGGCAATGGGAGGAGGTTGTGGCTTATACTGCACAGCAACAAATGGCATTTATCCCGTGGTATCCGCTCGCATCCGGGCCACATAAGGTTGCAGATAAAGTGCAGTTGATTGCTCAAAAGTATAAAGCAACTACAGCCCAGGTAGCACTAGCCTGGCTTTTAAGACGCTGGCCGCATACGTTGCTCATTCCAGGTACCAAATCGATTAGCCATATGTATGAAAACCTCGAAGCTGGCAATCTTGATCTTACAGAGCAGGATATTGAGATCTTATCAAAACATTAGGATTGATTGCATGGAAATGAGGTGCGAAGAACCTCCTGTTCGGGTTACCGAGCATCATCTTGCTAAGAATGGTTGGAATTGAATGTTCTTGATCAGTTAGGATCAATTGGGTAGATGGCTATCTTGATAAAAATCCTACGTGTAATTCAAGATTTCTTTAAAATAAGAGTATTGGGAATAGCGTAAATTAAATAGGCCTGTTTACTAAGAGGTAAACAGGCCTTGATTAATTTTACAACTTACATAGTAGGGTTTGTTGCGGCTTTTATGATCACTCCGCCTTTGTTGGAGTTGTCTCCAACAAGCCGATGCCCGTTGATAGCAGAAACATGAACATTATCCTCCAAAGGTTTTGTTGTAGACAACTCCAACGAGGGTGCAGGAAAAAAATCCATTATACTGCTTGTCAATTTGTAACAATTTACCAAATGTTGTATCTTTTGTTTGAAGCTTACAAACTCATACATTTCATACATGATAAAAAGACATTCCGTTCTAATTGGACTAACTATTTCGTTGATTTTACTCGCTATTGCAATCGCCGTTTATCCGGGAGGTACGTATGAAAATCAGAACTCTATTGGTTTTGATTGGACAAGAAATTATATAAGTAATCTGTTTAAAACAACAGCGGTAAATGGTTCTCATAACGCTTCCAGAATTTGGGCTTATTTAGGGATGTTCTTCTACACAATAAGTTGTGCTATCTTCTTTGTCAATATGTCAAAAAAATTACCGGATAGAAATGGAGCAAACATCCTTAAGTATGTGGGTATACTAACGATGCCTTTTACGTTTTTGGTAATTACTCCTTTGCATGATTTGATGCTCACCATCTCCAGCTTTTTGTTCTGGACATGCATAATTGTGATTACGGTATTTATTATGAAAACAAGGCTTCATTTTTTTAAATTCTACAATATTGTTTGCCTGCTTATTTTTTATTATGCCGTATATCTGCATGCCACAAATAACTGGGATTTGTTGCCAATAATGCAGAAAGCGAATATTGGCAGTTCCATATTATTGATTCTCGGACATGAGTACTTTACCAAAACAATTGATTTCGCCCATATCAAACCAAGAAAACAGAAAGTGTAGGCAGCGGACTGGTTGCCTCCGCCCTTGTTGGAGTTATCTCCAACAAGCCGATGCCAGTTGACAGCAGAAATATCAATGGTTGATTGAACATTATCCTCCGAAGGTTTTGTTGGAGACAACTTCAACAACGGCGAGTTGTAGGGATTTTACTGCGGACTAGTCCCCAGACTGGACATAATTCGAACCATTTGGTGGAACAACTGAAGGTTTTAAGCGATTTACAAGTAGCGCAAAAAAGGGTTCGATTCCCTTAGGGACTGGTATTATTTGTAGCCCGAACAGGGCTAAAGTCGAACCGCATGATAGAAAGTTTTAAAATTTTATCTTCAATTATCTAATTTGTTCGAGTCCATTTTTGAATACTGATTGATCTTGTACATTGTTATTTCATTTCCATTAAGCCATGACATATTCAATGCTGAGCGTTTTTTTGTCCGGGATTTTATCATTATAACTTCAAATCATCTTCCGGCCCACTATAAAAAGTTTCGGCATTTACAGAATTGAGCTCCAAAGTAAAGTTATTCTTAAGTAAATCTAGGCGCCCTTAACAAACAATTTGAATTGCTGAGCGTAAGTGCCATTGTATTTTTGTAGTGACAGGGATGGTACATTCACCTTTTTTTCGGAGTAATCTTATCTTTTAATCGTTGATATTTCGTTTTTTCTTCGAGGTTTTTGCTTGTCGTAATGGCTTGTTGATAAATTTTCGATAACGCAATATCTAAAGCTAATTCTGAGGGACAACGAATATCGGGTACTACACCAACGCCTTCCCAATCTTTATGTGTATAAGGATTATACGAACGCATAAACGGAACGCGTATAATCAATCCATAACCGACTGGCGAATCCTCGGTGGGATGCGCTCCGCCGCCGGATGTTTCGCCTACAGTTTGGGCTCGGTGCACACTTTGCATCCCATAGGCGAAGTCCTCAGCAGCCGAAAACGTTTGGTGACTGGTAAGTATGTAAATCGGCATATTTAAAGTAAAGCCTTTGACCGCTGCTGGGTCTGCCTCATTATGAGTAGTATCTTTTCCAGAACGGTCAATGAAACCATTCATTTCTGTTTTTTTGTTAAATAAAAAACACTCCATTAAATTCACCATACCTCCTGATCCACCTCCGTTGTAGCGAACATCAATAATTAATGCCTTGCTACGTTCCAAAAAATGCAATGCATTTTCGAGTACCGGCCATACCTCTCTATTACTGGTAAAGCCATCAAGCCGAAAGTAGCCTATGTTTCCCGGTAAAATTTCTATTTTTTTTAAATTAAAGTTTTCTTCTTCGGGTGGTACTGGGTGTGGATCGGGTTGCGAAGGTGTATTGGGCACAGGACCGATAGGGGCATCTGCATCAACACGAACCACCAAATGACCATCGTAGCAAACACTGCGCATATCGTTCGTCAATTTTGTGGCCAATTCATCACGATTAGTATACTTATTATAAATGCCTGCTTTTAACTGAGTGTGCAAGTAATCGCTGATCTTTTTTCCTTTGTCTGCATAAACATATCCCTGTTTGATTTTATCACAAACCGTATCCACAATTATTTCGATTTGATGAGCGGTAAGTAATTGATGTTTTGCCGCTGTGATAGGCTGGCTGCAAACATGAGCAATGGGTAGGATAAACAGGCTAAGAATCCAGGTGATATATTTTTTCATTCAGCAATATTAAACGGGCATCTAACGCAATTTAAATAAACGCCGAATTATAGCTTTAGCTTCTCCTTTTATTTAACATCTTTTAACAAAGCAAAGTCTGTCAACAACATACGGCCAAATCATATCTCAAACTTTAATAGGCAGGTTGAATAACTCACGGCCAGTCTTTAAGATTGCTCCAATGTACTTAGAATACCTATCAGCCTGGGATCGGAACTTTCGCTCCGCCCTTGTTGGAATTGTCTCCAACAAGCCGATGCCAGTTGATAGCAGAAACATCAATTATTGATTGAATATTATCCTCCTCCGCCTTTGTTGGAGACAACTCCAACAAAGGCGTAATTTAATAGACATTATTTACGAACGTCATATTTTTTTAAACTGCTATTAGCTTTTATTGGTTAATCAACGATTCGTTTTCCAATTGTTTCTTGCCCCAATTGTGAAGATGTTCAATAAACGGAATTAATTCCTGCCCTGTATCACTCAATGAATATTCTACCTTGGGCGGCACTTCGTGGTACATTTTTCGCATTATTAATTGATCCTCTTCCAACTCCCTTAAAGTTTGGGTAAGCATTTTAGTAGTAATGTCAGGCAAGGTCCGGCTCAATTCGCCATAACGCAGTACTGTTTTCAAGCTCAAATGCCACAAGATCCGTCCTTTATATTTTCCGCCAATGCGTTTGAAAGCATATTCAACGCCACAATTCTGTATACATTCGGGGATTTCTGCTTTATTTTTCATTTTATTTCTCCGTAAATAGCTGATATTCAACATTAGAAACTTTTTAGTATGTAAGGTACAAATAAGTACATACTTGCCAAAAGTAAACATTGCGTTTAACTTTGCAGCTCATTAATAAGTAAAAAATGGACTTAAATTCAAAAGATAAAATGGCAGTAATGAAGGCGATCAGGCAGCATGAGTTCGGTGGCCCTGAAGTGCTACGCTATGAAGATGCGCCGATTCCCGGACTTAAGCAAGGAGAAGTACGCGTTCGGGTTCATGCAGCCGGTCTCAATCCGCCCGACTGGTATCTGCGCGACGGATATAAAATGCTGCCACCCGAGTGGCAGCCAAAAGTTCCCTTTCCCATAATTCTGGGGACAGACATTTCGGGCGTCATCGAGGCGGTCGCCGACGATATTAAGGACTTCGCCATCGGTGATGAGGTGTATTCGATGGTTCGCTTTCCCAGCTACGGGCCCAGCCAGGCTTATGCCGAATATGTCACCGCGCCGGCATCGGAAGTTGCGCTTAAGCCGGCCGGCATCGATCACGTACATGCCGCGGCGGCGCCAATGTCATTGCTCACCGCATGGCAGTTCATGATTGATGTAGGCCACAACGTGCAGAATCCGCTTCAGCCGAACAAGCATGAGCCGGTGCCGCTCGAAGGCAAAACGGTGCTCATTAACGGTGCGGCGGGTGGTGTTGGGCACTTTGCAGTGCAACTGGCAAAATGGAAGGGTGCGCACGTCATCGCTGTAGCATCGGGTAAGCATGAAGCGTTCCTGCGAGATCTCGGCGCTGACGAATTCATCGATTATACCAGGACCATTCCCGAGGATGTTGTGCATGACGTTGATCTGGTCATCGACAGTGTTGGCGGGCCAACCACCGGCCGTTTTTTGCGCACATTGAAACGCGGCGGAGCTTTATTCCCGGTGTTCCCTTTAGGTTTTTCGGGCACAGAGGAAGCCGCGAAGCTGGGCATAACGGTGTCGGCCACCCAGGTACGCTCAAGCGGCGCGCAGTTAGCGGAACTTGCCCGATTACTCGATGATAGGACTGTTCGTGTCGCCATTGACAGCACGTTTCCGCTTGCGGATACTCAAAAGGCGCACGAAAGAGCTGCCCACGGAAGCATTCAAGGCAAGATAGTGCTTACTGTAGTTTAAGTACTAAAGCCGGAACGCAACAAGCATTTTAAAGTTCATAGTCATTTATATACCAGGAGGCTGCCTCAATTGGAGACGGCTTCTTTAAAAAAAACCACCAATTATGAATATTAAAGAATTAAAAGACAGGATTTCGCTCAGAGAGCTTGTTGATAACGTTTCTATTCTTGGCGATAGAAAAGATTTTAAAGCTCAGGTGCAGCAGTTTTCTGAAAATGCAGTGTCGGAAACTTTTGCCGGGGATACAGCTATTTTAAAATTGAAAGGCCGGAAAGAAATGGCGGAAGCGTTTGGTAGTTTTCTTAAAGATGTTGAAATAGTCCACCATTTTAACGGTCAGCAGGTGGTGAATATAGACGGCAATAGTGCTACCGGAACGTGTTATTGTTTGATTACATTAATCGGCACCGAGCACGGTAAAAAAATGAAGACCAGTATAAGTGCTATTTACCACGACCATTATGTGCGTGAGAACAAGCGCTGGCTAATCGCCAACCGAGTAGGAAATTTCGAGTGGCAGGAAAAAAGCGAAGTTAATCTATAAACAAGGCTAAGGCATTTTATTGGGGCTTTATTTCGATAACGAATGCTTGCAATCCGGCCATTTTGCCATCGCGAAAACGCCAGACATCGCTGTAGGAATAGTCAATTACTTTTCCTGCTGCATCCTTCATACTGATCTTGCCAATTGCTGAAACAAAATCACCTTCTGCGATTAAATTTTCAACATCAAACTTCGGTGGTTCCACGTATGTGGCTTTCATATACGCTCTAATGGCTTCCTTTCCTGTTAAAGTCTTATCACCTACAAAGTCCCATCTTATATCTTCGGTACATAGTGATAGAAACCCTTCGTTGTCGCCTTCAGTAACGGCAGCGTTTGCTTTTTGTAGTATATCCTTATTATCTAAATTCATAATATCAAAACCTTAATCCGGGTAAAAAGTTTCATTATGTATCCGCGCATATACCTTGCAGCCCTGTAATTACGACTGTCTTTTTCATGTTTTTATTTAGAGACAAATCAACAAAGGCGATGCCAGCTCTCATAGCCGTTCTTACTCAGGGCATGCCGTTGGTAGCTATCTTTTTACTTTTCCAATTATGATTGGCTTTTATGTTATCGTCTGCCAGCTTTACAGTTTCTTCCAGTCTCCTGGTTCTGGTTACCGGCGTTTTAGCATTTAAAAGCCATTCGAGAATTATCCGTTTGGAAGATGGAGAGAAGTTTGTGAAGTTTTTAAAGGCCTTTTCATTTTTATCAAACAGTATTTGTAAATCACCAGGAATTACTAAATTTTGAACATCCAGTAATGCTAACCAGGTGCCTGTTTCTTTTGCTAAATCAATTAATTTTTGACCGTTTTCGGTCATTAAACCCTGGGCTGTCATCTTTTCTACCCGTTCTCTGTTTACCTTGCTCCAATTGCTTTTAGGCTTTCGCGGCGTAAAAAACTGGTAGTTGCTTTCACCGTCCCTGTTGTATTTAACGCTGTCGATCCATCCAAAACACAGCGCTTCTTCCACCGCTTCGTTGTGATATACGCTGGGAGTCCCGCTCGATTTGTTGTAAATAATGAGCCAGACGGCCTTTTCTGATTGATGATTTTTCTCCAGCCATTTTCTCCAGTCTTTTCTTGTTTTGGCAAAAAAAGCAATTGCTCCGTCTTTATATTCCATCGTGTTCATTTTTAAGGTTGCCGCTAATAATCTTACTGTCACTTGATGCAATATTATCTATGAGTGATGACAACCTTATGTCAACAACTTTATCCTTTGAAAAAAAAATAGTTTTCGCCTTGTAGGCGTTGCCCTGCCGCCACTGTTTGGTGTGGTCAACAATAGGCCAATCACCGTTGGAAGACCACAGGTCGAAAAGCGGTGTTGGTGATAGCCTCTGTATCCTTCCTGGCAGCACTTTGTCGCATTCTTTTGGTGGAAGTAAGATTGTTATGCCTATCTTGCATTATATGATGGAGTATATTGCGGTATTTAAAGCCTGGGTGATAGGTTTGGGAGAAAAGCACGAGGTTGATCCTTTAGTTCTCGGTAGCTTATACCTGGTCAGCAAAGTAGGTTTTTTTACATTTCTTGGCTGGGTACTAAAGAATTTAAAAGCAAAAAAGGCCATTCTTATTCCCTTACTCTTCGCTTCACTTAGTTTTAGCATGCCCTATCTTTACCTGGTGATCGCTGGTCGCAATATTTCAATTTGGGTGTACCTTTTTATTGGATTGATGTTCATTTATGGTGGATTTTCTATTTGGAAGAAAATTACAACCAAGCCCTATCCGCTTAGCTGATTGCGCACGTCTGGCAATTGAGGCCAGCAACCACGCGTGATTGCTTCGTTCCTACCCCTGGCGTATTCGACTTTCGAGGTGTAAAGGCCTGTCAGTCTGAGCCTGTCGAAGACTCGTGCGGAGAGGCCTTTGCCCGCTATGCTTCGACAGACTGCCAATGATAAGTCTGTAACTTGCTGATTATCAGTATTTAAAAAAGTCATTTTCAATGCGATTATTTGTAAATAAATAAAGGTTACTCAGCATGACAGCCATCTTAGCAACGTCATTCCCACTTCAGAGTCCCCGGATTTTACCACCAATGACGGTCTTCGTTTGGCTCCAGTCTTTGTAACTATCTTCCGCTTGGATCGATAATTCAAATATTACCGATAGGCTGCATATACCCAAGCCAACCGGAAGTACTGCAATGAAAACACCAGCCAAATATTTGATTAAGCGAAATTGGCTAATCATTCAGTGTAATTACCATAATCTTTTCTTAAAAGAAAAAAAAATAAGGTGCTTTTTTGAATCTTCCTGTTCCATTAACCGGCCAGTTAGGGTAATCAGAAGCGTTTTTTGCAACTTATACATTGATTTACATCTATATAGCACGTTGATTTACGGCAGTACGGGTAAGGTTCGTCTACAAATGCCATTAGTTTAATACAATTATTTTATTTTAGTTTGTATCTGCAGGTACTGATCTTGTATCGCAATAAACCTATATTAATTTTAAGCAATCAGGAATGTCGCACAATTTATCTGAATTAACGGATATTGTAAAAGAAATAGCTGTGCACGACAGTTATATTGCCTACAAAAAGTTATTTGGATTGCTTTTCCCATCAATAAAACGTTTTTCCTACAGCCTGTTAAAATCGCCCGAGCTGGCCGAAGAAGTAGCATCTGATGTAATGATCACTTTGTGGCGAAAGCGGGATGCTATTACGTCCGTCAATAATATTAAAGTATATGCTTTTGTTATTGCAAAAAATCTTTGCTTAAATGTGCTAAAGAAGAACTCCGGCGGCAGGATAATTTCTTTGGATGATATTTCTGTCAATTTACGGATTGATAATACTACCCCCGAGTGGATACTGATTAATGATGAATTGAGGAGAAGCCTCAATAGCGCCATCGACGAATTACCCACTAAGTGTAAAATAATTTTCAGGCTGGTAAAAGAAGATGGCCTGAGTTACAAAGAAGTTTCTGAAATTCTTGATATATCCGTTAAAACAGTTGATGCTCAGCTTGTTATTGCAACCAGGCGCTTGTCTGTCTCTATTAAAAAAGAATTTAACCTTAGTCCGGTAAAAAAATATTAATTTCTTTTAGGGAGATTTTCTGTTTTAGTTGTCCTTCGGCTTAATCACCAAACATTTCGTTATTGATGGAGCAGAAAAGGATCATACAGTTATTAACCAGGAAACTGGCTGGTGAGGCTACCGGCCAGGAACTCCGGGAACTGGATGAGCTGCTGGCATTATTCCCCGAGGCCTTGTATTACGAAGAGGTATTAAACCAGGTTACTTTTAAAAATGAACTTCCGGGAGAAATTGATATAGATGAAGCCTTTGCCCTGCACGAGCAAAAATACGGGCATGAGTTTGCTGATTATAAACAGAAAAGCCCGGCCACCACTTTTAAAAGGAAGCTTATTACGCGCTGGCTGATAGCCGCCTCGTTGATAACGATAAGCAGTTTCGCTTTTTACCTCTTATATCACAATAAAAAAAGCAACAACATTTCTTCCACATCCGATACCGAAATTGTATGCGGTAAGCGCATGCGCAAAAAGATAGTGCTTCCGGATGGCACAAGTGTTTGGCTCAATACCAATAGCAGGCTTCAATATGATGATGCCATGCTATATAAAGACCGCCGGGAGGTAAGGCTATACGGCGAGGCCTTTTTTGATGTAGCTAAAGATAAAAAGCATCCGTTTATAATACATACTCAAAAAATAGCCGTCAAAGTTTTAGGTACCGCTTTTAATATTAAAGCCTATCCCGGCGATCCTGTTACCGAGACAACACTCATCAGGGGATTGATAGAATTATCGCTTAACAGCGATCCGCAACGGAAGATATTGCTGCGTGCCAAAGAAAAACTCGCGTTAAACGAAAGCGTGTTAAATGAGCATATTGATAAAAGCGCAGCTCCTCCCATTCATAACCAGCTGGTTATAGAAAATATTGAACCGGTTGAAATATCAAACAAGGATTATATTGAAGAAACCGCGTGGCTGCAAAACAAACTGGTTTTTAAAGATGAATCATTTGAAGAGCTGATACCCAGGTTGGAGAAATGGTATAACGTAACTTTTAAAATCAATAATAAAACCGCGGCCGGCTACAGATTTACCGGCATACTGGAAAACGAAACACTAACCCAGGCATTAACAGAAATGCAAATTATAAGGCCATTTAAATTTAAGATAACCGCCAATGACGTAGTGACCATTAACTAAAAGAGAGAAGAGGATTGTAATAAAAAAGCGGGAAATGCTCGAATATTCCCCGCTGTATTATCGATCCATTAAATCAGCAATAGGATGTTGCTGATAACTAACCGATTGTTTAATTACTAACACCGTAAAATTATGAAAAAAGAAATACTTCATGGTAAAGTATTTTCTGTGCCCCATTACCGAAAATTTTTATTGATGCTTAACTGGACTTTTGTTCTCACCTTTCTGTTTTGTTTGAATGTATCGGCAAACAGTTATTCGCAAAATGTTAAGGTTAGTCTTAACCTTAAAGATGCGTCTCTGAAAAAGGCCATCTATACGCTTGAGCAAAAGGGGAAAACCCGTTTTTTGTATAGCGAACAATTGTTGCCGCAAGACAAGCAAATTACACTTGATGTAAACAACGCACCCTTGCTTGATGTTTTAAACCGGATACTTGAAAATACCGGTCTTGATTACCAGACAACCGATAACGGGTTGGTGATTATAGCCCTGAAGGGGTCTGTTATTAAAAACATAGATGTAAAGGGTCGGGTACTTGACGATAAAGGCCTCCCTTTACCGGGGGTAAATGTAAAAGTGCTTGGTACAAATGGCGGCACGGTGACCAATGGAAATGGCGAATACAATGTATCGGTGCCCGAGGGAGCTTCCCTGGTGTTTTCGTATATAGGGTATCTGTCGCAAACTGTAGAAGTTGGCACAAAAACGCAAATCAATGTAGTTTTAAAGGTGGACGAAGCCAGCCAGAAATTGAGCGAAGTAATTGTGGTTGGATACGGAACCCAGCGTAAAAGTGACCTTACAGGATCAGTTGCTTCAATAAGCGGGAAAGATCTGGATAAAACACCGGTACTGGGCGCCGATCAGATGTTACAGGGACGTGTTAGCGGCTTACAGCTTACCCAATCAGACGGGCAGCCAGGCAGCGCTACATCTATCCGCATACGGGGTACCAATTCAATAAACTCTGGCAACGAGCCTTTATATGTTGTTGATGGCTTTGCAGGTGTTGGAAACCTGAGCTCTATCAACCCTAACGACATACAATCTATCGAGGTTTTAAAAGATGCTTCGGCAACGGCTATTTATGGTAGCCGCGGCGCCAACGGGGTTATACTTATTACCACAAAAAAGGGAAAAGCCGGGCAGCACGCTATAAATTTTGAATCGTACGCAGGTGTACAGCAAATAGCCCACAAAGTTCCCCTTATGGATGCCACGCAGTTTGGCAAATACCTGAACCAATATTATACCGAATACAACGCGGCTAACCCAGCCACCGCCAAAGCTTTACCTTATACTGACGAACAGATTGCCGGCTTTGGCAAGGGCACCGACTGGCAGGATGCGCTGTACCGCACCGCACCCATACAAAACTATCAGCTTAGCTTTAACGGCGGAACCAGCGAGGCGCGATACTACCTTAGCTTAAACCATTTTGACCAGGAGGGTATTATGAAAGCCACCGGCTTCAGGCGCGAACTGATCCGTTTAAACCTGGACAGGAATATAGGTAAGAAGATTAAGATGGGCTTTTCTTCGCAAATATCATACAATGTACAGGCGGTGGATCCAAGTATAACAGGGGTAGGATATGGCGCTGCCGGCGGCGCCCTGAGTATGAGCCCTATTGTATCCATGCGCGATGCAAGCGGAACATATACATTTGCAAATGCGCCGGCTGCGTATGTTGGCACTTACGGAAACCCGGTTGCCGCTGTTGAACTGGCAACAGACCGTATTGCCAATGCGCGCGGACTCATTAACACCTTTGGCGAGTATGAATTTATTCCCGGCTTTAAATTTAAAAGCAGCTTTGGGGTTGATTATAATACTGCCAATGAAAATTCGTACCTGCCTACCACTATTTACATAGGGCAGCAAACCAACGGAACGGCTTATTCATCCAATAATACAAGCTACAGCTGGTTAAATGAAAATACATTATCCTTTACTAAGCAATTCAACAAGATACATGCGATTGATGCGGTAGCCGGTGTTTCGTTACAGGAGTTTAAAACCAAGGCATTCAGCAGCAGTGCACAGGGCTTTTTTACAGATATTTTAGGCACCGATAACCTGGCTTTAGGCGCCAATGTTTTAACGCCCCAATCCAACAAGTATAGGAATACCATCGCCTCCTATTTTGGCCGGATTAATTACCGGCTGATGGAAAAGTACCTGTTTACTTTTACCATGCGCTCTGATGGGTCTTCCCGCTTCGGAGCAACCAAAAAATGGGGCTATTTCCCATCAGGAGCATTTGCCTGGAGGGCATCGGAAGAAAAATTCATTAAAAACATAAAACAGATCTCGGACCTGAAGATCAGGGCCAGCTATGGGGTTACCGGTAACCAGGAAATAGGCTCGTACCAATCACTATCTCAATATGCAATTAACAGCTACTCTTTAGGCACGTCTGCAACACGTGTGGTTGGCGTATCGCCAAATAATATTGCCAATTCTAAATTAAGCTGGGAGTCGACAGCTTCGTTTGACGTGGGCGCCGATATAGGATTCTTTAATAACCGCATCAGCCTTACTGCCGATTATTATCACAAAACCACCAGCGATCTGCTGCTCAATTTTTCGATACCTCAATCGTCGGGTTTTTCAAGTATCCTGCTTAATGCAGGCAAGGTTGAAAACCACGGCATCGAGTTTTCTTTAACTACAAGAAATATTGAATCGGCAGGTTTTAACTGGTCTACCACCATTACCTATGCCGCAAACCGCAACAAGGTATTGGATATGAACGGCACCAACAACATACTGGTAGGCAGCACCGGCCCATACATTGTAACCAATGGCCTTGCACCCTCCATTTTACGGGTTGGCCAGCCAATAGGGTCTTTCTATGGCTATCATTTTGATGGCATTTACCAAACCCCGGAGCAAATTGCCGCAGCAGGTATAACAGGCGTGGTACCCGGCGATGCTATCATTCGCGATGTTGACGGCAACAAGATAATTAACGGCAGCGACCGGGAAATTATCGGGCAGGCAGCTCCAAAGTTTATTTTTAGCATAAACAATACGCTATCTTACAAAAACTTTGATCTTTCCATCTTTGCCCAGGGGGTACAGGGTAATAAAGTGCTCAACCTTACCAAGTACGCTCACAGCGGCGGAACTACAGCAAACGTGTACACTTATGAGGCCAATGCCTGGAACGGCCCCGGAAGCACCAATACTGTTCCGAGAGTTCTCAGCACATCCATACGCAACGCCGGTGTGGTAGATAATTACCTGGAAGATGGAAGTTATTTAAGGATACAAACCATATCGCTGGGATACAATGTGCCGGTTTCGCCCAAATCACGGGTGTTTAAAACCTCAACGGTATATTTTACGGTACAAAACGTGCATACTTTCACCAAATACACCGGTTATAACCCCGAAATAAACAGTTATGGCGCCCAAAACCTGAATGCAGGTACACAGAACCTGAATCCCGGCAGTCAGAACTTAAACCTTGGGGCCGATGTTAATTCATATCCACCGCCAAGGACCTTTTTATTGGGGGTAAAATTAGGATTTTAAACAAAAACATACTTAATATCATTTATATGAAGATAAGAATTTTAATGGCTGTGGCGATTGTTACGTTCAGCCTTACCTCGTGTAAGAAATTTCTTACCGAACAGCCATATAGCTTTTTAACGCCCACAAATTTTTATAAAAACCAGGGCGATGCGGTTGCGGCTTTAAACGGAGTTTTTAGTACTATGCAACCTCAAACCTTTTATCAGCGTACGGTTTACACCGTTTCTGACAATGCTTCGGATTTGATGTATGCTGCACCCGGCTCTTCAACCGATAGGAACTCGCTAACCAACCATACTTTTGCCGCTGTAAACGGCGAAATTGCCAATTGGTATATCAATGATTACAAAATGATCAAGAATGCCAACGACGTTATTAAATACGTCCCGCCGATTTCGATGGACCCGGTTGAAAGGGCAAATATTGTGGGTAATGCCCGCTTTTTGCGTGGTTTAGGCTATTTTAACCTGCTTAACGCTTTTGGACCGGTGCCGCTTATTACCGAACCTCTTACGGCTTCTTCCCCCGATCTGTATCCCAAGAAAGCTTCCGTTGCAGCTCTTTATGATCAGATTGTATCTGATCTTCAATATGCGGAAGCCAATTGTTATGCCGAGAAAAGTATCGTGGCCGGCAATAAGGGAAGGGTATCTTCGGGCGCAGCTTCTGCGCTGTTGGCAAAGGTATTGTTAACACGCGCCAAATCAGCTGCGGCAAAGGCTACCGATAGCCAGGACGCGCTAACAGAATGTAATAAAGTAATTGATGACGGCGGCTCATACAGTTTGCTTAGCAATTATGCCAGTATATTCAGCTCGGATAATAAATATAACAAAGAGATAGTTTTTGCCGTACGCTTTGGCACAGCGCCCAACGTTGGTAATATTATATTACGTATGTTTTATCCAACTGTATTAGGTGGGTACGGTTCATTTTTTGCTCAGAATAACTTTTTCAATAATGGCTTTCCCGACGGTAACCGGGATGTGCGCAAAACCTATAGCATATCTAACCAGGCTGTTGATAATAAGGGTGTAACCCAAACCGTAACTCCCTTTATTTATAAATTCAGGGATAGCCAGTGGAAGCAGGATAATAATTCAAGAAGCGATTGGTTTGTATTACGTTTGGCTGAGGTTTACCTGTTGCAATCAGAGGCCATGAATAATATCAACCCGGCTGATCCTAATAAATTTAATGGAATAAATATAGTGAGGGCACGGGCAGGTTTATCATTGCCAACAGACCAGTTGAACATTACCAACACACCTACTCCGGATGCTTTTATAAATGCTTTATTGGCAGAACGGGCACGTGAACTTTGCGGAGAAGGACAACGCCGCTGGGACCTTTTACGTTTAGGACGCCTAAAGGCTGCTATGGCCGTTGTTGGTGTCACCGTGGATGATAATCACTTATTATTCCCGATACCTCAATCTGAACAGGATGCCAACCCTAATTTATAACAGTATTAGCTAAGCTACATTTTACACTGTCAAACCTAAATTCCCTGTAATACAAAGCAGTGACTGTTTTCAGTCAGGAAGTTTGTATCGGAGACGAAATATGGCATAAAACTCAAAATAACACAGGCTGTCCCGAAAGAGATGAGCCTCTGTTATTTTGATTATACTATTTTAAATGTTCGCTGAAAAAATCAATAGTGCGTTTCCAGGCAAGTTCTGCAGCGGCCTTGTCATAACGGGGTGTTGTATCGTTATGGAACCCATGATTTACGTTTTCGTAAATAAAAGCCTGGTAGCGTTTACCGTTCTCTTTTAAAGCAACTTCGTAGGGAGGCCAGCCCGCCGTAATCCTGGTATCCAACGATGCATAATGCAGCATTAGGGGAGCTTTAATTTTAGGCACGTCTGCAATAGCAGGCTGACTACCGTAAAAAGGTACAGCTGCCGCCAGTTCCGGTATGCGAACGGCCATCATATTAGCTATGCCGCCGCCAAAGCAAAATCCTACAACACCTACCTTACCGTTACAGTCTTTATGATTTTTAAGGTAATTGTATGCAGCTATAAAATCTTCCTCCATTTCGCCTTTGTCTCTTTTACTTTGCAGGGTACGTCCCTCATCATCATTACCCGGGTAACCGCCAAGGGGCGTTAAGGCATCAGGAGCAAGCGAAATAAATCCTGCCAGTGCGGCTCTTCTGGCCACATCTTCAATGTAAGGGTTTAAACCCCGGTTTTCATGAACCACAATGATGCCCCCAAGTTTCTTGTTAGCATTTATAGGTTTTGATAGCAATCCTTTGATAGTTCCGCCGCCTTTTGGTGAGGAATAATTGATGTATTCTGATTTTAAGCGGGGATCGTCCGGCTTAATTTGCACGTTCCCTTTATAATCTGGCATCAGGAAACTCATTAGCGCGGGTACAGTTAACCCACCAACTGCATAAATAGATAGCTTTTCTAAAAATACACGCCGGTTAAGCCGGTTGTGTGCGTAGTCATCATACAGGTCAAACACTTCCTGGCTGATGTCTTCTTTGTTGATCTGGCTCATAGTTAAAGGTTTTATTCAAATGTAATGATTCACAGCAACCGCTTGTTAACTAAACTGTAACAGTCTCGCTACGTGTAATGTTTCGGCTTATGATTTGTGTTTGCACTCTTTTATCTCTTCTTCTCCAGGCGTCGACTGCAGATGAAAACAATGTCTGTAATGTATTCGGCTACAACAATAGTAGATTTGGCTACATATGCTTATTTGCTGCTGCCGAACTTTGAACCAACAAAAAAACAAAGAGATGAAAATTATAGTAACAGGTTCGTTGGGACACATCAGCAAGCCACTCACAGCCGCGTTAGTGCAAAAAGGACATGCGGTTACCGTTATCAGCAGCAATCCCGAAAAGCAAAAAGATATTGAGGCGCTGGGCGCCAGCGCTGCCATCGGCGCGTTGGAAGATGTTGATTTTTTGACAGCTACTTTTACCGGAGCGGATGCCGTGTACACCATGGTGCCGCCAGCCAACTACTTCGATCATAACCTCGATCTGACGGCCTATTGTCACATAATCGGAAATAACTATGCAGCGGCCATCGGGGCTTCGGGTGTAAAGCGCGTGGTTCACCTCAGCAGCATTGGCGCCCATTTAGATAAGGACTCGGGCATCATTCTCGCTCATCATGATGTAGAGGTTATGCTGAGTAATCTGCCAGGTATTGCCATCACTTTTATGCGCCCCACGGCTTTCTATTACAATTTATATGCTTATATAGCTATGATAAAAAAGCAGGGTTTTATTGCAGCAAACTATGGAGCCGACGACAAGGTAGTATGGGTGTCGCCTATAGATATTGCAGCCGCGGTTGCCGAAGAACTGGAAACACCGCTTGCCGGAAAAAAAGTGCGGTATGTAGCAAGTGAGGAACTTACCGGCAACCAAACCGCAGGTATTTTAGGTGCTGCTATCGGGAAGCCCGATTTGAAATGGATACTCACTAGCAGCGACGAAATGCAAAGTGGTTTAGAAGCGGCAGGGATGCAGCCACGCATAGCTGCCGGTTTGGTTGAAATGTACGCAAGCCTTCACAACGGTGCATTAGACGAAGATTATTACCGCAATAAACCCGCAGTTATGGGTAAAGTAAAGCTGACAGATTTTGCAAAAGAATTTGCCGCCGCCTTTAAATAAAAATAAGTACATTGAAGTATGGCAAACATGCAACCCCGGCGGTTTAAAACGATAAACGAATTTCACAAGTTTAGGGGCTTACCTAAGCCGGAGCATCCGTTAATAAGTGTGATAAATTTAGAAACAGTTGTGCAGGTGCCTGCCAATGAAATAAGTTTAGTAAAGGATTTTTATTCGATTGCGTTGAAAAGAAATTTTAATGCAAGGATGAAATACGGGCAGCAGGAATATGATTTTGATGATGGTATCATGTTCTTTATGTCGCCCGGCCAGGTTTTCAGAATTGAGGTTGAGCCGGATACAACATTAAAACAGTCGGGATGGATGTTGCTCATCCATCCCGATTTTTTATGGAATACGCCTTTAGCCAAAACCATAAAACAATATGAATATTTTGGTTATTCGGTAAATGAGGCCCTGTTTCTTTCAGAGAAAGAAGAAACAATAATTGGAGGTATTATGCAAAATATTCAGCAGGAATATCATTCAAACATTGATAAATTCAGCCAGGATATCATTATTGCCCAGCTTGAATTATTGCTCACTTATTCCGAAAGATTTTATCAGCGCCAGTTCATTACCCGGAAAATTGCCAATCATAAGATCCTTAATCGTTTAGAAGACATCCTTACAGCATACTTCAGCAGCGATGCATTAGCCCCAAAAGGATTACCTACCGTTGGCTACGTTGCTGAAGCGTTAAACGTATCGCCCAATTATTTAAGTGGTTTATTAAAAGTGCTGACGGGCCAAAGCACCCAGCAGCACATCCACGATAAATTAATAGCAATTGCAAAAGAAAAACTATCCACTACCAATTTATCGGTAAGTGAAATTTCCTATCAATTAGGGTTCGAACATCCGCAGTCGTTCAGTAAATTATTCAAAAGCAAAATCAATCTTTCGCCGTTGGAATTCAGGCAGTCGTTTAATTGACAAAATCATTACCAACCATTGGCTAATTACTTATTATACTGTTCGTCTGTCACTTGTTCCATCCAATCTACAGGCGATCCATTTAGCTTTTCCTGGATGGCAATGTGGCTCATTGCTGTGGTAGCGGTTGCCCCATGCCAGTGCCTTTCGCCGGGCGAAAAGTAAACAACATCTCCCTGGTAGATATCTTGCCGTGTATCTCCTTCGCGTTGCACCCAGCCGGCGCCTGCAGTAACAATAAGGGTTTGACCAAGCGGATGGGTATGCCAGGCCGTGCGGGCTCCCGGTTCAAAAGTGACAAGTGCCATAGCAACGCGGGCCGGTTCTGGTGGACTATTAAGCGGATCAATTCGCACCGATCCGGTAAAATATTCTGCGGGACCTTTTCCCGAAGGCTGTGAGCCGCTACGTTTTATTTCCATGGTAGTTCTTTTTCATAGTTACTACAATCTTTGCCTGGCAAAGTTTATAAGAAGCGTTTTTTATATCACTGTAGCGCTAATCGTATAAATTATTTGCCGCTTCTGTATTCCTGCCCGGTTACACTACTTAGCCAGGTAACAGCACCATTTTTAGTATTGGGGTTCATTACAATCTGCACAAAACCCTCCTGCGGCGTTGCAGCATGCCAATGTTCAACTCCGGGTGCAATGCTTACCAGGTCGCCTTTATGAAGTATTTGGATAGGTTTACCGGCCGCAAGCTTAATCATTTTGCGGCTGTTTCTTAAGATAAGAATAGGTTGCTTTACAATAAATAGTCGATATTTACTGCTATAAACCATATTATTATGAGAGCAATAAAACTATTAGCCACACTATGCCTGTTTTTAAGCTTCACGAGCTTTGTTACAGCGCAAACAGCAACCGATGGTATGCTGAAAGAATGGGAACGGGCAAAAACCTACACCAAAGAATACCTTGATGCTATGCCAGAAACCGGTTACGCTTTAAAGCCTACGCCCGAGATGCGATCATTTGCGGAGCAGATGCTTCATCTTTCGGATGCCAACTATGGGTTTGCGTCGGCTGCATCTGGCGAAAAAAGCCCTTATGAATTGGGTGCACTGGAAAAAACAGGCGACAAATCAAAAGCTGGTGTCACCAAAACGGTAATGGAAAGCTATGATTTTATGATAAATGCAATTAAAAAGGTAACGCCCCAAAAGCTTGATGAGCAAGTTAAACTTTTCGGCAACTTTGATCTTTCCAGGAGCATGGTTTTCGCTAAAGCTTTTGAGCACCAAACGCATCACAGGGGTCAAACTACCGTTTATTTGCGCTTAGCTGGCGCTAAACCGCCACAGGAGAAATTATTTTAAGCGGCACAAACAGCTTTGAAAATGAAAACCAGGATTTTAGCTTGTGGCGGGTATTTGCTGCGCCAGGTGAGTGATGTTTTCTATAAGGAGTGCAGATGCAAGTAGGCGCTCTCCTTTAATCATGTAATCGGGGAAGTAACCGGCCACAAGCTGAATCTTGTACCTCATGGGGAATATTTGCTTAAATAAATCATGTCACTTTTCACTCAAAAAGAATTAATTTTAAGCATGATTTTCGTCCTCAACAAAACCAACAGTATTGCTAACCAGTTCCTGGCCGAATTACGCGACGCCGTGATCCAGCAGGATAAAGCGCGTTTCAGGCGAAACCAGGAAAAGCTGGGCGGTATTTTGGCCTATGAGCTGAGCAAAACGCTGAAGTATGAGTCTAAAGAAGTGCAAACCCCTTTGGGCATAGCCAATATCAGTGTGCCGGCTGATCAGCCGGTTTTGGGAACTATTTTACGGGCCGGACTGCCGTTTCACCAGGGCTTTATGAATTATTTTGATCAGTCTGGATCCGCATTTGTTACGGCCTACCGTAAGGTGAAAAGAGGAGGGGCATTCATTATCCAGGTGGATCATATCTCGACCCCAAACCTCGACGACCAGGTATTGATCCTATGCGATACCATGCTGGCCACCGGGCAAAGCTTTGTAGCTGTTTGCAAGGAGCTGATGGCGCAATTTAAAATAAAGGAGCTGCACATAGCCGCGGTAATAGCCAGTACGGAAGGTGTGGCCCATGTGCGTGCCAATTTGCCTAAAGCAAAATTATGGCTTTGCGCCATTGATGATGAAATGACCAGCAAGGCTTACATTGTACCAGGTTTAGGCGATTCAGGAGATCTGGCGTTTGGGGAGAAGGTGTAACTGATTTTTAACATATAGTTGTTTTCAAAGGTGTTAAAGAGGGGTTCGCCGTTTCGGAATTGGGATGTTCGATTTCGGATTTGTTTGGAACTCAAATCCAATTGGGGAAAATAAGAAATTTCTGCATCTATATAAATTGTTAATCTGTTAATTGTTATTAAATAATAGTGTATCATGGATATTTCTTCTGTTCATCCTCCGCTTAGCAATGTGCAGGTCGAATTATTAAAAGTTTTTAGTGCCGATATTCCCGATAAACACCTTGCTGAACTGAAACACCTCATCGCCAGGTTTTTGTTGGATCAGGCCCGTGATAAAGCCGATGCAGTTTGGGACGAAAAAGGCTACACAAATGAAAAATTGCAAGAAATTCTTAATAAATAATAATGCCGGCACTAAAAATTGTGCTCGACACCAATGTCCTGCTCAGATCCATCTCCCGTCGGTCGGCATTCGCCATTATTCTTGATAGACTTTGAGATCTCTTATTTACCAAACACCCGCCCAATGAAAAAGCTACTCCTGCTGCCGTTACTATTAATTTCAAAGCTGGCCTTCTCACAGGCCGATACCTCAATTATAAAACTAAGCAACCCGCCATCGGTAAGTGCCCCCAAAGGCTATTCGCAGGTTGCAATTATCAATTTGGGGAACAGCAAAATGCTCATACTATCCGGCCAGGTGGCTTTTGATAAAAACGGTATTCTTGTTGGTAAGGATGACCTGGCCAAACAAACCGACCAGGTTTTCTTAAATATCAAAAGCATTGTTGAAAGCGCCGGCGGAACAATGGATAATGTAGTTAAACTTGGTTATTTCCTACGGGATGTGAGCCAGGTACAGGCTGTAAGGCAGGTGCGGGATAAATACGTAAATCTTAAAAGTCCGCCGGCAAGCACACTGGTAGAGGTAAGTAAACTGTTCAGGGATGATGTATTAATTGAGATTGAAGCAACGGCGGTTATACCGCTAAAAAAGCGTTAAACTCTAAAAAGGAAATGCTAAATTCTAAAAGAAAAAAGTAGAAATTTGTTATCCTGGAACAACAGTAAAGGATCTATTAGCGAACTTTGTATGGCGGCGATAGATGCTTCACTGTTCAGTATGGCAAATAAAATTAGAATGAAATCCGAAATCGAAATTCCAACATCCGGCATCAGGAAATACAAACATATTTTCTTCGACCTTGATCATACCATCTGGGATTTTGATAAAAATGCCGAGGAAGCTTTGCATGAGCTGTATCATATTCATCAACTGGAAAATATCGGGCTTACATCTGCCGATCTGTTTATTGAAACTTATACCCGCAACAACCACAGGCTTTGGGCGCAATATCATATAGGCGAGATCAGCAAAGATGAGCTGCGCGATGCCCGGTTTAAATCAACCTTTACCGATCTTGGCTTACATCCCGATCTTATGCCGGTTGATTTTGAGGATGCTTACGTAAAGCTTTGTCCTACAAAAACCAACCTGTTTCCGCATGCGCATGAAACGTTGCAATATTTGCAAACAAAGTATGCCCTGCATTTAATCTCTAATGGTTTTAAAGATTCTACCCGGATAAAAATTGCCGGTACCAACCTTGCGGGCTATTTTCAAAACATCGTCATATCCGAAGATGTAGGCGTTAACAAACCCGATAAAGCCATATTTCAACACGCGATTGACCTTGCTGGTGCCGATAAACAGGAAAGCATTATGATAGGGGATAGTCTGGAGGCCGATATTTATGGCGCTTTGGGTTTTGGTATGGACGCTATTTATTTCAATCCATTCAACGCCCCTAAACCGGATGATGTGCCTTTGCAGGTAACTCATTTAAAGGAGTTGATAACAATATTTTAAAAACAATACTTATTTAAAAGTACTAACTTTAATATTATGAGTATTGCCAGAGAACGCTACGCCATTGAAGCAGCCCTTGATAGTTACCGGGAGCAGCTGGATAGCATACCCGATGAGCAGTTTACAGAAACACCACCCGATGGCGGCTGGTCATACGCCGAAGTTTACAGTCATATATTGCAGGCTACATTAGGTTCGTCAATAGCATTGGAAAGATGCACACATAATAACTGCCCGCCAACTAAAAAAGGACTTACCTGGGAGGGGCGCTTTTGTTTAATGCTTGGCGTGTTTCCGCCTGTAAAAAGGAAGGTGCCCGATGCCGTAGCCGATAAAATGGCTGCAGCAAAGATCAGTAAGGAGGAAGCGAAAAATATGATCATCAAATGCCGTAAGCGGGTAGAAACTACTATGCCGCTTATTGCAGCTTCCTCTGTAGCAAGTCGTTATAAACATCCGCGCATGGGGATGCTTAATGCCAGGCAATGGTTCAGGTTCATCAGGATACACCTGGAACATCATTTAAAACAACTGGACCGGATAAAAAGAAAATTTTTATAGTTATGAAACCTTTTACATTTAACAGAGTCTTAACAGTATGATAATGTTGGTTTTCTGATATTTGTAAAAATCATTTATGATGAATTTTGAGTATAGTTATTTGGTTGTTATAGCTTTGTTGCTGTTGGTAGGCGTTTTCTATATCAGCCCTTATGAATTAAATGTTAATGAAGACGACGACGACGAGTAATCGTTTGTTCAGTATTTCTTTCAAAGTCAATAACCGGCAAAATCTGCCGGCTGAGAATTTAACCCCTTATTTTTAATGGCAAAACGTGAGGTTGATATCGTAGTAATATCCGACGTGCACCTTGGTACTTATGGCTGCCACGCAAAAGAATTGCTTAAATATTTAAAAAGCATTAAGCCTAAGATACTTATCCTTAACGGCGATATTATTGATATCTGGCAGTTCAGTAAATCATACTGGCCCGAAGCGCATATGAAAGTGGTGCGACGCATCCTTAAATTTGTTACCGATGGCATCCCGGTATATTACCTTACAGGTAACCATGACGAAATGCTGCGCAAGTTTGCCGATTTTGACCTTGGTTCATTCAAGTTGCTTAATAAAGTGGTATTAAATATTGACGGTAAAAAAGCCTGGATCTTTCATGGCGATATATTTGATGTAACCATGCAGCATTCCAAATGGCTGGCTAAATTAGGTGCCGTGGGTTATGATACCCTGATATTGATCAACAGTTTTACCAACTGGCTGCTAACCGCTATCGGGCGGCAAAAAATGAGTTTTTCGCAAAAAATAAAGGCCCGCTTTAAAGAGGCTGTAAAATTTATAAACCAGTTTGAACAAACCGCAGCCGACCTGGCTGTTGATAAAAGCTACCAGTATGTGATTTGTGGCCATATTCACCACGCCGAGATCAGGGAGATAGAGGATACCGCGCAAACTGGTAAAGTGCTTTACCTAAACTCTGGCGATTGGGTAGAGAGCCTTACCTCGCTGGAGTACCAGGATGGTAACTGGACGATATTTAAATACAGGGCCGACGACTTCCACACCGATACCGACGAAGATGATAAAACTGATGCCGAAGACCTGGATGCCAAGATGGATGTAAAAAATCTACTGGATAGGTTCAGGCAGGAGACGGAGTAAATGTATTTTCTCACCTAACTACCTTAACTCGTTTATGCGAGGTATGAAGAACCCCCAATTTGAAGATCGAATATGAAAGCTTGCTTTGTACCGTCGGGGACTGCTTCGAAACTGCAATTAAGGAAGATCAATGGTCAAAGTCAAACTTCCCTTTGCATTTTAGCGCGAAAAAATGCTTGAACTTTTTTTTAATAACCCCAAAACGGTTCAAATTACTAAATTGCCCCTAATTATATTTACATGAAAATATTGTTTGCCATACAGGGAACCGGCAACGGGCATATTAGCCGGGCCCGCGAAATTGTGCCTTTGTTGCAGCAATATGGCGAGGTTGATTTGCTGGTGAGCGGCACCGAGGCTGAAGTTTCCTTATCGCAGCCGCTCAAGTACAAATTTCATGGTGTTAGCTTTGTATTTGGCACCAACGGAGGAGTTGATAACTGGGCTACCTGGAAAATTATGAACCTGCGCCAGTTTATACATGATTTGCGTAGCCTGCCCTTAAAACAATACGACCTGATTATTAACGATTTTGAACCGGTGAGTGCATGGGCCTGCAAATTCCAGGGAGTTCCATCTGTATCGTTAAGTCATCAATGCTCCTTTGTATCGCCAAATACGCCCCGACCCACAAAAAAGGATCCTTTTGCCCAGTGGCTGCTAAAAAATTACTCGCCCACTACTCATCATGTAGGCTTTCATTTTGAGCGCTATGACGATTTTATACATACCCCGGTTATCCGCAGTGAAATTCGCCAGATGGAAACCAGTAACCTGGGCCATTACAGTGTTTACCTGCCTGCTTATGACGATAAAACCCTGCTGAAGCACTTAGGTACAGTAACCGATGTTAAATGGCAGATATTTTCAAAACGACAAAAAACGCCCTTTCAATCGGGCAATGTCGAGATCTTCCCGGTAAATAACGAGGCCTTTAATAAAAGCCTGGCCAGCTGCGAAGGCCTGCTTACGGGTGGTGGTTTTGAGGGCCCTGCCGAAGCGTTGTTCCTGAAAAAGAAGGTGATGATGATACCCATGAAGGGCCAGTATGAGCAGCAATGCAATGCCCTGGCAGCATCAAAACTGGGGGTGCCGGTTATCGCCGGGATCGATGAAACTTTTACCAGTCATTTAAATAAATGGATAGGCGATGATAAAAAGGTAGTAGTTGATTTTCCGGATGAAACAGCGCAGATAGTTGATAATTTGGTAAATCAATATGCGAGCCAGCCGGGGATTATGGTGTAGGCGGGTTTTAGTTCGGGAATAAAAATGTCATGATTTGAGGTACGAAGTAATTTCCTCTAACCGCTTATAATTTTCCACCTTGAGCGTTGCACAAAATTTTACCACTCAGTGTGGCTGGCCGTTTTTTTTGCGCTGAAAACTTTTACAACTGTTTGGCTTTTTGTACTAATTTTACCCCGCAAATTATCGCCCTATATGATCCAGGCATTCCGGTCTTTTAATCCTTTGAATATTTTGTGGCTGGTTGTTGTGCTTTTCCTGTCGCGGGTGGGCTATCTGCTGCATGTGCCCGATAAATTGGAGTTTGTATTTGTTGAACCATTTGCGCGCCTGTTGGTGCCGGTAGCATATGAGTACGCGTTTTCGCCAGGTGTAAATATATTATTGGCGGCAGTACTGGTGTTTATTCAGGCGTTGTTACTTAACTATTTAATAAATCACTATAATTTATTAGGCAAGCCTACATTTTTGCCCGCGTTAATGTATGTAACACTATCGGGTTTGTTTTCGCCCTTTTTGATTTTAAGCGCCCCGCTCATCTGTAATTTTCTGCTGATATGGATGTTCTCTAAACTTATGAACCTATATAAAGGCGATGATGCAAAATCAATTTCCTATGATGTGGGGATGATAGTAGCATTGGGCTCACTTCTTTATTTCCCCTTTATTTATTTATTTTTGGCTATATGGATAGGGCTTATCCTTTTTAAACCATTTAACTGGCGCGAGTGGGTATCGGGCGTTTTGGGTTATGGCACTATCTTTTTCTTTTTGGCTGTATTTTATTATTTGAATGACCGCATCTCCGTTTTCTACAATATCTGGCTGCCACTGGGTAAAAAGTTTCCGGATCATATCAGCATAAACTCTTTAAATTACCTGCTGCTGATACCGGTTATACTGATACTTGTACTCTGTATTTTTAAATTGCAGCAAAATTTCTTTAAAAGTTACGTCCAGATCCGTAAATCTTTTCAGCTGTTATTTTTTATTTTTTTAATAACGGCATTTTCGTTTTACGTCAACTCATCTTTCCATCTTAGCCATTTTTTATTGTGTATAGCGCCTGCTGCGGTGTTTTTTGCCTATTATTTTTTATATGCTACCAAAAAATGGTTTTACGAAAGCCTGTTTTTATTGCTGCTAATCAGCATCGTCTACTTTCAGTTTAACAAATTTTAACTTTTACATTCGTTCAAATTTCAGCGGTTATATTAGTTTTGTAACGCGAAACCATCATTAGCTGTTGTTTATGTAAACATAAATGCAAATGATATTAAAATGGCGAGACCCTATTGAGCGTCTTTTTTGACAGACAATTATTACACAATAAAACAATTCAAATGAAATTTGGCGTAGTTATATTTCCCGGCTCTAACTGTGATGAAGACATCATATACGTATTAGAAAAAATAATGGGCCAGCAGGTTGTAAGGTTATGGCATAAAGATCATGACCTGCAGGGTGTTGACTTTGTTGTTTTGCCCGGTGGTTTTTCGTTTGGCGATTATCTTCGCTCAGGCGCTATATCACGTTTTTCGCCAATTATGCAGGAAGTGATCCAATTTGCTGCAAAAGGCGGGTATGTAATGGGAATCTGTAATGGCTTCCAGATCCTGGCCGAAGCCGGTTTGCTTGATGGAGCTTTGTTGCATAATACAAACCGCAAGTTTATTTGCCGCAATATTTATTTAAAACCACAAACAAGCCAATCATTACTTACTGCAGGTTTAGAGCAGGAGCAAGCTTACAAAATTCCGATCGCGCATGGCGAGGGTAATTACTTTGCCGATGCCGATGTGATTAAAAGGCTTAATGATAACGAGCAGGTATTGTTTAGGTATTGCGATGAGTTTGGTAATATAACCGAAGATGCAAACCCTAACGGATCCATACAGAATATAGCCGGTGTTTGTAATGCAGGCCGGAATGTATTTGGTTTAATGCCTCACCCCGAACGCGCTGCCGATAGCTTACTGGCAAACGAAGATGGACTGGCAATTTTTGAATCTATATTATCAATAGTAAGGGCCTGATGACCAACCTGGTTATCGATATTGGTAACACATTTACAAAAATTGCGGTTTTTAAGCTGGATGAACTGCTTGCGGTTGAACAGTTTGAAGAGGTTGATGCCAACTGGCTAAATGAATTATTGAACCGGTATAAAGTTGACAGGGCTATAGTATCATCGGTTAAAAAGGATAGAGAGCCCTGGCTAACCAGTTTGGAAACAAATATCCGCCTTATTTATTTCAACAGTACAATGACCGGCGGGATACAAAACCATTATTTAACCCCTGTAACACTTGGTACTGATAGGTTAGCCGCTGTAATAGGGGCAAGTCATGTGTATCCTGACCAAAACAGCCTGGTTATTAGCGGTGGTACCTGCATAACATATGACTATATTGACAGCAGCCGTAATTATTTTGGAGGCAGTATATCACCGGGTTTAAATATGCGTTATAAGGCTGTAAACAATTATACGGCCGGTTTGCCGCTAATAAATGCCGATGCGAATTTTACCGCAGGGTATGGCAGCAACACCGAAACCGCGATACGCTCTGGCGTACAAAACGGTATAAAATATGAGCTAACCGGGTTTATTGAAAGCTACAAAGCCAACAATCCCCAACTGAATATTGTACTGAGCGGGGGCGACAGTATTTTTTTTGATACGCTATTAAAAAATAGCATCTTTGCCCCCTATATAAAAATTGAGCCCTATTTGGTTTTAAAAGGATTAAACGCAGCTATACAAAAGCATAATGATTAAATATACCAGGTTTTTTTTAACACTTTTATTTGCTGTTATCGCATTTGCAGCACATTCTCAATCTACCACAAGCTCTCCATATTCCAGGTTCGGTCTGGGCGATATCGATCCCCAGTTAATGCCACAAAATATTGGTATGGGCGGCATTGGCGTGGCAACAAACCGAATAAGCTTATTTAATAATATAAACGTTATAAATCCAGCATCATATGGTGCAATTGGTATAACTGTTATTGACGTAGGACTGTACAGTAACTTTTCAACCTTAAGCCAAACAGGGCAATCAAGCCAAAGCAATAAAAATTTCAGGCTTAGTCATATTGCCTTTGGCATACCGGTTACCAAACGTTCGGCCTTTAGTTTTGGTTTGCTGCCTTACAGTGAGCGTGGTTATAATTATAAAAAATCTGTCAGTAACCTGGGGTCCGGTGCATCGGCCGATACCAATGCTACCAATTACAACTATAGCGGCGATGGCGGTTTATCAAAAGCATATTTAGGTTACGGGTTTGGCATTGGCAAGCATTTGTTAATAGGTGGTAATGTATCCTATATATTTGGTAATATTAAGGATATAAGTACAACCGAGATTCCTGGTTTAGCCGGAACTTTAAATTCAAAAATTGAACAAAGCAATGCTATTGGTGGTTTAAATTACGATTATGGCTTGCAGTATTCTTTTGATTTTTCTGAATCAAAACACCTTATCCTGGGCTATTCTGCATCGGCAGGCACAAAACTTAATTCACAAAGCAGCTATATTGTAAGCCAATACACTAATGATGCAAACGGTAATCCTAATATTGCAGTTGATAGCGTTGTAAACAGGCAGGCTGCTAAAGGTAAATTGAAGCTGCCGCAGATAAACCGTTTTGGTATCTCGTTCCAAAATGATGGGAAATTTTTGATTGGAGCAGATTATTCAATGGGGCAGTGGTCTGATCTGAGCATATCTGGTGTAAACCAGGGATTGCAAAATAGCCGTACAATAAATGTAGGCGCACAGTATACACCCAATATTGCCACTATCCGTAATTACCTGGCCACTGTTGATTACCGGATAGGAGGTGTTTACGATGAAACTTACATGACTGTTAATAATACCAGGATTAAAAAGTATGGTATTACTGCCGGTTTAGGTTTGCCTTTGCGCCCTAATAATGGTAGTTTTTATAAAATCAATATTTCGGCCGAGGTAGGTCAAAGAGGAAGATTGACCAATGGCCTGGTTAAAGAAAATTATATTAACCTGCACTTGGGCTTTACGCTTAACGATAAGTGGTTCACCAAATATAAGTTTGATTAATCAACAGATGCATAGCCGGGTAAAACATATAAAAGGCCTACGCCTGCTGTTGTTGCCTTTGCTTGCTTTTTATATATCCTCCTGCGAGAATGACCTGAACAAGGTTAAAGAAATTGCATCCAACGAGATGGGCATAATAGTTTCGCCAACAAAAGGTGTTGATTTGATCATGAGCGATTCTGCCAGGGTTAAATTACACCTGATAACTCCTTTAGTATTAGAATATCAAACTAAAAAACCTTACAAATTAATGCCCCGCGGCGTAAAAGTTATATTTTACGATAAGGAAACACAAAAAGAGTCGGGTAATATTGTTGCTGATACGGGGATATCGCGTAATGATCAAAAATTTATTGAGTTTCACAAAAACGTAGTAGCTACTAATGCTAAGGGCGAAACCTATAAATCTGATGAGTTGTACTGGGATCAGACAACTAGCAAGGTGTATTCGCACAAACCGGTGCAGGTAACTATGGTTGGGGGTAATGTAATGAACGGGGATAGTTTTGAGAGCGACGATAAATTTCTGCACCCCACACTTAAAAGCAGTACGGGCGTTTTTCATGTAGATGAAAAAGTGACACAATAATGTTATTTTTTTCAGGAAAATTTTGTGTTATAGAATTTTACTAAAAATTGTATCTTGCGCCCTCTTTAAAAAGAATATAATAAATTACAGAAATGGGTATAATGGGTTTCTTGCGCGAACGAATGGGGAAAATCCTCGCAATCTTTATTGGGGTTGCTCTTTTTGCATTCATCGTGAGCGAGGTAGTAAGATCAGGAGGTTCCTTTTTTAAGGACGATAACAATGAACTTGCCGTTGTAAACGGCGAAAAAGTTCCGTTTGACGAGTTTAATAAAAAACTTGAGCAAAATACAAATCAATTTAAGCAGCAATCGGGGCAAAGTATTTCGCCGCAGATTGTCAACTACATCCAGGAAACAACCTGGAATCAGGTATTGAGTGAACTGCTCCTGAAAAAGGAAATTGAAAAATTAGGATTAGTTGTTAGCGAGGATGAGAGTACTGCAATGGTTAACGGTAATAATCCCGACCCACAGATTGCCCGTCAGTTTGCCGATCAGCAAACCGGTGCATTTGACAGGAATAAACTGAACCAGTTTTTAGCCTATTTAAATTCTTCAAAAGCCGATCCTGCTCAAAAGCAAGGATGGGCCGAGTTTTTAAAGCAGTTAATTGCAGCTAAACAACAAATGAAATATGTAACTATTGTTACCAATGGCTTATATGTGAATTCGTTGGAAGCTAATGATGATTACCTGGCAAAAAACAAGTTGGTTAACTTTAAGTATGCTACACTTGATTATGCATCTATCCCCGATTCAAAAGTTACTTTAACAGATGGTGATTACAGCGCGTATTATGATGCGCACAAAGCCGAATTTAAAATCCCGCAGGAAGTTAGATCATTTGAATATGTAAGCTTTAACGCGGCACCTTCAAAAGAAGATAGCGTTGCTATAAAAACTGAGGTTGATAAACTGGTGGATAGTATCAAAGTAACTTCTAACGATTCGCTTTTTGTTCAAATAAATTCTGAAACAAAAACTCCGCTTACCTTCCAAAAAAAGGGAACGCTTGAGCCCAAACTGGATACATTAATGTTTAATGCTGCCAAGGGGTTTGTTTATGGTCCTTACGTATCAAACGGCAGCTATAAAATTGCTAAGCTAAGTGATGTTAAAACCACTTTTGATTCGGTTAAAACAAGGCATATATTAATTAACCCACAAACCGAAGGTGGTATAGAAAAAGCTATTGCCAAAGCGGATTCGATTAAAAAACTGATACAAGGAGGTAAATCGTTTACCGAACTGGCAACCACTTTTTCATCAGATAGAGGTAGCGCTGTAAAAGGCGGAGATATCCCCGCATTTGATGTTAATGGTGCTATGACCGGCCAGGGACAGATTACTCCCGAATATACTAATGCAGCTTTTAAAGCTAAGAAAGGCGATTTAATTGTAGTTACCTCACAGTTTGGTGTTCACCTTATCCAGGTAGAGGATCAAAAAGGTTCTATCAAAGTGGTGAAAGTTGCTATTGTTGATAAACCAATACAATCAAGCAGTAAAACCCAAACTGTAGCTTACAGCAAAGCACAGGGATTTTTAGGAGCTTTAACAAAAGATAACTTTGATGCCGAGGCTAAAAAAGAAGGTCTGAAAATTATCAACGCCGAAGACGTTAACGGTACAGCGGCTGGCTTACCTGGTTTGGATAATGCGCGTGATGTGGTTAGATGGGCATTTAAAGCCGATAAAGGTGATTTAACTGATAAGGTATTTACAGTAGGCGATCAGTATATCATTCCTCGTTTAAGCCAGATAAAGCCAAAAGGTACTTTATCACTTGATGCGGTAAAAAAACAAATTGAACCTGCAGTACGCAACGAAGTAAAAGCAAAACAGCTGGATGAGAAATTCCAGGCAGCATTGAGCGGGTCATCTTCAATTGACCAGGTAGCTCAAAAAACGGGCACCAAAGCTGTTCCTGTTCAAAATATTGTTTTTGCCAACCCGGTTATTCCAGGCCAGTCTGCCGAATATAAGTTGATTGGTTCAATATTTGGTTCGCAGCCAAATAAACTTTCAAAACCGGTTAACGGTCAGCAAGGAGTATTTGTATATTTTGTTGATGGATTTACCAATCCGGCAGCGCTTACTAACAATGTAAGGCAGAAACAACAAATTAGCCAGGTATTGGAACAACGTGCGCAAGGGCAAATATTGGAGGCCTTGAAAGATAATGCTAATGTAAAAGATAACAGGGCTAAACTGTTATAATATAAATAAGCGTAATTTTGTATCCGGGAACAGTATTAAACCTGTTTCCGGATTTTTTTTGTTTATCGTTTAGAACCGTCTGAAAAAAAGACCTTTATTACTTCGTATGCAATGATGGGAATATAGGGCTGTTTTATACCTCTAATGAAGCAATATCCACGCGTCATTGCGAGTGGTAAAATCCGTGGACTCTGAAGGGGGAATGACAAACCGGCGAAAGACTTACGAAGTTTTTAAAACTTCGTAAGTCTGGGATTCTACAACTTGTCATAGGTAGGTACGAAGCAATCTCCGCCTTACAGAGTAGCTTTACAAATCCAATCTGCATAGTTTGGGATTGCTTAGTGCCTCGCAAGACGGTCTGTTTTTTTATTTTTAGACAGCTTCTTTTAAATATTAAGCTTAGCATTTTTAACATTATGGATATACAGGAAAACATAGTAAATAAAGTAGCACAAAGTGGTTTGGTTACTTTAGATCCTGCAGCTTTTTACCCGGCCGGCGAACGTGTTATTTATGATATTAAAGATAACCTGTTCCACGGGTTGATGCTGCGTGAAAAGGATCTGAGAGATTTTATAAAGGAGCACGACTTTACACAATACGAAGGTAAAAATGTAGGGATTACCTGTACTGCCGATGCAATTGTGCCAACCTGGGCTTATATGCTGCTGGCAAACCGTATGGCCCCGTATGCACGCGAGGTTGTTTTTGGCGATTTGGGTGTTTTAGAAACAGTGCTGTTTGAAAAAGAAATTGCCAAAGCTGATTTGGAGCAGTATAGCGGGCAGCGGATTGTATTAAAAGGTTGCGGCGACACCCCGGTGCCTGTTTCGGCCTATATTGAATTAACAAAAAAGTTAACCCCCATAGTTAAAAGCCTTATGTTTGGCGAGCCCTGCTCAACTGTGCCTATCTACAAGCGCAAGGATTAATGGTTTGTTTTGTATTAATAAGTAAGCACTTGGATAGTATTTTGATGCGTGCACAACAAAAATGAATTTAAACCATTTATATAAGCAGTTGTCATATACCCGCATGCCGATTAAACGATTTACGAAAGCGGCTTTATTTAAAAAGCAAACCGTGTTAATTATAAAAAAATACTTCCCCGCCTTCCTGTTATTAATATTATGCAATACTGTTGTATTTTCCCAGGAGCTTACCAAGATCAGCGAGCCCGTTTTTAAGGTTGGGGAAAAGCTGCATTATAAAATGCAATATGGCTTTTTTACCGCTGCAGCAGCCGATATACGTGTTGAAGCAAGCGATAGAAAACTTCCCGGACCGGCCTTTCACCTTATTGCAGAGGGTAAAACGGCGGGTACATTTGATATTTTTTACAAAGTGCGCAACAAATACGAATCGTATGTAGATCAAAACACATTGCAACCTTATTTTTATACCGAAAACAGGCATGAAGGTAAATGGAAGCATACCGATAATGTAAGCTTTGATCAAAAGGAAAGTAAAGTTACTGCCAATAAAGGTGTATTCCCGTTTACGGGGAAGACCTTTGATTTTGTATCGGCCTATTATTTTGCCCGCACAATTGATGTTTCAAAAGTAAAAATCGGCCAAACATTTGAGATGCAGTATTTTTTGGAAGATGGCTTTCATACCCTGAGTGTTACTTATGTAGGTACCGAAGTTGTAAAGTGTAGTATGGGTACATTTAACTGTTTAAAATTTAACCCAACAATTATACCTGGCCGTATTTTCAGGAAAGATAGTAAGTTGTACCTTTGGATCACTAATGATGGCAACAGGATTCCTGTAAAGGCGCATGTTGAAGTTATTTTAGGTAGTATAACAATGGACTTGCAGGCGGCAAGCGGATTAAAGTATCCTTTGAATCCAATAAAGAATTAAAATTAAAATATGATTGAGGTAGGTAGTGTTTTGGTACACGAAGATGTTGTAAAGGAAAATTTTGTTTGCAATTTAAATAAATGTAAAGGTGCTTGTTGCCTGGAGGGTGATTCTGGCGCGCCGTTAAATGCAGATGAACTGGATATTTTAAAAGAGATCTATCCTAAAGTAAAACCTTACCTTACCGCCAAGGGGATCAGCACCATTGAAAAGGTGGGGACCTATGTAAAAGATTTTGAAGGTGATTACACCACGCCATGTGTTGATACCAACAAAGAGTGCGCTTATGTTATCTGGGAAAACGGAATTACCAAGTGCGGTATCGAGAAAGCTTATGAAGAGGGCGCTATCAGCTGGCAAAAGCCAATTTCCTGCCATTTGTATCCCATCCGGATTACTGCTTACCCCGAATTTGATGTGTTGAATTATGATCGCTGGAGTATTTGCAGCGCTGCATGTACTTTTGGCGACGAATTGAAAGTGCGTGTGCACGAGTTTTTGAAAGGTCCGCTGATTCGTAAGTACGGTGCAGACTGGTACCAGGAACTTGAAAATGAAGTTGCGGGAATTTAGTAAATATTAAAAACCAAACGCTAAATTCTAAACCATTTTTTCTAAACTATTAAAGAAGGAATAGTTCCGAAGTCAAATCTTCAAAAATTGGACATTCAAAGTTCAAAATTTAACTTAAGTGTTTCCCTTAGCAGGTTTTTACAATTAATTTGGATAATATTGTAGTATATAAGTATTTGCCTCAATAATAAATGAAAACAGCTTTAATAACAGGTATAACCGGGCAGGACGGTGCATATTTAGCTGAATTTTTGCTAAAAAAGGGTTACGAAGTACATGGTGTTAAAAGGCGCTCGTCTTTACTTAATACCGATCGGATTGACCATTTATACCATGACCCGCACGAACCCAATGTAAAGTTCAAGCTTCATTATGGCGATCTTACTGACTCAACTAATTTAATCAGGCTAATACAGGAAGTTCAGCCCGACGAAATCTATAACCTGGCCGCGCAAAGCCACGTTAAGGTGAGTTTTGAAACACCAGAATATACTGCTAATGCCGATGGTATTGGTACGCTGCGTATTTTAGAAGCGGTAAGGTTATTGGGGCTTACAAAAAAAACACGAATATACCAGGCTTCCACATCAGAGCTTTATGGTTTGGTGCAGGCAGTACCTCAAAGTGAAACTACTCCTTTTTATCCGCGGTCGCCATATGCGGTTGCGAAAATGTATGGATATTGGATAATTGTAAATTACCGTGAAGCATACGGCATGTATGCCTGCAACGGGATTTTATTTAACCACGAAAGCCCTATACGCGGAGAGACTTTTGTTACCCGAAAAATTACACGGGCTGCGTCAAAAATTGCATTAGGCCTACAGGATTGCCTTTATGTAGGTAACCTGTCTGCCCAGCGCGATTGGGGCCACGCGAAGGATTATATAGAAGCCATGTGGCTTATGTTGCAGCAGGAAAAGGCAGAGGATTTTGTAATAGCCACAGGTGTTACCACCACAGTTCGCGATTTTATAAAAATGGCTTTTAATGAGCTTGGTATCGAAGTGGAATTTAGTGGAAAAGACGAGTATGAACGCGGTGTGATTATTGATATTGACCAGGAAAAAGCCAGGGATTTTGGACTTAACCTGGATGCCTTAAAATTTGGACAAACGGTTGTAAAGGTAGATGCCAAATATTTTAGGCCTACCGAGGTTGATCTGTTAATTGGCGATGCATCAAAAGCATTTGAAAAATTAGGATGGAAACCTAAATATGATCTGCAGGCTTTGGTTACTGATATGGTGAAATCGGATTTGCACCTGGTGAAAAAAGACGAGTATTTAAAAAAAGGCGGGTTTACAACACTTAATTATTTTGAATAATTAATAATTGGATTTTATCAATCTACATCTATGAAAAAAATTTTTACCAGCATTTTATTATTGGTTTTAACGGGTGGGATTTTAAAAGCTCAATCTGTATATCAACCGTATTCATATCAGTTTTACCAGAAACTGAATGAGGATGTTTATTCCACTAAAACCCGTTTCCATAGTTCCTTGAAGCCTTTTTTTGGTGATGATTCATTATTGAAACATCATTACGATTCGTTAATGAACAACATAGGTAGTTTTAACGGTAAATTTTTTAATGAACACCAGATTGATGTAAAAGGGAGTAATTCAACTTTTTATGCCGATTTGTTACCTGATTTTAACGTGAGCCGGGATTTTTCGGGCAAAAAGAATACCAGTTTCGGCTCATTAGGATTGCAGTTAGGCGGAACATTAGGCAACCAGTTTTCCTATTACGTAAGCGCTTACGAAAACAGGGCCCAGTTACCAGAGTACCTGGCTACCTACACTAACCAGGTTGGTATAGTGCGCGGGCAGGCTTATGGCGGGCTTTATGGCAGTGAGTACCGCTGGTCGTACATAACGGCACTGGTATCCTATACGCCAGGTAAATATTTAAATATAACTGCCGGACGCGATAAAACATTTATTGGCGATGGTTACCGGTCTGTACTCTTGTCTGATTATGCATCCCCCTACCCATTTTTTAAAGCAACCGCTACACTGGGGAATGTTAAATACATAGCCATGTGGGCGTATATGGACGATCCGTTGTCTGCCCGTGTTGATAACGGCGACAGGAAAAAATTCGCTGTGTTTCATTATTTAGACTGGAACGTAAGTAACCGTTTATCATTTGGATTTTTTGATTCGATTATATGGGGAGCAAAGGATGATGCAGGGCATCAGCGAGGTTTTGACTATACCTATCTTAATCCCATTATATTTTTAAGGCCGGTTGAGGCGTCAAATGGCTCGCCTGATAATGCTTTATTAGGACTTACCGGTAAATACAAAATAAGTGATGGTATCACGGCATACGCCCAATTTGCATTGGATGAATTTGAATCCAAAAATTTCTTCTCGGCCACTGGAAGCTCCCGCAACAAATATGCATGGCAGTTTGGATTCAGGGGAGCAAACCTGTTAAATGTTAAAGGGTTAAATTACTTACTTGAAACTAACAACGCTAAGCCCTTTACCTACTCTGAACGCAGTTCGGTGCAAAATTACACTGACAATGGCGAGCCGCTTGCACATCCCTGGGGGGCCAACTTCCGCGAGGTTGTGGGCTTGTTGAATTACTCCTACAAAAGATTCGATTTCTCTGGTGAAGCTGATTATGGTCACTATGGCTTAGATATTAATGGCCAAAACTATGGAAAAGACCTTTTCCAGGTATATATTGATCCTGTAAGGCAAAACGGTAACTACACCGGCCAGGGTTTAACTACCAATATGGTGTTTTTGGAAGGTAAAATAGCTTATCTTATTAATCCCAAATACAACCTGCGTATCGAGCTTGGCGGCCTATACCGTACCGAAAAAAACAATCGATTTAATGATAAAACAGGTATGCTAACTTTTGGCATCCGCAGTTCGTTCCGCAGTATGTATAATGATCTGGCGAGTTATAAGGTACATTGATGAGCGTACGATAAGAAGAATAGTTTAACGTGGCAGAGGTAACAAAAGAATCCCGAATTGTAATACTTACGGATAGATATTTTCGGTTGCGTAAAAAATGGTATGGAAATACAATCTACAAATGCCTTGATTGATAATTCCTTACCACAAAACTAACAGTAGCTAAAAAGACATTCAACCCTAAGATGATAGCCATATAAACAATCTGGTTATTGTGTATTGTAGCTCCCAGGTAATCTGCAAATGGCGCTTTTTGCGTAAGCACATAAGTGAGCAAAAAGAATAATATCTCAAATAATTTTTTACCCCGGCTTACTATTCCAAGGCAAACAGCAGATAGAACAATAAAAACAGCTCCGTTGATGATATTGAAGATAGCGTATCCGTCAAACACAATAATGTAATGCAATATTAAAGGCAATGCCAGTATTACAGCCAATAGTATACCCGCAAGTATTTGTGCGGGTAGCATGCGCAGTAATGGCTTGTATGAAGCATAGGTAAAGTAGTGTAGCCTGTTAGTTTCTTCTTTAGTAACCAATTCTGACCAGCGCGTTACTTGTAAAAACCACAAAACTGGCAGTATATAGAGATGAGAAATATATAAGGGGACAAATAGCATGCTCAGCGACAAGCCGGCAATAACAAGCCAAAACCATTTGGAACCTTTGCGCACCAATAAAAGCAACTCTGTTTTTATAAACGGAAATATGCCATAATCGGTAATCAGGGCTGGCATAAGTGCACGGTTTATACCTGTTGCTGCAAGCGCGGGGGCAGTAATAGACTCCTGATAGGCCTTTTTCTTTTTATTAACCGCCTGTTTAAAATCAAAGCGGTGAAAGAAAAATGATGAAAGGTAAACCAGGCTTAATGCAAAACCTATCCATACTAAGCGGCTAAACAGGAACAGGCTGGTTATGGTTATACCATTCCACTCAAAGATTTGAAACCCTTGTTTACGGCCAAAAGTAAAACCTAGGCTAACTGCCTCTATATGCTGATGAAATTGGGTATTTACCTGGTTTTTGATACTGCTTGTCATGGTACGTACGCCAAAAGGATCTATAAAAACAGCCAGCGTTTCGTTCTTTTGCCCGTTGATATTGGCCATCAGGATGCCGAAAAAGAAAAAGAATGCGATGTATTGCAATATGCTCCACTTTCCTAAAAATACCTCTGCAATTACTGCCAGTGCCGATACCACAAACATGGCAGGCACCACAAACAGCAGATATGGGATTAAAAAATTGCTGATAATGAAAGTTGAACCGCTGGTACGCACAAAAAACATAACCAAGCTAACCAAAAAAGTGCAGCCGGCGATGGTAAGCAACACCAGGAAATTGCTGAAAAATTTGCTGAGCAGGTAACCAAAGTTGGTGATAGGTGTAGTGGCAATAATTAAACCTACTTCGGTATCAATATCTTTTTTAATGCCGCCATTCACCAAAAAAAAGCCATACAATGTAAGCATGATTGCCGTCATCATCCCCGAAACGTAACCCACCCATGCAGAGTTGTAAACCCCTTTAAAGCCAACAACATTTAGTGTGGTATATGATGCAGTAGGCGGTGGTACAAAAGAGTAGGCCGCGTAAAAAGTAACGGCCAAAGTAATTAGAAAAGCATAACTGCGTGTGCGTTGCAGATAATCAGCTTTTATGATGCTGAAAGTGTGCTTCATTACTTTAGGCTATTTTGTGTTAAAAACAAATAAGCATCCTCTAAAGTTGCATTAACCGCTACAGCACCTGATTCTCGTTGGTCGGCTTTTGTAATAAACCGAACCCGTGTTTTGTCCTTTTGCCTGCTGGTATCAATGACCTGCTGTTTGGTTCTTATTGTGGCAATCTCATCATTGTTCAATAGCACCTCAAACACCTTGCCTTCAACCAGTTTAATAATATCATGCTGCGTGGCTTTATTTAGCAAGGTGCCGTTTTTCATGATGGCCACCTCATCGGCAATCGTTTCAATATCCGATACAATGTGTGAAGAAAGGATAATGATGCAATCGTTAGCTAAATCAGAAATCAGCTGGCGAAACCTTACCCGTTCTTCCGGGTCGAGCCCTACGGTAGGTTCATCAAAAATCAGCACCTTAGGATCATTAAGCATAGCTTGTGCAATGCCAATACGCTGTTTCATCCCACCTGAGTAAGTACCTATCGGGCGTTTGGCATCAGCTGTTAAATTAACGCCCTCCAGCAGCAGATCTATTCGCTTGCGCAGATCTTTACCGCCTACGCCTTTCATGGCGGCTATGTATTCTAAAAATTCATAAGCGTTAAGGTTAGGGTAAACGCCAAAGTCCTGTGGCAGGTAACCAAGTATTTTGCGAATTCGATCGGGATTGACAACAATATCTTCACCATCTAAAAAAAGTGATCCGGAAGTAGGTTTGCTGATGGTTGCAATAATTTTCATTAGGGTTGATTTTCCGGCTCCGTTAGGGCCAAGCAAGCCTAATACCCCTTTTTCAATAGTGATGGAATAATCGGAAAGTCCGGTTTTCTGTTTACTGTATTGCTTGGTAAGATTTTTTATGACTAAGGACATAGGATGTTTTTATGCCCTTTAAGATGCTGATTATAGATTTAAGTTACAGGAATCGGCGAATTTAGTCTTGGGAATGACGATCTGAATAAAGTTTTACGATGCTATCGTATGCGCACTCCTCTGGGCACCTAAGCTCTTAACCTGTTTAGCTATACCATGGGCATCAAAGCCGCACTCGGCCCAAAGTTCGGGTTGTTCGCCGTGCTCAACTATTCTGTCAGGTATCCCCAGTCGTTTTACCTGTGTTTGCTGGTAACCGTTATCTGCCATAAACTCCAACACTGCACTGCCCATACCGCCTTCAAGACAGCCATCTTCAACGGTGATTACTTTATCAAACTTCCTGAACACATCGTGCAACAAAGCCTCATCAAGCGGTTTTACAAAACGAAGGTCATAATGCGCAGGGTAATAGCCTTCTGTATTTAAAACGGCAGTTGCTTTTACAACTTCGTTGCCAATAGCGCCTATCGATAGTATGGCCACATCCTCCCCGTCGCAAATCTTACGTCCCTTACCAACAGGTATAGCTTTAAAAGGGCGTTGCCAATCAACCATCACTCCGTTACCACGTGGGTACCTTATCACAAACGGCCCCATGTTATCCTGCTGGGCAGTATACATCAGGTTGCGCAGTTCTTCCTCGTTCATCGGGGCCGATACCGTCATGTTGGGGATGCAGCGCATATAAGCCAGGTCATAAGCGCCATGGTGGGTTGGCCCATCGGCACCGGCAAAACCGGCACGGTCCAAACAAAATATTACGTTGAGCTTTTGTATGGCCACATCGTGGATCACCTGGTCATATGCCCTTTGCATAAAGCTGGAGTATATGTTACAAAATGGTATTAAACCCTGGGTAGCCAGGCCTGCCGAAAACGTAACGGCGTGTTGTTCGGCTATACCTACGTCGAATGCCCGGTTAGGCATAGCTTTCATCATCAGGTTTAATGAACATCCTGATGGCATAGCTGGGGTAATACCCATAATTTTAGGGTTCTGCTCGGCAAGTTCGATTATAGAAATACCAAACACATCCTGGTATTTAGGAGGCTGCGGCTTCTCTTGTTTTGTTTTTTTGATCTCGCCGGTTATTTTGTCAAATAAGCCTGGCGCATGCCATTTGGTTTGGTCCTTTTCGGCAAGGGCATAGCCTTTACCTTTGGTAGTAACACAATGTAATATTTTAGGGCCGGGTATATTGCGCAGGTCTTTTAAAACCCTTACCAGGTGGTTTACATCATGCCCGTCAATAGGTCCAAAATATCTGAATTTTAAGGCTTCAAAAAAGTTGCTTCGTTTAAGCAATGTTCCTTTTATACTTTTTTCTAATTTTTGAGCAATCCTGAACGCATCCGGGCCTATGGCCGATAGTTTGGCCAGCACATGGGCAATATCATCCCTAAAACGGTTGTAAGGCTTGGAGGTAGTAATATCGGTAAGATATTCCTTCAAGGCACCCACGTTAGGGTCGATAGACATGTTGTTGTCATTCAGGATCACCAGCAGGTTTGAGTTTTCGATACCTGCGTGGTTAAGCGCTTCAAAAGCCATCCCGGCAGTCATGGCGCCATCGCCAATTACGGCAACATGCTGCCTGTCGGTCTCACCCTTATAATGCGATGCAACGGCCATGCCCAAAGCAACAGATATGGAAGTAGAGGAGTGCCCTACACCAAAAGTATCATATTCGCTTTCAGATCGTTTTGGAAACCCACTAATGCCTTTATAAATTCTGTTGGTATGAAAAGCCTCGCGCCGGCCGGTTAGTATTTTATGGCCGTAAGCCTGGTGGCCTACATCCCATACTAACTGGTCATAAGGGGTGTTTAAAACGTATTGCAGGGCTACTGTGAGCTCCACAACGCCAAGGCTGGCAGCAAAGTGACCGCCATTTACTGATACCACATCAATAATGTACTGGCGTAGCTCCTGACAAACTTTTTCAAGTTGGTCTTCATTAAGTTGCTTTAAATCAGAGGGGTAATTTATTTTCGATAATAAATCTCCGGCCGGTACCTGCATAGACATTCGTAAGAGTATTTAACCTACAAAGTAAGCTAATTATTTATAAATAAAGTACATCAAAATGTATTAATTGTTTGAGGTAAAGAGTCAGGAGATTAAAATCAGGTATCAGGAAAAGGGTTTAATTGTTTGTTTCTTAATAAATTATTCAAAAATCTTGCCTCTTGATTCTTGTTTCTTGATTCTCAGCCCTTACTTTTGTTGCTACAAATATGACCGACGACAGCTTTGCCATAAGATTACCCCAGTTTGAAGGCCCGTTTGATTTGCTGCTGTTTTTTATTGAGCGGGATGAACTTGATATTCATGATATCCCCATTGCCAAAATTGCCGATGATTTTTTGAACTACATTCACCAGATGACCAGCCTTAACATGGAGCTGGCCAGTGAATTTATATTTGTTGCAGCTACGCTGATGCGCATAAAAGCAAAAATGCTGTTGCCCCGGTATGAGGCTGAAGATGCAGGCGATGATACTGATACCAAAGAGAACCTGATAAGGAAGCTTATAGAATATAAAAAGTTTAAGGAACTGTGCGAAGAGCTGCGCCCTTATGAAGACGAAAGATTTAAACAGGAAAAACGCGGCAACATCAAACACGATCTGGAACAGGTTGAAAAAGTAGTTTTACCCGGCGAGGAATTATCAGAAATAACGCTGTATAAATTAATGATGGTACATGAGCGCCTGATGCGTAACTATCTTAACCGCAGCGAAGAGGTAAAGCACACTGTTGAGCAATACCCCTACACTATTGAAAAGCAGAAGAAAGCGGTTGCCGATTTGTTGAAGATTAACAAAATGCTCGATTTTAAAGCTTTGGCTAAAGAATCAGAAAACAAGGTGCATTTTGTATACAACTTTTTAGCAGTACTTGAAATGCTGCAGCAAGAGCTGATTGATATACAAATAGGACTGGGGTATAATAACTTTTGGATCTCGTCTAAAGAGATTTGAGATATTAGACATGAAACCGGACGGTGGATTATTTCTACTTCGACAAGACACTATAATCTCAAATCTGTTTTGGTAAATGGAAGATAAGTTTATAACAAAAACATATTGGTTATAAGTGCCTGAACAGCAAATTATATTGTGCTGATTTAGTTGCACGTAAAATCTCAAATTAGTTCCGTCTCAAATCTCATATCTCACATCTCAAATCTATCTTTTTAGCTAACTTAGCGCCGTTAAAAATACACAATGAAAAGAGACAAACTGATATTTAAGTTGTTGGATGAAGAGCAGCAACGCCAGGAGGAGGGCATTGAACTGATAGCATCTGAGAATTTTGTAAGCCGACAGGTAATGGAAGCGGCAGGTTCTGTTGCTACCAACAAATATGCCGAAGGTTTACCGGGTAAACGCTATTATGGCGGTTGCGAGGTGGTTGACGAAATTGAAACCATTGCCATTGAGCGTGCCAAGCAATTGTTTAATGCCGAGTGGGCAAACGTACAGCCCCATTCGGGCGCGCAAGCAAATGCCGCCGTAATGCTGGCCTGTTTACAACCTGGCGATAAAATATTAGGGTTTGATCTTTCTCATGGTGGTCACCTCACACATGGTTCGCCGGTGAATTTTTCTGGTAAATTATATGAGCCGCATTTTTATGGGGTGGTAAAAGAAACCGGGTTGATTGATTATGAGCAACTCAAAAAAGTAGCTTTAGAGCAAAAACCAAAATTGATCATTTGCGGCGCATCGGCTTACTCGCGCGATTGGGATTATGAATTTATTCGTGCAGTTGCCGATGAAGTTGGTGCTTTGGTACTGGCTGATATTTCGCACCCATCTGGCCTTATTGCCCGTGGTTTGTTGAAAGATCCACTGCCGCATTGCCATATTGTTACTACAACAACTCACAAAACATTACGTGGCCCGCGTGGTGGTTTGATCCTGTTAGGTAAAGATTTTGAAAATCCTTTCGGTGTAAAAACGCCAAAAGGCGAGATCAGAATGATGTCGTCATTATTAGATATGGCGGTGTTCCCAGGCACACAGGGCGGCCCCCTTGAGCATATTATCGCTGCTAAAGCCATTGCTTTTGGCGAGGCTTTGAGCGATAGCTACATGAAATACGTTGTTCAGGTTAAAAAGAATGCCGAAGCTATGGCCGAGGCTTTTGTTGCGCGTGGTTACCAGATCATATCCGGTGGTACAGATAATCACCTGATGCTGATAGATCTTCGAAATAAAAATATTACCGGTAAAGCTGCCGAAAATGCTTTGGTTACTGCAGATATTACTGTTAATAAAAACATGGTTCCTTATGACGATAAGTCGCCTTTTGTAACTTCAGGTATTCGTGTGGGTACCGCTGCAATCACAACCCGTGGGATGAAGGAGAAGCAAATGGAAGTGATTGTGGAACTGATAGATGCAGTGATTTCTGATCCGGAAAACGAACATTCTATCAAGAAAATCCGTAAAAAGGTCCACAAGCTGATGTACGACTATCCGTTGTACCGCGAGAACGGCTCGGAATAAATAATGACAAACAGGCAACATGGATTTATAAATGATGAAGAAAGGCGCTTAGAAGCGTTAAAATCATACCATGTGCTGGATACCTTGCCCGAAAGCGAATACGATGCCATTGCCCGTTTGGCATCATATATATGTAATGTGCCCATTGCTTTGATATCCCTGATAGATGGTGACAGGCAATGGTTCAAATCGAAATTTGGCACCAGTAAGGAGGAAATACCCCGTGCTGGTGCCTTTTGCAATAAAATCATTTTAAATGATGAGGTTCTTGAGATAGATGACGTATCTGAGGATGATGATTTTAGAAATGATATATTTGTAACTGGTCAAAATGTTAGGTTTTACGCCGGCGCTCCCCTCATTGATCCCGATGGCTACCGTTTGGGTTCCCTTTGCGTTATTGATACGGTCTCCCGTAAGCTCAGCAATGAGCAACGAGATGCTTTGCGTACCCTGGCCGATGATGTCATGTCGCACCTTACGCTACGTAAGCAAAAATATGAACTGGAGCAAAGTCTGGTTCGCTACAAGGAATTTTACGATTTGTTTGACAGTTCGCCGGATGTTCATTGCATTATGGACAGGCATTTTAATATCGAACAGGTAAACCATTCTGCAAAATCTATTTTAGGTTATAGCCCGCAGGAAATAATAGGGCAGCCCATCTGGAATTATTTCCCACAAGAAGAAAAAGTTAAAACATTAAAAAAGCTTGAAGCCGGCTTGCTCAAACAGCAACACAAATTTGATATTGAAACTGTAGTATTAACGCCTGCAAAAGATATAAAATGGATAGCCTGGTCGGTTACTTTTAATGGAAACAAATGGTTTGCCAGTGGCCGGGATGTAAGTTATCAAAAACGCATTTCGCATGAACTGGAACAACTGGCATTGGTGGCAAGCAAGGTGAGCAATGGCGTGGTAATAAGTAACGCTGCCGACGAAGTTGTTTGGGTAAACCATGCCTTTGAGCATATTACCGGTTTTAACCTTGCCGATGTTGAGCATAAATATCTTGGTGCTACACTGAAGGGTAAAGTTGTTGACCCTGTTGCTGAAGCGAAATTACAGGCCTCGATAAAAAATAAAGAATCGTACGAGGCTGAACTTTTAATAACCACTAAAAATGGAGCGCTTTTATGGATAACTGTAGTTAATTCGGTTATACGTAACAACGAAGGTGAGGTTGATAAGCTTATAAGGGTGATCATTGATATATCAGCCCGCAAAAAAATTGAACAGGATCTTGAAGTTTTATCCTTCGCGGCCAGGAAATCGCCAAGCGGTATTTTTATACGCGACATACGGGGCAGGATTTTATGGATGAATGAAGCGCAGGAGAATATTATAGGTTACTCCTTTGCCGAACTGGAAGGAAAAGCAATTGGCTCCGCAMTTATAGGGGAAGATACCGACCTTACAGTATTTGAGAGCGCGGTGCAAGCCGTGAAGGAAAACAGGCCTTACGAGGTTGAAATGAAGGTGTACAAAAAGGATGGTACACCAATATGGATCTTTTTATCAAACAGTCCGGTATTTAATGAGGCTGGAAAAGTTGAACGGCAAATTGGCGTTATGGTTGATATTACCGAACGCAAAAAAAATGAGGAGGAGCTTACCTTATTGTCATTGGTAGCCAGCAAAGTTACCAGCGGCATTGTTATAAACAACTGCGATGGCCAGGTTGAATGGGTAAATAAAGCATTTGAAGGAATTACCGGATATGATATAAATGAAGTAAAAGGCAATCACCTTGGCGATGTGCTAAAGGGGGCACTTACTGATGTTGCCATTATTCAACGGGCTCGTGAGCTTTCAAAAAATAAACAATCATTTGAGGTCGATCTTCTTATCTATCGAAAAGATGGACAGCCATTATGGGTTTCGGTCATCAATTCGGTGATACTGGATAGGCATGGCAAAGTTGATAAGTATGTCGAGGTAATTATTGATATTACGGCCAAAAAGAAAGCCGAAATAGAACTAATTGCAGCCAAAGAGGAGGCATTACAACTGAGCCGGGCAAAGGATATGTTTATATCTGTAATGAGCCATGAGATACGTACGCCATTAAATGCCGTTATTGGAATGTCGCACCTGTTGTTGGAGGATGGTCCGCTGGAGTCGCAAAAAGAAAACCTTGAAATACTGAAATTTTCTGCCGGAAATTTATTAACACTGATAAATGATGTGCTGGATTTTGCAAAAATGGAGACGGGCAATGTTGAACTTGAAAAAGTAAGGGTTGACATCCACGACCTGGTTCAAAGTATCAGCAGCTCACTACAATACAAAGCTGCCGAAAAAAATATCTATCTTAGCAAAACGATAGATGATGCCGTACCTCAAATTATAATAGGAGATCGTACCCGTTTAAGTCAGATATTATTAAACCTGGTAAGTAATGCGATTAAGTTTACAAATACAGGCGGTGTAAATATCGATTTGAAAGTTATACAGGAAAGCGAGAAGGATGTAAGGATAAGGTTTTCGGTAACAGATACAGGAATTGGGATTGCCGCTGATAAAGTAAATGTAATATTTGAACAGTTTAAGCAAGCCGAAACTGACACTACGCGCAAATATGGGGGTACAGGTTTAGGATTGGCCATAAGTAAACGCCTGATTGAGCTGCACGATTCAAGAATAAATGTGGATAGTGTACCCGGTCAGGGGTCGGTTTTTTGGTTCACGATAACCTTTAGCAAAGCAGATAACGAATTGAACAGCAATAATAACAACGTGGAAGAAGGACTGAAAATTAATGTTTTGGTAGTTGATGATAACCAGATTAACCGGTTATTGATCAATAAGATACTAAAAAGGTGGGGCGCGGATGCTGATTTTGCCGAGAATGGTATTGAGGCAGTAAATAAGATACTGGCCAATAAAAACTACAATGTGGTACTAATGGATATTCATATGCCCGAAATGGGCGGCCTGGAAGCAACCCAGGTGATCCGCTCAAATCCTGAAACCTATTTTCAACAATTACCGATTATAGCCCTAACAGCATCAATGCTTAGTAACCAAATGGGCGAAATAGGTAATGCCGGTATGAACGATTATATCCTAAAACCATTTGACCCAAAAGTGCTTTACGAGAAATTAAGCAGGTACCAGCACCAATAGGCCCCCCAACCCCTTGAAGGGGGGAGTAAAAGATAGCAGTTGCCGTGAGTTTCCAACTCGTGGTATACACGGCCTCAGCTTTTGGCTGAAATTAGCAAGGCGCTACACGGCATAGGCAATTGTGGCAATACTTAGCTTCAATCCCGGCACTTTCAATAATTCTATCCCACATGCCTCCAGTGTCGATCCGGTGGTAACAATATCATCTACCAGTAAAATATGTTTGCCAGCCAGCCTTTCGGGTTTGGCAACTGCAAATACTTCCTGCATGTTCTCAAACCTGGCAAAGCGCGATTTATGGGTTTGGGTGCTTGTTGCAATCCTGCGTATTAAATTATCTAATTCAACACCCGCGTCTATTTTTTCTGCCAGCCCTTCTGCAAAACATGCGCTTTGATTGTACCCGCGTTCTTTCAGTCGTTTTTTATGGAGAGGCACAGGAATTATGTAATCTACACTGTTAAAAACCGGGTTCTCTTTTAGCTGGTTGCCTGCTATGTTTCCTACCAGGTTTCCAATTTGTTTCATACCGCTATATTTAAAATGATGCATCAGGTTTTGTACGTTGCCACCTTTATTAAAAAAGTAAAGGGCATAAGCAGCTTCAATGTTTATTTTGCCATAAAACTGTTGCGCAACAATATTATCGGGTTGGGTGTGGAAGTTGGTATAAGGCAAATTGTAGCGGCAATCAGAACAAATAATATGCTCATGGGCAACCAGGCTGGCATTGCAGGCAGGGCAAAGTTGAGGAAATAACAGTGCAACAAAATCGGCAAGGTAACCGCCTGGTAATTTCATGCCATTAATTTAAGGCAGATTTTTTAAACTTCGACAACTTTAGCCTTTTCTTTGATTGCCAGTTGTCCGCAGGCCGCGTCAATATCCTTACCCCGGCTACGGCGTAGGTGCGTATTGATGCCTTGTTTTATGAGGTAATTTGCAAATATCTCTACTTTATCTTCGTTGGCGTTAACATAGCTGGCAAAAGCAATAGGGTTGTATTCAATAATGTTCACCTTGCAGGGCAGGTGTTTGCAAAATTTTGCAAGCTCCATAGCATCCTGGATGTTATCATTAACCCCATCAAAAATGATGTACTCATATGTTACCGGGTTTTTGGTTTTGGCGTAGTAGTATTTCAGCGCTTCGGCAAGTGCTTTTAAAGAGTTTTGCTCGTTTATAGGCATTATGGTATTGCGCTTTTCGTCATTAGCGGCGTGTAATGACAGGGCCAGGTTGAATTTTACTTCATCATCGCCCAGTTTTTTAATCATTTTGGCAATACCGGCAGTGGATACTGTTATTCTTTTTGGCGACATGTTAAGGCCATCCTCGGCAGTGATACGCTCTATTGAATCCATTACGTTTTTGTAATTGAGCAATGGTTCGCCCATGCCCATGTATACAATGTTGGATAAAGGGATGCCATAGTTTTCGCGCGCCTGCTGGTCAATAAGTACCACCTGATCGTAAATTTCATCGGGATTCAGATTCCTTTTACGGTCCATATATCCTGTTGCACAAAACTTACATGTGAGGCTACAGCCCACCTGAGACGACACACAAGCAGTCATTCTGCCCGGTGTTGGAATTAAAACACCCTCAATTAGGTGAGTATCGTGTAAAATAAAAGAATTTTTTATAGTTTTATCAGCACTAATCTGCGATGTGTTAATTTTAACGTTGTTGATAACAAAGTTTTCATCCAGTTTAGTACGAAGTTCTTTTGAAATATTGCTCATCTCGTTAAAAGAGAAGCACGATTTTTTCCAAAGCCATTCATAAACTTGTTTAGCCCGGAAGCTTTTTTCCTCCATTCGGATAAAATGCTCCTGTAAGGCTTTCAAACTCAGGCTTCGGATGTCAATTTTACCTTTTGTATTGTTCACATTGCAAAAGTACTTAAATTTAAAAAAATCTGTCTTTTTTTAAAGTCATTCTTTTGGTAGAATAAAACAATAATTAAAAGTTAATTGTAAATACCCTGCGCAAAGAAGTGTTCTGAATAAAAACGTGATGAGATGCTACCCCAATTTTAAATTTGAATGAAAAGTTTTAAAGCCGATTACGTTTTCCCCGTTTATGCCGATCCTGTTAAGAATGGAATTGTTACAGTTGATGATTTGGGCAAGATCATCTCAGTTACTGATCACCGCAACCCTCCAGATGGCCCTATTGAACAAATTAATGGTATTATTTGCCCCGGGTTTGTAAACACCCACTGCCATACAGAACTATCACATTTAAAAGAAAAAATAAACACCGGCAATGGGCTGGTTTCTTTTATAAAAGATATTCAGACCTTCAGAAACTCCGACCAAAAGCTGGTGGAGGACGCCATCGAAATGGCCGATCAGGAAATGTATGATAATGGTATTGTTGCCGTAGGCGATATATCCAATACCAATTTCAGCATCCCGGTTAAGGCTAAAAGTAAATTGTACTATCATACCTTTGTAGAAACCTTTGGTTTTTTACCGCAAAATGCCACCGAGGTTTTTGATAAAGCTGTGACTCTGCTTAATGAGTTTAAGCCAATGCCATGCTCAATAACCCCGCACGCGCCTTATTCAGTGTCAAAAGAATTGTTTAAGCTGATCAGGAAGCACAGCGAAGAGGGCCATAACCTCATTAGCATCCATAACCAGGAATGCGAGGACGAAAATAAGTTTTACAGGTACAAACTGGGGGGATTTCTTGAGCTTTATAAGCATTTTGGTATTGATATTGGCTACTTTAAGCCGCAGGCCCGTAACTCTATGCAATCCATTATCCCATTGTTAACCAATAAACAAAAGGTTTTGCTGGTGCATAATACCTGCACCAATTTAAAGGATATTTATTTCATCAAACGTTTCGACCGTAGAGTAAACTGGTGTTTTTGCCCCAATGCCAATTTGTATATAGAGGGTAAACTACCTAAAATAGAGCTGTTTGTTGATCAGGGCTTTAACATTACCCTGGGTACCGACAGCCTGGCATCAAACAATAGTCTGTGTATGCTGAGCGAAATGCGCACTATTCAAAAAAAATTTCCTGCAATAAGTACACAGCGGTTAATAGAATGGGGTACGCTTAACGGGGCCGAGTTTCTGGGTATTGATGACGAGAAAGGCTCATTACAGCCAGGGAAAACACCCGGCCTTAATTTAATAACGGGTTTGGATGGCTTGAAGATAACACCCGAATCAAAAGTTAAGAGATTAATTTAAATTTGAAAATTTGAAGATTTGGTAATTTGAAAATGAAGAACTTTACAGCTGAATTTTCAAATCTTCAAATTACCAAATCCTCAAATTGATGAAACATCTCAATATTATAGTTAAAGGCAAAGTTCAGGGTGTATTTTATCGTAAAGCAACCAAGGCGGTAGCTGATCAGCTGGGCGTGCGGGGATTTGTTAAAAATGAACCCAATGGCGATGTTTACATTGAAGCCGAAGCCGACGATACAATCATTGAAATGTTTATAGATTGGTGTAACGAAGGGCCGGAAGATGCCCAGGTTACTTCTGTTGAAACCCATGAGGACGAATTAAAAAACTATCGTAATTTTGAGGTTGTAAAAAAGCGCTTATAATTATTACGGGCTTTATCATTTACCTCATTAAATAAATACATTGTCAACCGCTAAAAAGTTTGCAGGGCAAACAGCCATATACGGTCTAAGCACCATCATTTCCCGGATGATATATTTTGTGCTTACGCCAATTTACACCCGAACGCTGCCTGTAGGTGGCCTTGGTATTTTCACAACTTTGTATGGTAATGCTTCTATTGTTAATGCGATATTGGCATTTGGCATGGAAACAACCTATTTCAGGTATCTGCAAAAAAAATCTGATAATAAGCAGCAGGTTTATAATAACGCTTTTGGTGCAGTTATAGCAGTTTCATTAGTTTTCCTATTGTTCAGCTTTCTTTTTTTGGATAACATTATTGAATATACACAGGCGGGAGTGACTAAGGACCATGCAGACTACACTTTTTATGTTAAAAATTTTCTCATCATACTGGTTGCCGATGCTTTTTGCGTGATACCTTTCGCTAAGATCCGTGCAGACGGAAGACCTGTTAAATATGCCTTTATAAAGTGTACTAACATTTTGTTTGTAATGCTGCTTAATTTGTTTTTCCTCTTTGGCCTGCCATTTATAATTAATCACCAACTGCCAGGCGCGCAATGGATAGCAAGCTGGTACAGGCCGCACTGGGTTGGCTATGTTTTTTTAGCTAACGCCATAGCCAGTATACTAACCATCTTTTTGCTGTTACCAGAAATATTAAAGCTGAAACTTAAGTTTGATCTGTTTATATTCAAAGAAATGTTTGTATACAGCTGGCCTATATTGATCGCAAATATTTCATTCATCATCAACGAATCAATAGATAAGGTAATGCTTAAGCAGATGCTTCCACATGCCATTGGTGATCAGCAGGTTGGCATTTACGGAACATGCGCTAAAATAGCTTTGTTCCTGAGTATTTTTGTACAGGCTTTCCGTTTAGGTGCCGAACCTTTCTTTTTTAGTCATTCAAAAAATAAAAATGCAGGCGAAACATATGCCCGTATCATGACTTATTTTGTAATTACTGTTGCTTTGATATGCGTAGCGCTTACTGCAAACGTTAATATTTTAGCGGTAATTATTTTGGGCAAACATACGGCCGATAACATATACTGGTCGGGTTTGGGTGTGGTGCCGTTACTGCTGTTTGGGTACTTAAGTTTAGGCATTTACATGAACCTGTCAGTTTGGTATAAACTGTCAGATCAAACCAAATACGGATTATATATATCGGGCATCGGCGCTATATTAACCATTACTTTAAATTGGTTCTTTATTCCAAAATACAGTTATATGGCCTCGGCCTGGATATCCTTGGCGGCTTATGCTACCATGATGGTGCTATCATACTTGTGGGGGCAAAAAAACTACCCAATCCCTTATAATCTGAAAAAGAACCTGGCTTATATTATAGTATCAGTGGTGCTGGTGTTTTTATCGTTCACGGTATTCAACAGGAATATATTTGTGGGTAACGGGCTTTTTCTGTTATTTGCTTTAGCCGCATTTTATTTTGAACGCAACGAATTAAAAATTATATTTAAAAGATGACCATTAGGATAATTAACAGATCGAAAAATAGTTTACCTGCTTATGAAACAGCCCATGCCGCGGGTATGGATCTGCGGGCCAGCGTTGAGGAAACTATCCTGCTTAAACCAATGGAACGTAAACTGGTACCAACAGGTTTACATATTGAATTGCCGGTTGGTTTTGAAGCACAGATAAGACCCCGAAGTGGCCTGGCATTTAAACACGGTATCGGCATTGTAAATTCGCCCGGAACTATTGATGCCGATTACAGGGGCGAGATAAAGGTATTGCTTATTAACCTGGGTGCTGATGTGTTTGAAATTAATAACGGCGATAGGATAGCCCAGATGGTGGTAGCTAAACATGAAACTGTGAACTGGCACGAGGTAGAGGTATTAAACGATACTACCCGGGGCGAAGGTGGATTTGGACACACAGGAATCGGACTGAAGTAGAGGGACAAAACGATCAGGCAGAAAAAGGGTTAACTTAGATAAGAATATGCAGAATACGGGATTAAAATATGGTTCAAAAAACAGGATTGGCGCTTATTATAATAGTGGCGTTGTCTTTTGTCTTTTGTCCTTTGTCCTTCTTCTCCAAATCCCTGCTTTTGCTCAGAAGCAAACTGCTTCAAAACCCATGACCTCACTCGATAGTATGGAGGTTAAACAGTTGTTCTTTTCGGCCCTGCGCGAAAAAACGGTTGAAAATTTGAAGCATGCTTCTGAATTGTTTGAGCGCGTAATTCAGGCTGACCCGCAAAATGATGCCTCACTTTATGAATTGGCCAATCTAAAAAAAATACAGAATGATTATGCCGGTGCCCAGCCGCTGCTGGAGCGTGCGGTTGCAATAAAGCCCGATAACGAATGGTATTGGGTAGCGCTTGCTGATAGCTACGAAAAAAGCAACAATTTTGGCAAACTTGAAAATGTATTTAATCAGCTTATTCATATCAATCCGGATAAACCCGATTATTATTTTGATAAGGCCAACACTTACCTTCAATTGAAAAGGTACGATGATGCACTAAAAGTTTACGACCAGTTGGAGCAAATTACCGGTATGACTGACGATCTGCTGGGCAATCGCGAAAAAATCTATCTAAAACAAGGTAAGATTGACCAGGCCGCCGGCGATATTGAAAAAGCTATAGCTGCCAATCCCGGCCAGATGCGTTATTATTTGCTGTTATCAGAAATTTATAATTCCAATGGATTAGGCGATAAAGCTTTAAAGGTTTTATTACAGGCCGAAAAACTCGATGCGGCTAACGGGATGGTTCACCTGGCGCTTGCCGATATTTATCGTGATAAAAAAAATAACGATGCCTGTTTTGATGAGCTTAAATTGGCCTTTGCGATACCGGACGTTAACATCGACCAAAAAATAAGAATAATTACAGGTTACTACCCCAAATTTCCAGATCCCAATGCTAAAGCAAGCGCCCTTGAATTAAGTAGGATATTAACTATTACGCACACAAGCGATAGCAAAGCCTTTGCCATGTATGGCGATATGTTGCTGCAAAGCGATAAGTTGAAAGAAGGCAAAGCGGCATATAAAAAATCAATTGAACTGGATGGGCAGGTATATGCTGTACATGAACAACTGGTACGCATTGAACTAAGTCAAAACGATTTGGAAGGCGCTGTTAAGGATGGCGAAAACGCGCTTTCATTGTTCCCTAACCAGGCCTGGATGAATTACCTGGTAGGTGTGGCCTGGGCGCAGAAGAAAGATTTTAATAAAGCGCTGGGTTATGTTAAAAATGCAACTTCATTAGAAATTCAGGATAAGGAACTACTTTCGCTAAGTTTTTCTTTATTAGGAGATTGTTATCACGACCTGAAAAATAACAAAAGCTCTGATGACGCTTATGATAAGGCCTTGGCTGTTAATCCTGATAATGCTTATACCCTAAACAATTATGCATACTATTTATCGTTAAGAAATGAAGCTTTAGATAAGGCGGCGCAAATGTCGGCCCGGTCTAACCAATTGCAGCCTAATACCGCATCGTTTGAAGATACCTATGCATGGATATTATTTATGCAAAAGAAATATCCGGAGGCTAAATTGTGGATGGAGAAGGCATTGGCGCACGATAAGGATAATAGTGCAGTTAAATATGAACATTATGGCGATATTTTGTTTTACTTAGGTAATACCGATGCTGCTGTGCAAAACTGGAAGAAAGCCAAAGGCTACGGAGAACAATCTCCGGTTTTAGATCGTAAAATAAATGAAAAGAAATATATTGAATAAATTACTGGTAGTTTGTTGCTTACTTGCAATGGTAAGTTGTAAAGCCCGTAAGCAGGTTTTAGTTGCCCGCAAAGCCGATGCGGCAGTAAAAGCTGTAGATAGTAAAGCCAGCAAACTTGCCGCGATAAGAGCCCAGCAGTTAAATTTTAACACGTTTGCCGGTAAGGCAAAAACTAACCTGGATATTAATGGCAACAGCAATGATGTAACACTGAATATACGCATCAGTAAGGATAAAAAAATATGGGTATCTATTACAGCTATACTGGGTGTTGAAGTTGCCCGCGCGGTTATTACACCCGATAGCATACTGATGATAAACAGGTTGGACGGTGTGTACCTTAAGCGACCATTTAGCTACATATATACGTACGCCAGCAAACAGGTTAATTATAAAACACTTGAATCGTTATTGGTAGGTAATGCCATTCCCGAATTGCTTAATGAAAAAGCAGACATTATTACTGTGACCGGAAATACCACCTTGAGCGGTGATCTTGAAGACCTGGTTTATAAACTTGTTATTGGGGCCGATAATAAAGTTACACAAACAAACCTGGATAGCCAAAGCCAGGGGCAATCATTACAGGTTGCTAATAACACCTTTATACAGGCCAATAACCGTATCCTGCCATCGCAAATAAATATCGCATCGGTAGTAAAAGATAAAAAAATAAAAGTAAACCTGCATTATACCAAGGTTGATTTTGATCAGCAACAGGAGTATCCATTTAGTATTCCTGACAGGTATGAGCCGTCCAAATAATTCCTATTTTTGTTTGATGAAATTTTTAAAAGCAGCTCTCTTTATTATAGCAGTATTTATCGCGGTTGATGTGCATGCCCAAAGCAGTCAGGAATTAAAGCGAAGGCGCGATAAATTATCTGAAGAGCTGGAACAGCTTAATAAGGATTACCAGGAAACTTCAAGCAATAAAAGGGCTACCCTAAAACAATTAAGCCTGTTAAAGGCGCAGATCAGCCTTCGTGAAGAAAAGATCAATATCATCAACTCCGAAGTAAGAAATTTAGATAACCAGATCTCTGAGAGTAATAATACTGTACATAGTTTACAAAGCCAGTTGGATCAGCTAAAAAAAGAGTACGCTGCTATGGTCCTTTTTGCCTATCGCAATCAAAGTGCTTATAATAAACTGATGTTTATTTTTGCTTCTAAAGATTTTAACCAGGCCTACAAACGTTTAAAGTATTTACAACAGTTTGGTACCTATCGTGAGCGGCAGGCCGGTTACATACAGGGTACGCAAAAAGAACTGCATGTAAAAATAAACGAACTTGACAGAACCAAACAGGAAAAAAGCACTTTGCTGGTAGATCAGCAAAAAGAAAAAGAAACTCTGGGTAAAGAGAAGAATAGCCAGGTAAAAGTGGTAAAAGATCTTTCGCAGCATGAAGGCCAGCTAAAGCAGCAGCAGCGGGATGTGCAAAACAAAATTGCTAAAACCAACCGGGAGATAAGCGCCGCTATACGCCGGGAGATTGAAGAAGCCCAGCGAAAGGCCGAAGCCGAGGCAAGAGAAGCGGCAAGGATAGCTGCCGCTAAGGCAAAGGCCGAAAACAGGCCGGCGCCGGTAGCAGCTAAGCCTGTAGTGCGAACCAGTTCAAGCTATTTGAACGCCACGCCCGAGGCGGCTAAGCTTTCAAATGACTTTTTAGGTAACAAAGGCCGGTTGCCATGGCCCGTTTCAAATGGAGTTATAACCCAGGGGTTTGGTGTGTATACATCCGAAGGGATCAGAAGTGAAAATACCGGAGTTGACATCCGTACAAATGCAGGCAGCGCGGTGAGGGCGGTTTTTGACGGCGAGGTGATAAGGGTAGTTGATGTGAGCGGTACATATTTGGTGATGATAAAGCATGGCGAGTATTTTACAGTGTATGGCAATTTACGATCGGTAAGTGTGGCGCGCGGACAAAAGGTAAGTACCAAACAAGCTTTAGGCGTAGTTGCCACCGATCCGTCAACAGGTGAAACCGAGGTGAACTTTGATGTTTATAAAGTTAAAGAGCCAATGAATCCTAAATTATGGCTGGCGCCTAATTAGTTGTAAACTATAAGATATTTAAATTGTTTATATTTGTAACCTAAAAAAAATGCTATGTTAAGTACAGTTTTTTTATTTTTAAATATTGGTACAGGCGAGATGGTACTGATACTTTTTGCAGCATTAATGCTTTTTGGAGGCGAAAAGCTTCCTGGTATGGCGCGTACCCTTGGTAAGGGGATCCGTGATTTTAAAGATGCATCAGAGGATGTTAAACGAGAGATTAACAACCAGATAAATAGTTTTAATGATAAAAGCGAAGTAACTACTACAAAACCGGTAATTGAAGAACATGAGCAACCGCTTATGGAAGAACATCCGGTTGATGAAACACCGGTTGCCGAAAGTGTGGAACAACATCCAAACCCGGTTATCGCCGAAAATAAAGTTCCGTACACAATCCCGGTTTCGGATATTCACGTAAGTAGTGATGAGGAGCCTGTTACTGAGTCAAAGATCGACCTTAATAAACATTAATAACTGCTAAGCAAAAGCAGGATAAAAAGAGAATTCTATCATAACAACAATATTAATTTATATAAAACTTAGAAATTATGGGTTTAGGGGCACCAGAAATTATTCTGATCATCATGGCAATACTCTTACTGTTTGGCGGTAAAAAAATACCCGAACTAATGAGAGGTTTAGGAAAAGGCGTTAAAGAATTTAAAGACGCACAAAACCAGGACGGCAGCACCGAGGAAAAACCTAAGGTTTAATACCTTAAGGCTTAACCGTTTTGCCGCTTTATTTAAGATATAAACTTATCTGTTAAATAATTTCTTATTTCAACGGATAAGTTTTTTTATTTTAGCCCCATGGCTAAATTTTATTCCTCTTTAACTGAAATAAAGAGCGGGTTGCAGCGTGCGGAAATTACTGTTCAGGGTCTCGTGAAAAATTATTTGGACGAGATTAAAAAGAACGCCCATTTAAATGCTTTTAATGAAGTGTTTGAAAATGAAGCATTAATCAACGCTAAAAATGTTGATGAGCGCATAAAAAATGGTACTGCCGGTAAGCTGGCCGGTATGGTTATCGCTATAAAGGATAACATTTGCTATAAAGGGCACCAGGTAACTGCGTCATCCAAAATTCTTAAAGGGTTCACTTCCATATATTCATCAACCATAGTTGAGCGCCTGCTTGCCCAGGATGTTGTGATAATAGGCCGCTGTAACTGCGACGAGTTTGCCATGGGCGGCTCAAACGAAAATTCCTATTACGGCCCGGTAAAAAACTATGCAGATCAAAAGAGGGTTTCCGGGGGCTCATCAGGCGGATCGGCAGTTGCGGTGCAGGCCAATATGTGCCATGCGGCAATAGGTACCGATACCGGAGGCTCGGTAAGGCAGCCGGCGTCATTTTGTGGTGTAATTGGCTTTAAACCCACTTATGGTCGTATTTCCAGGCATGGCATAATTGCCTATGCTTCATCATTTGACCAGGTTGGCCCTATCACCCGTTCTGTTGAGGATGCTGCCTTGCTGTATGAGGTTATGGCCGGTCCCGATGAATATGATAATACTTTAATACAGCAACCTGTGCCATCTTTTACTGTCAGCACCGAAAAACCGGCAAAGAAAAAGATAGCCTATTTGCAGGAGTCTATATCAAGCCCGGGTGTTGATGGCGAAGTAAAGGATGTGCTGGTGAAATATATTGATAAATTACGTGCAGAAGGGCATACCGTAAAACCTATCGCTTTTGAGCAACTGGATTACCTGGTACCAACCTATTATATACTGGCCACAGCCGAAGCGTCATCAAACCTGGCGCGTTTTGATGGTGTACATTATGGTTACCGAAGCCCGGCGGCAGATGATCTGCAATCAACGTACAAACGTTCCCGGTCCGAAGGGTTTGGCAAAGAGGTAAAACGACGTATAATGCTTGGGACTTTTGTTTTAAGCGCAGGTTATTATGATGCGTACTATGCCAAGGCGCAAAAAGTACGCCGCCTTATCAGGGAAAAGACAGTGGAAATCCTGGATGAATACGATTTTATTTTAGTTCCAACAGCGCCCGAACCCGCATTTCCGATAGGTGCCGAAGAAAAAGATCCGGTGATAACGTATCTTTATGACATTTTTACCGTACAAGCATCATTAGCCGGGGTGCCCGCTATATCATTGCCAGCTGGCAATAATAGTCAGGGTTTGCCGTTAGGATTACAATTATTGACTAAACATTTTAACGAAGATCAACTGTTAGATTTTTCTGAATATTTCTTAAAACTTTAAAAAATTAATATTTTAGAGAATTATCTGATGCAGGAAGCATCATCACTTAATCAAATCCAAATAATGAAGAGATTATTTACGCTTACCATCTGCCTTTCACTAATTAATATTATTCATACCAACGCGCTTCCATCTTTACGGCAAGCCGGTCGTTTTAATGTATTCCGCAATGAGGTTAATGCTGATACTACCATAGTGCCGGTTATTAATCATCCCTTGCCAATTGGAGCCCAGGGCAGCATTTATAAGCGCCGTTTAGATTCTGTCCGCAAAGATATACAGCTTGATTATAATGAATATGTGCAAAGCTACATTGATTTGTACATGCATAACCGCGATGAAATGGGGCAAGTTGCGGGGCTTGCTAAATATTACTTCCCTATTTATGAAAAAGCTTTCCGTGACGCCGGCATTCCCGAAGAAATAAAATTCCTATCCATAGTTGAGTCGAAACTTGATCCTAACGCGGTATCAAGGGTTGGGGCTACCGGGCCGTGGCAATTCATGTCAACCACCGGGAAAATTTATGGTTTAAATATGGACAGCTACGTTGATGAACGCCGCGACCCCATACAGGCAAGTTATGCTGCTGCTGCATACTTAAAAGATGCCTACCAGGAATTTGGCGACTGGCTGCTTGCCATAGCATCATACAACTGCGGCAAAAGTAATGTGGAGCATGCTGTGGAAAAAGCAGGACCGGGTAGTGATTTTTGGGCTATACGCCAGTATTTACCAGCCGAAACACGTGGATATGTACCCGCCTTTATAGCCATGAACTATGTGATGAACTATTATAAAAAACATAATATAGTAGCACAGGCCTGTAGTTTTTCGGTGCGGACGGATACCGTGATGGTGAAAAAATTTGTATCGCTTAGTAACGTTGCAGCGGCATTAAATGTAGGTATAAATGAGCTTGCTATGCTTAACCCCGCTTACAGGAGGTTAATCATCAATGGCACACAGGCCGCGCCGCGCAGGCTTATTCTGCCACAAACATCAAAAGAAAATTTTGCAGCTTTATATAATGTGCTAAACAGCGCCGGCGATGCGGTAGCGCCAATGACATTTGCCGCAAGGCCCGCTGCTGCCAAAACAACGGTGGCAGTCACAACAAATGCAACACCTAATCCTAATCTGTATGCTGAAGGCAGCAAACCCGAACGCCGGATGCCGGCATACCACAAGGTAAAAAAAGGCGAAACTTTAGCAGGTATTGCCGATAGGTACGGTGTTGAAATTCATGATCTTAAAGTTTGGAACAATCTGGAAACTAACCGTGCGCCTATAGGGCAAACTATAAGAGTTGCAGCCGGTGGTGATATTTCAGCAAGTGTTTCCCCTAACCCCAATACTGCCCTGTAAGCAAAGGATAATATCTGATAAAAGAATAGCCCGATTTTGACAAGATTCAAAGTCGGGCTATTTTATTTCAGGTTACCATAAAAAGAATTGTAATTTTGGGCGCTTGAATTTTGATAAGATGAACAAGAACAACCGTAAACAGGACGCACTAAATTACCACTCAATGGGGCGCCCCGGCAAGATAGAAGTAGTACCCACCAAACCTACCAATTCGCAACGAGACTTAACAATGGCCTATTCGCCTGGTGTTGCAGAGCCTTGTTTGCGCATAGCCGAAAATGTTGATGATGTATATAAATACACAGCTAAAGGTAACCTGGTGGCGGTTATCAGCAATGGCACTGCCGTATTGGGTTTAGGTAATATCGGCCCCGAGGCCAGTAAACCTGTAATGGAGGGTAAAGGCCTGCTGTTTAAAATTTATGCTGACATTGACGTGTTCGACCTGGAGGTTAACGCCAAAAGTGTTGATGAATTTGTAACAATTGTAAAGGCACTGGAGCCAACCTTCGGCGGCATAAATCTTGAAGATATATCGGCGCCAACCTGTTTTGAAATAGAACGCAGGCTAAAGGCCGAAATGAAGATCCCTGTAATGCATGACGATCAGCACGGTACGGCCATCATATCGGGGGCGGCCTTGATGAACGCCTGCGAGATACAGGGTAAAAAGCTTGATAAAATAAAAATGGTAATTAATGGTGCTGGTGCCGCTGCGGTTTCCTGCTCAAAAATGTACCTTTCATTAGGGGTTAAAAAAGAGAACATGGTGATGTTTGACATCAACGGTTTATTAACCCCGGACCGTACCGACCTGGATGATACCCGCATGCAGTTTGCTACCGACCGTACCGATATCAAAACATTATATGATGCCATGAAGAATGCCGATGTGTTTGTCGGCCTTTCTGCCGGTAACGTAGTTACCCCGGATATGCTGAAGCAAATGGCCAAAAAACCTGTTGTTTTTGCTATGGCTAACCCGGTACCCGAGATTGATTATGACCTGGCCATTAAAGCCCGCGAAGATATCATCATGGCAACGGGCAGGTCTGATTTTCCTAACCAGGTTAATAATGTATTGGGTTTCCCCTATATTTTCAGGGGGGCGCTTGACGTAAGGGCTACAGCCATTAACGAGGAAATGAAGATAGCTGCTACGCATGCTATTGCCGAGATGGCAAAAAAGCCTGTTCCCGAAGCGGTTAACCTGGCCTACAATATTACTAACCTAAAATTCGGTAAGGATTATATTATTCCTAAACCTATGGATCAGCGATTGATCACCGAGGTATCTATGGCCGTTGCCAAAGCGGCTATCGATTCGGGAGTTGCACGTAAAGTGATAACCGATTGGGATGCCTATGCCGAGGAGCTGAGAACACGACTGGGAACAAATGACAAATTGCTGCGTAACCTTACCGCTAAGGCCAAGCAAAGTCCTAAACGCGTGGTTTTTGCCGAGGCTGATAATTATAAGATCTTAAGATCGGCCCAAATAGTAAAAGATGAAGGTATTGCTACACCAATATTATTAGGCAACATCGAGAAGATAAAACAGATTATGCGTGATAATGACCTGGATCTTGGTGATGTGCAGATAATTGACCCGCGCGATGGCTGCGAGAATATGCAGGAATACTCGGAATACCTGTACAAGAAACGTCAGCGCAGAGGTATCACCTTGTATGAGTCGAAGAAATTGATGAGCGATCGTAACTATTATGGTGCCTGCATGGTTCAGTTTGGCAAGGCTGATGCTTTGATTTCCGGTTTAACCAAAGACTATGTTACCACCATTAAACCGGCATTGCAAATCATCGGTACCGAACAAGGTGTAAACCGTGTTGCTGGTATGTATATGATGATAACATCAAAAGGTCCGGTGTTTTTTGGTGATACCACGGTAAATGTAAACCCTACCATTCAGGAATTGGTAGATATAACGGTATTGATTGACCGTTCTGTTAAACAGTTTAACATTCAGCCACGGGTTGCTTTGCTGTCTTACTCCAACTTCGGTTCAAACGAAGGTGAGATCCCCGAGAAAACCAGAGAAACCGTAAGACTCCTGCATGCTAATTATCCCGATATGATAGTAGATGGAGATATGCAGGCAAACTTTGCCCTGAACTCAGATCTGCTGGAAGATAATTTCCCTTTTTCTACATTGACCGGAACGCCAGCCAACACCTTGATATTCCCTAACCTGGAATCAGGTAATATCGCCTATAAACTATTACAGGAAATAGGCGGAGCAGAAGCTGTTGGTCCAATACTGTTGGGCCTTAAAAAGCCGGTGCATGTATTGCAATTAGGTAGCTCTGTTCGTGAAATTGTGAATATGGTTACCATTGCTGTTGTTGATGCACAGGCAAAAGCGGGTAGAGAAAAGCCGACGAGTATTTTTGATAAACTTAAAGGGAAATAATATTATTATGTACGATTATATTGGTGGTAAGCTGGTTTTTAAAAGTCCGTCGCATGTGGTTATTGATGCCGGGGGCATAGGTTACCATATTAATATTTCGTTAAATACATACTCGCGGCTTGGAGCCGATGAAAGCTGCAGGCTTTATATATGGCAGCACGTAAAAGAAGATGCGCTCACCCTGTACGGTTTTGCCGATGATGGTGAGCGCCGCTTATTTATGCACCTGATATCCATCTCGGGTATAGGACCTAATACCGGGCGAATGATGCTGTCATCAATAACACCTGCTGAAATACAGGCTGCAATTATAAGCGGCAACGTTTCGCTTATACAACGGATAAAAGGGATAGGCCCCAAATCGGCACAAAGAATAATTTTGGAGCTGCAGGATAAGTTACGTAAAGAGGGGCCGGATACCTTAACTGTTGTGCCAATAAACAAAACTGCTAAAGATGAAGCACTTAGCGCCCTGGTAATGTTGGGCTTTGCAAAAAATGCTGCCGAGAAGGTGCTGGATCAGCAGCTGAATAATAATAATAGTGATTTAACCGTTGAACAACTGATTAAATTTGCTTTAAAAACCCTATAATTACGTCTAAATTTCGACTTAACTTTTGATCAGAATATTTACTTATAATATTATTATAAGTGTGTTGTTAATTCTTGCTTTTGGCGGGCTGGGTGGCGCTTTTGCGCAGCAGCCGGTTCCGAACGCTAAGCGTGATACAACTCAAAAAAATGCGCCCCTCAATTTAGCTCAACCCAAAAATGTTAGGCTCAGGGAGGGTATTTTCAGTTCCGACCCTCCGGGCCTGGTACGTACAATTGAATATGATGCTGCATCAAACCGATATATTTTGTATGAGCGTGTTGGTAATTTACTATATCGTCCGCCTCAGTATCTCACCTTTGCCCAGTACTTAAAGTTAAAAGAAAAATCAAACCAACGCAGTTATTACAAACAGCTGGCTGATGATTATGCTTACGATTCGCAACAGCCCGGCTTTATTCCGGTTATAAAAGTGCGGAGCCGGACCTTTGAGCAGATTTTTGGCAGCCAGAATATAGATATCCGCCCGCAGGGTTCGGCAGAAATGATTTTGGCCGGGCAGGTAAATAAAAACGAAAATCCTTTATTCAACACCAGGCAACGCAGCCAGTTCAATTTTAATTTCGATCAAAAAATCCAGTTAAATGTAACCGGAAATATTGGGGATAAATTAAAGATCACCACCAATTATAATACCGATGCCCAGTTCCAGTTTGAGAACCAGGTAAAGCTGGATTATACCGGCTCGCCCGATGAAATCATCCAAAAAATAGAGGCCGGAACGGTTAGTATGCCCCTGCCCACTACATTGATCACCGGTAGCCAGGCGTTGTTTGGTATAAAAACAAAGCTTAAGTTTGGCCGGCTAGATATTACCAGCATTTTATCGCAACAGCGGTCGCAATCAAAAACCATTACTATAACCAATGGATCGCAGCAAGGTGAGTTCAGGCTTACTCCTGCAGATTACGAGGCTAATAAGCACTTCTTTTTATCGCAATACTTCCGCAACAATTATAACAAGGCGCTGTCCAATATTCCCATTATCAGTTCAAATATAAACATTACCAAAATTGAAGTTTGGACAACCAACCGCACCAATGTAACCACCGATTCAAGGGATATTTTGGCTTTCCTTGACCTTGGCGAAAATAAACCTTATAACACTACGCAGATACAGGGAGGAGCTGGTTTTAGTGGTTTGCCGGCTGGTTTTAAAGGTCCTGGTTTTGCGCAGCAATCAAACTCGTTATTAAACAATTTGCCTGCAGCTGCCCGGCAAACAAATTCAAATGCTGTTGCCGGCTACTTTCAATCAACCGGAAGCACTAATAACTACGCCAAGCTTACCTATGCCCGAAAGCTTACCGATAAGGAATATACGCTGCATCCGCAGCTGGGTTATATCTCACTTAATTATCCTTTAAATAATGATGAGGTATTGGCCGTAGCTTATCAATATACCATTAACGGCGTACAGTACCAGGTGGGTGAGTTTAGCAGCGATGTTGCGGTTGACCCTAATACACCAAAGGTGTTGTTTGTAAAGTTACTGAAGAATGAGTTGCTTAAAACCAATTTGCCATCCTGGGATCTGATGATGAAAAACATCTATTCGTTGGGTGCATTCCAGATAGCGCCAACCAATTTTAAATTAACCGTTACCAGGCTTGATGATAAATCGGGCATCGAAAAAACGGTGATGGAAGAGGGAGCAAATATCAAGGGCAAATTATGGCTGCAGGTTACCGGCCTTGATAACCTTAACCAGCAAAGCGATAAACACCCCGACGGTTATTTCGATTTTTTGGAAGGCGTAACCATCGATTCGCAAAACGGGCGGATTGTTTTTCCAACAATAGAGCCTTTCGGCTCAGATCTGGCTGCTAAATTCACAGCCGGAGAAGCCGATCTGGCAAAGCGATATGTTTATCAGCCTTTATATGATTCAACCAAAACCATAGCGCAACAGTATTTTCCGGCCCTTAACAGGTATGTGATAAAGGGTACCTATACCTCAACCGGAGGATCGGAATACCAGCTGAATGCGGTGAACATTCCGCAGGGGTCGGTAACTGTAACCGCCGGTCAGCTTAAACTGACGGAAGCCACCGACTATACTATTGATTATAATGCCGGGCGGATACGGATACTTAACCAGGCCCTGCTATCATCGGGTCAGCCCATCAGCGTAAAGCTGGAAAACAATGAGCTTTTTGGTGTACAGCAAAAATCGTTATACGGCTCGAGGTTTGATTATCATGTAAATGATAAACTGGCATTAGGCGGAACCCTTATGCACCTTACCGAGCAGCCTATTACCCAAAATGAAATTGCCGGTGAAGAATCTATTTCAAATACCATATGGGGTTTCGACGCCAACTACAGTTCGGATTCAAGGATGTTAACCCGGTTGGTTGATAAAATCCCATTTATCCACACCAAAGCCCCGTCGTCGGTTACATTCTCGGGCGAGTTTGCCCAACTGCTGCCGGGTAGCCCCGGCGCGCTAAATTTTGCCGGTTCCAAAAACGGAACTTCGTACCTTGATGATTTTGAAAACAGTCAATCAATTATCGATATAAAGAGTGCCAATGCCTGGCAAATTTCGGGAACGCCACAGCTATTTTCAGAATCATCTGTGTTTAACGACCTGAGTTATGGCTACAACCGGGCCCGGCTGGCATTTTACAATATCGACCCTATATTTTACACCAATTCTGGTAATATTCCCATGTCCCGGGCCGATCTGTCAAACCATTACGCGAGGCAGGTATTGGAGCAGGAGGTATTTCCATATAAGCAATCAAGCACAGGGCAGCCTTTAACGCTGGCTACGCTGAACATGGCTTTTTATCCAAACATACGCGGACCTTATAACTACGCGACCACTGGCTTTAATCCTGATGGTACATTGCAGAACCCTAAATCACGCTGGGGCGGTATGTTCAGGAAACTGGAGACCAACGATTTTGCATCGTTAAACGTATCGTACATCGAATTTTGGGTACTCGATCCTTTTATATACAAACCAAATTCGGCAGGTGGCGATCTGTATTTTAATCTTGGCAGTATATCTGAAGATATATTGAAGGATGGCCGTAAAAGTTTAGAGAACAGCTTGCCGGTAAACGGCGACGTGACACAGGTAGACGAGACCAACTGGGGCAGGGTATCAAAGTTGCAGCCGGTTATTAATGCGTTTGACAATAATCCAAGTTCCCGTAAGTTGCAGGATGTTGGTTTGGATGGCTTGAATGATGCTGATGAGCAAACCAAATTTGCCCCAGTAGTAACGCAGGTTAAAGGCCAGTTGAGCGGGCAGGCTGCAACCAGTTTTGCTAATGACCCCTCATCTGATGATTACCAGTATTACCAGGGTACGGCCCTTGACCAGGCAAGGTTAGGGATCCTTGACCGGTATAGCAAATACAACGGTACCGATGGCAACTCAAAAACATCAGAACAATCACAAGCCGAGCTGGGTATCCAGAACTCGGCATCAACCTCATTGCCCGATGGGGAAGATATCAACCGGGATAACAACATGAGCCAGGAAGATTCATACTTTCAGTACAAAGTATCTATTCGGCCGGGAGACATGGTGGTTGGGCAGAATAACATCAGCGATAAGGTGACAGCCACAGTAAAGCTGCCTAATGGCACCACACAATCGGTAAACTGGTACCAGTTCAGGATCCCGATAAACGATTACCAAAGTAAGGTAGGTAATATTGAAGATTTTAAAGCTATCCGTTTTATGCGGATGTTCATGACCAATTTTGCCGATACAGCTATATTACGTTTTGCAACACTGGAGCTGGTACGTGGCGAGTGGCGTGCCTTTAATACCGAAAAGAACCCGCTAAACGTAATTGCAGATCCTTCAATAAGTAACCCACCGATAGATAATTCAACGCTTGATGTACAGGCAGTAAATATTGAGGAAAATGGCAACCGTACACCTATCCCGTATGTGGTACCACCGGGCATTCAGCGCCAGCGTAATTATAATAACCTGCAAACCAATACCAAGCTGAACGAACAATCATTATCTTTGAATGTAAAAAGCCTGCGGGATGGCTATTCAAGGGCCGCTTTTCGTACTTTTTTTAACGATCTGCGTAAATACAAACGCGTACAAATGTTTGTACATGCCGAAGGCGATCTGTTAAAGGATAATGACCTTAACGCGTTTTTGCGTTTAGGTACTGATTACCAGGATAATTATTACGAGTATGAGGTCCCCCTGAAAATTACGCAACCCGGCACCCGCGACCCTGATGCCATATGGCCTGATGCCAATGCCATAGACCTGGAACTGGGCCTGCTTACCAGGGCAAAGCTTAAGCGAAACCACTCGAATGTTGCCTATAACCAGGTTTTTAAATATACCGAAGGCAACCAGGTAGTTTATTTAAAAGGCCAACCCGACTTGAGCCGCTTGCGTACCATTATGGTTGGTGTGCGCAACCCGTTGAAAAGCGACCAGGCATCGGCTTTAGATGATGGATTGGATAAAACAGGTACCGTTTGGTTTGATGAGCTGCGCTTAACCGATTTTGACCAGCGAGGGGGCTGGGCGGCAACTGCGAGGCTTGACACCAAGCTGGCCGATTTTGCTGATGTTACGGTATCGGGCAGTAAAACTACGATAGGTTTTGGTACGCTGGATTCCAGGCTGAACGACAGGAGCCAAAGTGATGACCAGATATATGACATATCGGCCACTGCAGAACTGGGTAAGTTTTTCCCGGATAAAAGCGGCATCCATATCCCGGCATATATCAATGTGTCATCGCAAAAAAGCATGCCACAATATGACCCTGGCTCGCCGGATATTGAACTAAAGCAATCACTTGCAGCCGCCACAAGCACTAAGGAGCGGGACTCGATAAAAAATGTGGCTGTTGATTATACCATGCGCAAAAGCTTCAACTTTACCAATGTGCATAAGGCCAAAACGAATCCAAATTCACCAAACCGCATCTGGGATGTAGAGAATCTGAACGCCAGCTATGCTTATACCGAGTTCCTGCATCACGATTTTACCACCCAAAATGACGTCGAAAAGTCGTACCGTTTTACACTGGCTTATAATTATACCAATACGCCAAAATATTACAGCCCTTTTGCAAAAATCATCAAGAGTAATTTATTGGCGCTGGCGCGTGATATTAACTTTAGCATACTGCCATCAAGGTTAAACTTTAGTATTAATTTTGATCGTTTTTATTCGGAAAATACCCTGCGGGATAACGACCCTAATAACTTTATCCCCATACCAACAACAACTTTTAACAAATACTTTAACATTACCAGGGTTTATGGAATAGGGTGGAATTTATCAAAATCATTACAGCTGGATATTGATGCCACAAACTTAGGGGTAGTTGATGAACCTGCAGGGCGTATTAATGGTTTAAAACGCGATACGCTTTGGGATAACCTTAAAAAGCTGGGGCGTACCACCAATTACAACCATACCATTAACCTGAATTATACCCTGCCTATCAGTAAAATACCGGGGCTCGACTGGACATCGGTTGTTACCCGTTACAGTACGCATTTTAATTGGCAAACCCAGCCGTTGTTTGCCATAAATGACCCATCGTACGATGTAGGTAATAGCATAAGCAATTTGCGGGAAATACAGGTGAACCCAACTTTTAACATGGTTTCGCTATATAATAAGTTTCCTTTTATCCGCAAGGCTGGTAATCCCAACGCGCCCGGAGGATTAAGTAAAATTTTAATCGGGCTGTTAACCAGTGTTAAAAATCTTAGCGCAACCTATTCGCGAAAGGAGGGTACGTATATACCCGGGTACCTGCCGCAATCAGGTTTTTTTGGCCAGAATAGCGATTATAATGCGCCAGGCATAGGGTTTTTGTTAGGCAGCCAAACCGATATACGTGCCAAAGCAGTAGCGAATGGCTGGATCACTACAGATACACTGCAAAACCAATTGTATACTACCTCGCTTAACGAGGATATGCATTTCAGGGGAATAATAGAACCATTTAAAGATTTGCGTATTGAATTGATAGCATTTAAAACACAGGATCATAATTATCAATCGAACTTTAAATACCTGGTTGCTACCAATAGTATCCAAACATTAAGCCCCGTAACTACGGGGAACTACAGCATATCGTTTTTAACCATCGGTACAGCATTCAAAAAAACTACCGGTGTTAACAACACGTCGCCACTGTTTGAGCAATTACTGACTAACCGCACCATTTTATCGCAAAGGCTGGCTACTCAAAATCCCAACTCGACGCACCTGGTAGATTCTGCCGGGTTTGTGGATGGGTACGGCCAGAACTCACAAAATGTATTAGTGCCTGCATTTTTGGCCGCGTATACCGGTAAAAAAGCAACAAAGAGCAGTACTTCACAGTTTCCTAAAATACCTATCCCGAACTGGGATATCAGGTATAACGGCTTAGCTAAAATTCCATTCTTTGCCGATATTTTTGATTCCTTTGATTTAAGCCATGGTTACCGTTCATCTTACAATGTAAGCGGCTTTACCACCCTGCTGCAATACCGGGAAGCCGCCGGCGCCAGCAGCGCACGCGATTTAAACAACAACTTTTTACCACTGTACCAGTTTTCGCAGGTAACTATATTTGAGCAGTTTGTTCCGTTACTGGGAGCGAGTGCACGGTTCAAAAACAGCATGACAGCCAATATGGAGTATCGCCAAAGCCGTACACTTAGTTTAAGTTTGCTCAACAGCCAGCTGGCGCAGCAAAACGAGCGGATAATGGTTTTTGGTTTTGGTTATCATACTAAAAACTTCCATTTTCCGTTTGGTTTGTTTGCAGGCGGTAACCCTAAGGATGTTAATTTTAAGCTTGATTTTTCGCTGCGGGATAATAAAACGCTTATTTACCGTGCCGACGTGGAAGCCGCAGAAATATCATCGGGTGCGCAAAATATTACGGTAAGGCCGTCCATTGATTATGTGATAAACCAACGTTTTAACCTTAACCTGTTTTACGATTCAAACCTTACCAGGCCTTATACATCGCAAACCTTTAACACTGCATTTACCAATTTTGGTATCAACCTGAAACTGTTACTTCAATAGTATCAGAAGATTGGGTAGTTTGAAGATTTAAAAATAGTTACCATCTAATAATTTCAAATTCCCTTCAATTTCTTCGCGGCTTTTTTCTCGGCTTTCCGTTTCTTGCGTTCAGCCTTTTTAATGAGTCTTTCCTGTTTGTTTTTGTTGTGTTCTGCTATTCTTTCATTGGTCGCTCTCTGCGTTTTTTCATCAAGTCCCACAGCTGGTTTTATCCCATCGAGTAATGTTCTCCATAAGGTTTTAAAAAAGGGGGAGTCTTTTGGTCGCTGGTAGTTAACATAAGTAGTTCTTGGCGCCTTCCCTATATCGTCAGGGTTGTTATGTTTTATTACAAACAGGTTAGCAAATATCGACATGAGCGCTTGTTTTTTTAATTGGTTGTTGGCAGTATCAGCCTTTAAAAGGGATATTTTAAGGTTGTTATACAGTAAAGTTACATTGCCCTTAAATGCTTTACTATTAGCCTGGATGTCAAAACTGAATTGCCTGATATCGCCCGATGTGATCTTAACCATAGCCAGGGGCACCGAGGCCTGGTTGATTTTATTTGCATCCATAGGGCCTAAGGTGCCCTTATAGCTAAATGCCGCATCTTTATCAGTTAAGTTAAACATAAACTGCACATCGAGCCGGCCACGGTTCATGAAATAGGTGCTTAGTTTTGCAGCAGTAAAATTATTTTTTTCAATTACTTTTTCATTAGTGGTTATGTTATAGAAATAACCGCTGGTATTGTTAAAGCTAACTGTGCCTGTTTTTTTTGAATCATTATTAAATTCCGAATACTCAACATTTATATGGCTTAAACGTGCTGTATCAATACTCAGATCCGCATTTGTTGTGCGGATTATCATATTAGGGAAGGTGCTTATTTTATCAGAAGCGGGCCTTTTTTGTTTATTTGGATTGCCAAACACTCTTAAAGTACCGCCGTTCAGTTCCAGGCTGGATGCCCTTAATACCCGGTATTTGTGGTATCTTAAAAAATCGAAATTATTGAGTCTTAATGAATCCAGGCCTAAAGTAAAGCGGTCGCTGCGACTTTTGTTGAAGAAAATGTTTGTTTTTGCAGGTTCAAGCTGTAGTCCCTGAATATTTAACCTGGATGTTTGGGTAGATAACCTGAGGTACTTTATTTTATAATCGTAAAGCCCGTTTGACGTTTTGCCATTATAATTATTTAGTTCGATAATTATATCTTTACAATACAACAGCCGACTTTTGTCGGTTTGTGTAGCCGAATCAATCAGCAGGTCTGTAGCGCTCAGGTTCATTTCCTTAAGCTCAGATATAACAACTTTATGACCTGAATAATCCTCATATTTAAATTTTACATCATTAAAGTAGATGTGCTCAACCTGGATGGAGTGCAGGCTTTTGGATATTTTTTGCCACGACGTTTGGTGGTCTTTATCAATAGTGTCTTTTGTATGGTTAAGCTGATAGCTGATATTAAGTTCAGGCTGGTTTAAAATTATTTTACTGATTTTTAACTTATGCCCCAAATAATAGCTAAATGGGTGCACATGCAATAAAATAAGTCGTTTTACATGCAAAGTTACCAGGTTGTTAGGCGCCAGGTGTTGCCTCTTTTTACGGTTAAAAACCGCGGTATCGGGAGTGAGGCTGATATTATAAATGGTTACTTTTCCTTCTAATAAATGCAGTTCGGCATCAGAAAAATCGGCCCGGTACAAGCTGTCGCTACCTGCTAAAACTGCCTCGCGCACTTTATTGGCTAAAATGGGCGATAAATACTGATTAAGAATTATAGCAATAAAGAAGATGATAGCAACCGGTATCAACACAAAATTAAATACTATTTTTTGCCACTTATGCTTTAAAAATTTAAGCTTCATTTATGGATGTTCCTTTTGTTTTGATGTATGGCCAGTGGCTTTATACGTATTGATTTAGAAATATAACAATATTTTTTTGATTTTGTTAAATACTGACAATATGTCATTCAGGTATTTAAATTTTGTGTATTTTTGCAAACTAATTTTTAATTAAATGATGGATTTGGTTATTCCGGATAAGGTACATGATGAGAGCAGGCAAGGTGAGGCTTTAGTTTTAGAGCAGCCGGTGACAGGTAAAAACAATGGCCGTAAACTTTATATTGAAAGTTATGGTTGTGCCATGAATTTTAGTGACAGTGAGATAGTTGCATCAATATTAGCCGACCAGGGATTTGAAACAACTGCCGACCATACTATAGCTGATGTTATTTTTATAAATACCTGCTCCATTCGCGAAAATGCCGAGCAACGTGTGCGAAACCGCTTAAAGGAGTTTACCATTACCAAGGTGAAAAATCCGGGATTGGTAGTAGGCGTGCTGGGTTGTATGGCCGAGCGCCTGAAATCAAAATTTTTAGAAGAAGAAAAGCTGGTTGATGTAGTTGTTGGCCCGGATGCATACCGCGATTTGCCTAATTTGATTGAGCAGGTTGATAGCGGCCAGAAAGCGGTAAATGTATTGCTATCCCGCGAGGAAACATATGCCGATATAAGCCCGGTGCGTTTAAACAGTAATGGCATTAACGCGTTTGTATCTATAATGCGCGGGTGCGATAACATGTGTTCGTTTTGTGTGGTGCCATTTACGCGCGGCCGCGAACGCAGCCGCGATCCACAATCAATAGTGGCGGAGTGTGTTGATCTGTTTGATAAAGGTTATCGTGAAGTTACCTTATTAGGGCAGAATGTGGATTCATATAAATGGAAAAAGTCTCACCCTGCCTTCTCCAAAGAAGAGGGTTCTGAAGAAGCAAATGAAGTACTCTCCTTTGAAGAGGATTTAGGTGAATCCCCTGTTACCAATTTTGCCAACCTGTTGGAGATGGTGGCCCTCATTAATCCCGACTTGCGTGTGCGTTTTTCAACATCGCATCCTAAGGATATTACTGACGAGGTTTTGCATACCATTAATAAATACGAAAACATTTGTAATTACATTCACCTGCCGGTACAATCTGGAAACAGCCGCATACTGGATATGATGAACCGTACTTATGACCGTGCCTGGTATATGAACAGGATAGATGCAATTCGGAGTATTATTGGCGATTGTGCTATCTCTACTGATGTGATCACGGGTTTTTGCACCGAAACTGATGAGGAGCATAACGATACTGTAACCATGATGGATTACGTGAAATATGATTTTGCCTATATGTTTAAGTACAGTGAAAGACCCGGTACATTAGCAGCAAAACGTTATACCGATGATATTCCGGAAGAAGTAAAGCAACAACGTTTAACACAAATTGTAGCCAAACAGCAGGAATATTCATTTTATCGTATGCAGGCACGTATAGGTAAGGTAGAAAAAGTATTAATAGAGGGTTTCTCTAAAAAATCAAACAACGATTATTGTGGCCGCAGCGATCAAAACGCTATGGTAATATTTCCGGTTGGTGAAAATTATAAGCCGGGACAGTATGTTAATGTACTAATCGAGAGAAGTACATCAGCTACGTTGATAGGGAAAGTTATCCCCCAAACCCCCTGAAGGGGAGTTACGTCCTGATGCATATTCAGATAACGTGTTGTGGGGTTTAAATAATTAAGGATATAAATAATTAACTAATTCCCCCTTTAGGGGGTTAGGGGGTATGGAAATACAAGAAATAAAACAACGCTTCGGGATCATTGGCAATTCGCCATTGCTTAACCGGGCTATAAATATTGCCAACCAGGTGGCACCTACAGATATTTCTGTGCTTATTACCGGCGAAAGCGGGAGTGGTAAAGAAGTATTTTCGCATATTATACACCAGATGAGTCCGCGTAAGCATGGCCCTTTTATTGCCGTGAACTGCGGAGCTATACCAGAAGGTACTATTGATTCGGAATTATTCGGGCACGAAAAAGGAGCCTATACTGGCGCGGTTGGCGAACGTAAGGGATATTTTGAAACTGTAAACGGTGGTACCATATTTTTAGATGAAATAGCCGAAATGCCTTTGGGCACCCAGGCACGCTTACTGAGGGTACTTGAGTCGGGCCAGTATATTAAGGTAGGCTCGTCAAAGGTCGAAAAAACAAACGTGCGGGTAATTGCAGCTACTAATGTTGATGTATACGAGGCAGTAAAAAGCGGCAAGTTCAGAGAGGATCTTTACTACCGCTTAAATACCGTACCGTTAAAGATTCCACCGTTACGGGAAAGAAAAGAAGATATTTACCTGCTTTTTAGAAAGTTTACATCAGATTTTACCGACAAATACCGTACACCTCCTATTCAATTAGATGATGAGGCTCAGCAAGTGTTAATTAATTACACATGGCCGGGTAATGTGAGACAGCTTAAAAACATGGCCGAGCAACTGGCTGTATTAGAGCGCGATCGCATTATCACCGCACCAACCCTGCTAACTTATATTCCACACGAAACAGGGAACCGCAACTTACCCATGCGTTTAGGTAATCAGGGCAAGGAGGATTTTTCTGAGCGCGATATTTTATATAAAGTGCTTTTTGATATGAAGCGCGACATGGTTGAATTGAAAAAACTGGTGGCTGATATTATTGAACATGGCGGCGTATCAACCAATTATGCCAGTCATTCGCAAACGCTTAACCAGTTGTACCGCGATATTGAGCTACCCGGAAATCCCGAAACGCAATTTACTTTACAGCAACCCGTTAATACAAATAATAGCGGTAACAATAGCAACAGCGGCGGTAACGATGCATACAATATTACCCACGAGGCCGAAGAGGTTGAGGAATCATTATCGCTGATTGAGAAAGAATCAGACCTGATCCGTAAGGCATTAAAAAAACATAAGGGCAAACGCAAGCTGGCCGCTAATGAACTGGGTATATCCGAGCGAACATTATACAGGAAAATAAAGGAATTAAATTTATAGGTTGATGAAAAGGTTATCAGGGTTAATAATTGTTATAAGTTTACTATCGTCATGCTATACGCTCAAGAACGTTTCAATACCGCCCGATCTGAAAACCATCAACATTCAGTTTTTTGAAAACAACGCGCCACTTGTGGTTAATAACCTGAGTCAAACGTTTACCGAAGCTCTGAAAGAGCGCATTCGTACCCAAAGCCCTTTAAGCCTGGTACGGGGCGAAGCCGACGCTACTTTGTCGGGGAGTATAATTGGCTATACTATTGCACCGGTATCAATTGAGGCCACTTCAAATAATGCCCCACCAATAGCTGGTGCAAACAGGTTAAGTATAACTGTAAAGGTGAAGTTTGTGTACGATAAGGACAAAAAGATTAACTTTGAGGAAAGCATGACAAGATTTGCCAATTATAAAGGGGATATTAATTCGCAGGAGCAGAACCTAATACAAGAAATTACCAAGCAGTTAACTGAAGATATTTATAACAAGGCCTTTTCTAATTGGTAGGCTTTTTGTAATTTCAACCACGTGGATCAATATTTAAATAACAGGCAAAACGAAGTATTATGGGAGTTACTGGCCAACCCTGCTGATAGCGGCCGGTTGCATAACTATGACTTGCAACAATTGGTTGACGAATATCCACAAAGCGGGATACTTAGGGCCATGCTTGCTCACGCAGGTAATGGCAGCGATTTGAAGCATGCCGCCGTTTATTTTAACCCTGGCTTATTGCATAAGCTAATTAATAATCCCGAAAGCTTGGCTTTAGTTTCTGCTGAGCAAATAGCAGGTCAAAAAAACAACCCCCAGCCTGGTTATTTACAGGATTCAACTATTAAAGAAAACGAAAACTATTTTAATATAGGTACCGCGACTGATACCGAGCCCGGAGGAATTATAAATGAACCGGCAAGCCAATTTGAGGCGCCAGCCGAAGAGTATAAAGACGAACCGGAAGGAGGCTACCACGATTACATTGAAACCGAACTATCCCTGCCTGTACCTGCGGAGGAGACCTTCGTAATTGCTGAGGAGCCCGGGGTGACTATTAATGACATAAAAGTTGATGACGAAATATCTTCGCCCGTAATAGAAGATACCCCTGTTGAACAACCTGGAATAGCTGTAACCCCTAATGGTGAGGGTATTGAGGATGAGGTATTTGACGAAATTGTAGGCATTGAAAATATAAGCTTCGTGGGCCATCCGTCAGAGGCTAAGGCTGAAGAGCCGGTTGTGGATAAAACCGCTGGCAGTGAATCAAAGAAGAATAATGGGGATATCAATTTCGAAACAGAAAAATGGATCATAGGTAGCATTGCGGCTACCGATTATTTTATGTTTGATAATTCGATAGCGGATCAAAAAGGTAGTGATAAGCCAATAGGGGAAAACCAGGGTGCTGTTACTAATGTGCCCGTACCTGTTACTTCTAAAACCGAAGATATTGCACAGGATGCTGAAGCTGTATCAAAGTATAACGATGAAAAAATGCCTTATACCTTTATGTGGTGGCTTGATAAAACACGTAAAGAGTACGCGGCAACTTATCAGCCCTATGCAACGCCGGCACCACAGGCTACGCAGCCGGCAATAGCGGCAGAGGAAAAACAGAAACAGGCGGCCGACGAGTTGCAGCAACAATACTTTGAAAATATTTTTCATGATAAATCGCTGCTGGATCTTGAAAATGCACCTATGCCCGATGCGCCGGAAGTAAAACGCAAAGAAGATATCATTATTGAAAAATTTATAAAAGAAGAGCCGCAGATACGACCGCCTTCCATAAATAAGCTGGATAACGAAAATAAAGCTAAAAAGAGTTCGGAAGATAAAAACGAACTGGTGAGCGAAACACTGGCCCAGATTTATTCAGATCAGATGCTATATCACAAAGCAATTACTACTTATAGAAAATTGATATTGAAATTCCCGGAAAAAAGCCGTTACTTTGCCCTCCAAATTGAACAGTTAGAAAAGAAAACTAATTAATATAAAATAAAGAAATGATCCTTTTAATTATCCTTACCATTATTGTATGTGCTCTTTTAGGGCTTATCGTACTTATTCAAAACCCTAAAGGTGGTGGTTTATCATCTAATTTTTCAAGCTCATCACAATTAATGGGGGTTCAAAAAACCGGCGACTTTTTAGAAAAAGGTACCTGGACACTGGCTATTGTTGTAATGGTTTTAGCATTAGCTATTAATGTGGTTGCAAAAGGTGGTTCGGCAAGCAGTGAAAATCCTGCCCTGCAAAATCAAATTGAAAAAGCATCAAAACCAACTAATACTGCTCCGGCACAGTCTTTACCAACAACACCGGCACCGGCTCCTGTTAAAAAACCGTAATTGCATTACGCGCTTTATATCAAATAAAAAAAGGCTTTGGATATCCCCAAAGCCTTTTTTATTGATATTGCCTTACTGACATGATGACACGGGCAGGTTAAAATAACATTAAGGATAAAAATTAAATTATTCTTTTGCTGCCATTACAACAGTTAAGTATGCCAATATTTGCCATAGCATTTGCTTGGCATAATTGATGAGTAGTTGTGCATGAAACTTAAATAAAATTAAAACATATAACTATGTCATTAAACATTAAACCAATCGGCGACAGAGTGGTTGTAGAGGCCGCAGCTGCCGAAGAGAAAACCGCTTCGGGAATTATTATCCCGGATACCGCTAAAGAAAAACCTCAGCGTGGAACCATCGTTGCAGTAGGCGACGGCAAAGTAGATGAGCCTTTAACAGTAAAAGTGGGTGACCAGGTTTTATATGGTAAATATGCCGGTACCGAAATTACTTATGAAGGTAAAGAGTATTTAATTATGCGCGAATCTGACATTTACGCGGTACTGTAACTAATTATTGAATTATTGAAGGATTGATTTATTGAATCATCCTGTAAAATCAATAATTCTGTAAATTCAATTTAAAACTTAAAACAGCGAATAGTTATTGAATATCGAAAAACTGATTAAATGATATTTGAAATCAGTAATTCAATAATTCATTAATTCAAAAATTAAAAAACATGGCAAAACAAGTTAAATACAATGTTGAAGCACGCGACGCCCTAAAACGCGGTGTTGATATTTTAGCTAATGCAGTTAAAGTAACATTAGGCCCTAAAGGCAGAAACGTAATTATTGATAAAAAATTCGGTTCGCCTATCATTACAAAAGATGGTGTAACAGTAGCTAAAGAGATCGAATTAAAAGATGCTTTAGAAAATATGGGTGCCCAGATGGTTAAAGAAGTTGCATCAAAAACTGCAGATATTGCAGGTGATGGTACTACTACTGCTACCGTTTTAGCACAGGCAATTGTAACTGCAGGTATTAAAAACGTAGCTGCCGGTGCAAACCCAATGGATTTAAAACGTGGCATTGATAAAGCTGTTTCGGCTGTTGTTGAAAACTTAAAAGCTCAGTCACAAACTGTAGGCGAAGACAATAACAAAATAAAACAAGTTGCATCTATCTCTGCAAATAATGACGAGGTTATCGGTTCATTAATAGCTGAGGCTATGGCTAAGGTTGGTAAAGATGGTGTAATTACTGTTGAAGAAGCAAAAGGTACCGAAACTGAAGTTAAAACTGTTGAAGGTATGCAGTTTGACCGYGGTTACCTTTCTCCTTACTTTGTTACCAATGCAGATAAAATGGAAGTTGAATTGGAAAATCCTTACATCCTGATCTATGATAAAAAGATCTCATCGATGAAAGAATTGCTTCCAATACTTGAAAAACAAGTACAAACAGGTAAACCATTATTAATCATTGCCGAAGATCTTGATGGCGAAGCATTAGCTACTTTGGTAGTTAACAAAATTCGCGGTTCACTGAAAGTTGCTGCGGTTAAAGCTCCGGGCTTTGGTGATCGTCGTAAAGCTATGTTAGAGGATATCGCTATCTTAACAGGTGGTACTTTAATATCTGAAGAAAGAGGTTACAAATTAGAAAATGCTGATCTTACTTACTTAGGTACTGCCGAGAAGATCATCATTGATAAAGATAATACTACCATTATTAACGGTGCTGGTTCTGCTGACGAGATCAAAGGTCGTGTTGGCCAGATCAAATCTCAGATCGAATCAACTACATCTGATTACGACCGCGAAAAATTACAGGAACGTTTAGCCAAATTATCTGGTGGTGTTGCTGTACTTTACGTAGGCGCTGCTACAGAGGTTGAAATGAAAGAGAAAAAAGACCGTGTTGACGATGCTTTACATGCAACCCGTGCGGCTGTTGAAGAAGGTATTGTTGCAGGTGGTGGTGTAGCCTTCATCCGCGCGGTTGCTGCTTTAGCTGACCTTAAAGGTGAAAACGAAGATGAGAACACTGGTATCCAGATCATCCGTCGTGCTATTGAAGAGCCTTTACGTCAGATCTGCGAAAACGCGGGTATTGAAGGATCTATCGTTGTGCAGAAAGTTAAAGAAGGCACTGGCGACTTTGGTTACAATGCACGTACCGATAAATACGAAAACCTGATTGGTGCAGGCGTTATCGACCCTACTAAAGTTGGTCGTGTAGCTTTGGAAAATGCAGCTTCAATTGCAGCTATGTTGTTAACAACAGAAGTTGTTTTGGCTGATGATCCAGAAGATGAAAAAGCTGGTGGTCCACCAATGGGTGGCGGTGGCATGGGTGGAATGATGTAAGCCCCCGGCCCCCTAAAGGGGGTGTATTAAAATATATACTATTTGAAACCCTGTATGCTTTTGCATACAGGGTTTCTCTTTTTAAAAGGATAGCCATAGTCATTCAAACGTAAACGGATGGTCATTAATTAATCATTTGATTAATTTAGAAATTTATCTGTAGCGTTAATGTGTAGTTTTGCGTAACAATCCTAAAAGCTTAAACCTTAGGCACAGGATTTGAATAAAGCACATCACAATGAAAGTTATAATACAAAAATCAAAACAATTGCAAAGTGCCATAGTAGATTGGTTACTATTTAAAGGCCCCGAGTTATTCATTACTATTTACGGTAAGTAATTAATTTTTACTTTTGCTCCAATTATGGAAGTAAAAGAGTTTTATCAGCTGTTCCACGTTTGGCTGGTTACCAAAGGCCCCAAATACGTAGCCGGAATAATCATATTTTTTATAGGTCTTTGGTTCATTAAATTTCTTCGGACGCGGCTCCGCGACCGGATGCTCAAAAAAGGCGTTCATTCTTCACTACAACCCTTCTTTTTAAGTTTAACAATTACTTCGCTTTACGTACTGCTGGTGGTTTGGGTAATGAATATCATGACCTGGGAAATGACCGTTTTCACAACCATAATAGGAGCTTTCAGCGTTGCAGCAGGTTTAGCGCTATCCGGAACTTTTCAAAATTTTGCCGGCGGTATACTTATACTTTTACTGAAACCATTTGAGCTTGATGACAGTATCCTTGCACAGGGGCAGGATGGCAGGGTAACATCAATACAAATGTTTTATACCGTATTAATTACGGCCGATAATAAAACGGTTATTATACCCAATGGCAAGCTGTTTAATGAGGTTATTGTAAACATAACCCGCGAAGGCAGGCGCCGTCTCGATTTCGAGATCAAGATAGCTTATGCCAATGATCTGGATAAGGTAAAGACTATTATCAATACTGCGATCAGTTCAAACAGGGAACTCCTTACAGAGCCTGCAGCAAGGGTAGGTATCATCAGCATGGAAATAGATTCGGTACGTATCGCGATAAATGTATGGGTAGAGCCTGCTAATTTTTTAACAGCCAAGATGACCCTACAGGAAAAGATCTTTAAAGATTTTAGTGCTAATGGCATTGCTTTTCCAAAGGCAGGGTAAGGACGAATCAAGACATAGGGCTTTTTTTTACTTAGAAGCTGTTTAAAAATAAAAAAACAGACCGTCATTGCGAGGCACGAAGCAATCCCAAACTATGCAGATCGGATTTGTAAAGCTACTCTGTAAGGAGGGGATTGCTTCGTGCCTCGCAATGACGCGTGGTTGTTATGTGCTTCATTAGAAGCATAAAAACATTAATAAATCAAATTTAAACAGCTTCTAAGCGATAAATAAAACCGTCATTGCAAAGTTTTATCTCCTGGTTTTTGCCTCTTTACCCTTCTTATATCTTCTGCTTAGCCTTAAGTTCCAAATATTTATTAATGGTATTAACCGTCAGATTTTGCGGCGCACTTAATATAGATTGTATCCCGTATTTGGCCAGCTCCTTTACAATAAGCTTTTTATCGTAGGCGAATTTTTCGGCAATGGTTTTTATGTAAATCCCTTCAACATCCTTCGCAGGTTTTTCGCTTAGGGTTTTAAGTTCGGTGTTTTCAAAAAACACCACCAAAAGCAAATGGAATCTGGCAATTCTTTTTAAATAAGGTAACTGCCTTTCCAGTGCATTCATGCTTTCATAGTTGGTAAAAAAAACTACCAGGCTGCGTTGCTTTATTACATTTCGAACGGTGCTGTACAGTAGTTCCATATTGGTTTCCAGGTAGCGTGTTTTTTCCTTGTATAAAACTTCCAGTATCTTATTCAATTGTGTCGGCCTCCTATCGGCAGGGACAACGGCTCCTATCTTTTCCGACACAGTGATCAAGCCAGCTTTATCTTCCTTTATCAGTGCTACGCTCGATAATACCAGGCTGGCATTTATGGCATAATCAAGCAGGCTCAACCCATCAAAAGGCATTTTCATGGCCCTTGATTTATCAATTATACAATATACATGCTGCGATTTTTCGTCGGTGTAGGAGTTAACCATCAGGTTGCCTTGTCTTGCGGTGGCTTTCCAGTTAATGGTACGGTAATCATCACCTGCAACATAGTTTTTTACCTGTTCAAATTCAAGGCTGTGGCCAATACGGCGTATTTTTTTTATGCCGATATCAGTTAAGCGGTTTGATATTGCCATCAGCTCGTATTTACGCATTTGCAGGAACGATGGGTATACAGGTAATGTCTCCGCCTGCTCAAATGTGTAACGCCGCCTGATAAACCCTAATGGCGATTTGGTGTAAACATGGATATCGCCAAACTTATACTCGCCGCGTTTAGTGGGGCGCAGCGTATAATTGATCTGTTTACGCTCACGTGGTTTCAGGCTGGTTTTAAACCATACATCCCGCCTTTGAAACTGGACGGGGATTTCGTCGATGATGGCGATATCAACATGAAAAGCATAGCGGTTTTCTATATATATGCCAAGTTCGTTGTCATCACTGTTGCTCAGTCTTTCGGGGGCAAGCCGTTTGGCAAATACACCGCCAGTTGTTTTGTAAAGCATCAGAATGTCGATAAAAAACAAGAGCATCAGCACAGAGAAAACCAGGGTGGGGATAATGTTCAGCCAGGGGAAAAAGAAACTCAGCAAAAATAATACTACACAAGTACCCAAACCGGTGAATAACCGGTTGGTTAAAAAAAGATCTTTATAAAACAGGCGGAAGAATTTTTTCACACGGTTATATTAACGGGGGACTTCCAGTTTTTGAATAATTTGTGCTATTACATCATCCGGGCTTACACCTTCCATTTCCCTATCTGGTGTTAGCATAATGCGATGTCTTAAAACAGGGGTGGCTACATAAATTATATCTTCGGGAGTAACAAAATCCCGCCCCTTAATGGCAGCTAATGCTTTAGCCGCGTTGATAATGGCCAATGATGCGCGTGGCGAACCACCCAGGTATAATGATTTATGGTTGCGGCTTTCGTATACTATTTTAGCAGTAAACTCCAGCAGTTTATCCTCAACATGCAGTGCCTTTACCTGTTGCCTTAACGCAATAACATCCGTAGCCGATAAAACAGGCTCAACATGACTTAGTTGGTCGATTGTTTTTTGACTGTGCTGCTGGGTTATAATGGCAATTTCCTCTTCAAGCGTTGGATATTTGATCTCTATTTTAAACAGAAACCTATCCAGCTGTGCTTCTGGCAGGCGGTAGGTGCCTTCATGCTCAACAGGATTTTGGGTAGCCAATACAGTAAAAGGTTCCTGCATTTTATAAGTACGTCCATCAATGGTAACCTGGCGTTCTTCCATCACTTCAAACAATGCTGATTGTGTTTTGGCAGGCGCCCGGTTTATTTCATCTATCAGGATAATATTACCAAATATAGGTCCTTGCTTAAATTCAAATTCGGTTGATTTAGGATTGAAAACCGATGTGCCCAGGATATCAGATGGCATCAGATCCGGCGTAAACTGTATCCGCGAATATTTGGCATCTATAGCTTTCGAGATCAGCTTAGCCGTAAGTGTTTTGGCTACACCGGGTACTCCTTCTATCAGGATATGCCCATCGGCCAGGATGCCGGCAATCAGGAGGTCGATGGATTCCTGCTGACCTACAATTATTTTAGCCAGTGTAGCTTTTATTTGTTCAACCGCTGTGCTCAGCTTGCTCATATCGGTCCGTTGTTCAAAAATGTCATTTTCCATTGTATCGGTTTTGGCTGTAAAATTTCTCAATTAGTTTATTAAATCTGATCAGCTCCATATCGGTTATATTTTCGTACGCGCTGATAAAGTTGATGGTATTGATCAAATCGGTAATGAATTCAATGTCTGTACCTGTTTTCTGTGATAAGGCACTTATAAATTCCTCATCAAGATTGTTGGTTTTTAGGCGATAATTATCCCGTAGGTATGCTAACAGGTAGGTTGCTTTTTTTTGGGCAATGTTGGCATTGTTGCGCTTCTCGTAATAAACCTGGCCAACTACGTTTACAAACTCCACCGTCGAATTTTGTAATGGCTCAATCACGGGTATAATACGCTGACGGCGCTTGGCCTCATAAATTATAAAAACCATCAAACCGAAAAACGAGATATAAAATGCCCGGCGCAAAACGGGGTTACGTAAAAAAACGCGCATACTTGATTCATCGTCAGATCGGCCGAGGGTATAATATTGATCCCATATTAAATTGGGGTCGTTTTTTACAACTGATAGCGCTTTTGATACATATTCTGCACCAGTATTGTTCAACATGCTAAAGTTGGTAAACATAAGCGGGTTGGCATTTAAATACAGGTTGCCTTTACCCATAATGCATTTTACAAAATTTATATGGTGTGCTGTATTGCTTCCAAGTGCAACAAATTTAGCGGTATCTATTCCCCCGAAATAACCATCACTTATTCCCTTGTCGCCGTGGTAAAGCTTCATGGTATCCAGGTATTTGTTGTTAAATTTAATGCCTACAACTTTTTTATTGCCAAATTCAACCTGTGTTTTAACCCCGAGGTTTTTTCTTAACTCATCGCCAAAATACGCGGCCGCTATAAAAACATCGTTCCCTGCAGTTATATATGTTTTTAGCTTAGCATAGTCGTATTCGTTCAGGTTCACTGAGTTGCAGATAATGATATAGGTACCATGTTTTATGCCATGATCGTTAATCACATTATAAACAGGCTCACGAAAGGTTGATACTTTGGCGCCCGGAAAAATATCGCTGATGCGGTTATAAAGCACATAGGTACCAAAGGGGATCTTATCATTAATATCCAGTGTATCGTTCCAGTTGATGGGTTTGGGCCGGTTGTATTGCGCAATTAGGTATACAAGCATCAAACAGCCCAGCCCGGCAAGGTACAGTTTTAAACTTTTCATGACAGCTGCTGTTTAAATTCCTGGAAAGTAGTATTGATCTTTTGGTACGATTCGCCGTCTACCGGGAAATCGCCGTACCATATATATTCAAACTGCCGGGTAACAATAATAAATTGCCGGCGCTGCGCTACGTTGGTAAGCTCGTTGATGTAAGCCGAATTGGTTTTTTCTATTCTCCAGTTTATCAGGTTATGATCGCTTAACTGTTTAAGGCTGCGGAGGTAAAGCAACCTTACTGCAAGGCGGTAATTTTTAATGGCCAATGCATCTTCAATAGCGGTGTCAAAACTTATTTCATGAATATTTTCTATGGATTCATCATAAGGGATTGGAACCTGTTTGGGGTCTTTTTTAAATATATGCCAGGCATTTATACCCAGTAGCTTCAAAATAATATAAATTACGGCAAAGGCGAGGATGCCGATAATAATGTATTTAAAAATCATTGCCGGGTTATTGCCCATAGATCGGCCTCCAAATATTCTCCGGAGCAGCTCACCAACCCATTGCCAAAAATTATCCCACAGATGCCAAACCCAATTCCAGAACCTGTCCCACCAGGTAACGGCTTCTTTTTCCAAATGGTAGTTAAAATCCTTGTCGTTTTTGTAGGCCTTTAGTGATCCTGCATCAAAATGGCGAAGGGTTATTTTGGTGCTATCTGCTTTAAGTTTTGCAGGTACATGCTTAAGCACTGCAATTTTTTTTGCATTCCCTACTGCGCTTATTTTAAACAAGATAATTAAAGGCTTAAACATATCAGGTTTTAATATTGCTCTGTTGGGAATTGGTCAGATGGTGAATCGGTTTTACCAAACATTTTGATACGGTTTACCAGGCTGCTTCCCTCGGTATGTTCGGCAAGGCTGTAATAAACTAACGTAACGGCTATGATGGGTAACAGCCATAAAACCTGGCCCGCATGAATAATTATTGCCTGTATAATGTTAAAAGTTGTATTGAAGCTATTGCCCGTTAGCCATTGGCTGCCGCTATAAAATATAGCCGCCGGGATAAAAAACAGCAGGAAAGCCATTACAATTATAATAGATAAAAGCAATATAACGCCAAAGGTAAACCACCAGTTTTCTTTAATAATGCGGAAAGCTTTGCGGATTGCATACTCAACATTGGTGTTTTCGATAACCATGATAGGTGTTACCAGCGCAAAAATTGGACAAAGATAAATTCCCGGTAAAAAGCAGAGTAAAAAACCAAAAAATAGCCCAATGGTTAAAACTACCTGGGCGCCGAATACCCTGAAAAAATAGAATTTAAAATACTCCCAAACCTCCAGGAAAGTAGGGGCCTGGTTATCTTTTTGTTTATAAATGGCTAAATAGCTTATGGTAGTTAAAATCACCGCGGTATACTCAATCAACTGAAATAATAAGCCGGTAAAACCCCAGAACGAAAACGGGCCCGAACTACCTTCTGCCGCCTGCTGCCAATTTGAAACCATAGTTACAAGAACGCCTGTAACAATAAACATACCGCATATAACCAGGTATGCTGTCATTAAGGGTTTAAAATTTTGCCTGATGATAATAAAACTATCACTTATGATATCACCAAACTCACGAACTTTACTTAGTTCAATTTTCTCCTTCATTTTTATTAACAGATGTTTTTAAACGGTACGCCAAATAGGCCGGGTAAATTACCACGTACCATATAATAAATAAAAAAGACCCGGCCAAAATGGAAATGCTAAGCCACATAGGCATTTCGGTACGCCGGGTTATAAAGCTTTCAAATACTGCAGCAACAACTACGATAGGCGATATGCCCAGCATTATCTTTATCCCATCCAGCGCGCCTTTTTTTAAGGAAACGGCTCTGCTGAATGTTTTTGGGAATAAAATACTATTGCCCATTATTAAACCTGCAGCGCCGGCTAAAATAATGGTCGAGATCTCGAGTGTGCCGTGAATCCAGATAACCAGTACAGATTTTATGCCCAGTCCCTGGCCTATAAACAGGTATTGAAAGCAGCCAACCATTATACCATTTTTGAATAACAGGTACAATGTACCCGCAGATAAAGTAATGCCGGCAACAAATGTTATAGCGGTTACAGTAAGGTTGTTTTTAGCAATCATCCAAAACATAACAAACTCGTTTTGGCTTTTGAATACACCAAAAGGGTCGCCTTTGCTTATGTTTTCGTTTGTCATGTTCACATAATCATCGCCAAGTATGAGCCTTATAAAATTGCGGTCGTATTTGGATGAAAGAATGCCGATAAGGAAAAATGTGATAAAAAATATAAATGAATAGAGTAATTGCCTGCGGTATTGTACAAACAGGAGTGGTAACTCCATTTGCCAGAAAAATATAAAACGGTTAGCCTTCTCTTTTTTGTTTTTATATATCGACTGGTGAAAGCCAGCCGCCAGCCCGTTTAAATAAACAGTTGTTTTTGATTTTGGGTAGAAGGTTTTTGCATAAGCCAGGTCGTCGGTAATGGTTATAAAGCGTTCGGCAAGCTCATCAGGATCATGAGTAGGGTTGGTTTCATAGCTTTTCCACCGGGCAGAATTTTGCTTTATAAATAAGGGTTCACGCATGTGAAAGGGTCAAGTAATTTTTTGTTAAAATAATAACAATATTTGATGTGTGTATATAAACACATCAAATAGTTAATTTATATTTGTTATACATGCAAACAGTAAAAATACGCACCTCGCAAAATATTGATATCGATTATGAAGTAGCCGGTCTGGGCGATAGAATACTGGCCAGGATAGTAGATACAGGTGTGTTTATGGGCTTGTTTTACGTTTTGTATATCATAGTTATAGCCTTTTTTATAGGCTCAATGTCCTCGCTCGATGGTAAAAGTGTGCCGGTTATATTGATAGTACTCGGCGTTATCTATGGCCTTATCAGCGTATTTTACGACCTGGTTGCCGAAGTGTTTTTTAACGGCCAAAGCATTGGTAAATATGCTTTAAAAATACGTGTGGTAAATATTAACGGTGCCCGGCCTACATTAGGGCAGTTTTTATTGCGATGGGTATTCAGGCTGGTTGATTTTTTATTAACAGCCGGGATAGGGGCGGTAATATCTGTAGCCGTATCCGAAAAAAAACAAAGGATTGGCGACATGGTGGCGGGTACCACAGTGGTTAAAACCACACCCAAAACAAACCTAAACGAATTGTTTTTTAATTATCAGGACGAAGAGGAGTATGAGCCTGTGTTTAGCGGCGTTAGCGAGCTGAAAGACTCGGACATGACCCTCATATACGAGGTGATAACCAATTTTAAAGCAACCGGTAACAGCAGCCTGGTTTATAACATGGCAGTACAGGTAAAAAATCATTTAGGAATCGAGCTCCCTGCCGGGATGAACGAGTACGATTTTTTACAAACCGTTGTTAAAGACTATAGCTATATAGTTTCAAGGCAGGGCGTTTAATTGCCGTACAAGGTATACATTTTATAGATGTAAGCTACCAACATAATATTCCCGGTTATCAAATACAATGTTTTGGTAACAAACTGCTTTTTATCAAAATTAAGCCTGTTTCTCAGTACTACAAATAGGATCGTAATAATTAGTGGAATGGTAGCGGGATATAGCGTCAAACTTTCATGCAGGTTACCTTTTAGCAGGGCGATGACAGAGCGCTGAAAGCCACAACCGGGGCAATCAATACCGGTAAACTTTTTAAACGGACAGGGTATTAAATGATTATGCAGCCATTCAATAAACATGAAATGGCTGCATAATATAGTATAACAATGCATAATTATGCCTGTGGATCAAATGGTTTTTGGTAATCGCCAGAACCGAAACGGTTGTTCATATTTGCTTCTTTTGCTGACGGGCCTAGATATACTGAATCGCCAAAACCTAAAATAGGCCAGAATATAGGGCCTAAAATGACTAAACCAATGGTAAAGCCCTCACTTTTTCCAAAACTTTTAGCTAACAGGTTGTAAACCCATATTAAAAATATAAACGAGGTGCAAGGGAAGAGCATAAGAAGGAACCACCAGACTGGCTTGCCAACAATTTCGCATAGCACAATATAATTGTATATAGGAATTATTGCAGCCCATCCCGGTTTTCCGGCTTTTGTAAATACTTTCCACATTCCAGCTATTGCGATAAGCAATATAGCAACAATGAACAAATAGAAGCCAACGCCAAACGCTGGTGCTGTAGAAGGATAGTTTTCCATTTTTTTTTGAAGGTTTAGTTAAATAGTTTATTTATGTTTTTGCTTATTGCAAAGTATAAATTTTTTAAATAAAAGTCATATAACTTATCATATTTATTACAAAGCTTCAATGGTTTATTATTTTTAATTTTGATCTGATGCAAAGAGAGCAAATTTCTGTATTTGATATGTTTAAAATAGGCATAGGGCCGTCAAGTTCGCATACGCTTGGCCCATGGCGTGCCGCCCAGCAATTTGTGCAATCGCTTGAACAGCATACGGTGTTGGATTTGGTTCAACAGGTAAAGATCCTGCTTTACGGCTCCCTTGCCAAAACAGGCAGAGGGCACGGTACCGATATTGCCCTCCTGTTGGGCCTTAGTGGCGATGATCCGGTAACTTTTGAGGTAGACCAGATTACGCCCAAAATTGATCATATAACCCTATCCCATCAATTGATACTGGGAGGGGTAAAACCGATTGTTTTTTCTGTGGCCGATGACCTGCTTTTTTTGTTTAATGAAAGCTTGCCGTTTCACCCCAACGCGGTAACCTTCCAGGCGTTTTTAAGTAATGGTAAGGCGATATCAGAAACCTATTATTCCATAGGCGGGGGCTTTGTGGTAAAGGAGGGTGCATCGGCACAATCCAAACAGGAGGTTGACCTGCCATTCCCTATTGATACTGCTGCCGACCTGCTGCACTGGTGCATGAAAACCGGCCTCAGGATTTCGGAAGTGGTGACGGAGAACGAGCTGGCCTGGCGTAGCGAACAGGAGACGCGTAACGGCGTGTTAAATATATACAAAGCCTTAAAGGAATGTATGTACCGTGGCTGCCATACTACGGGCCAGTTACCCGGGGGGTTAAACGTAGCCCGGCGCGCTTTTAAATTGAACAGTAAACTAATAGGTAGAAATACTTATTCAAATTATGAGGAATGGGTTGCTGCTATCCGGAAAACGGGTGGGAGCTTTAAAAATATACTGGATTGGGTGAGTTGTTTCGCGCTGGCTGTGAATGAGGAAAATGCCTCTTTTGGTAGGGTAGTAACCGCGCCAACCAATGGCGCTGCCGGTGTGATTCCTGCTGTACTGCAATATTTTATTGTTTTTTGTGAGGGTAATACCGATGATCAGGTTATTCAGTTTTTACTTACGGCCTCAGAGATAGGCAGCATCTTTAAAAAAGGAGCTACCATATCAGCTGCCATGGGTGGTTGCCAGGCCGAGATAGGCGTGTCATCAGCAATGGCTGCTGCTGCTCTAACCGAATGCCTTGGAGGCACTCAAAGGCAGGTATTAATGGCTGCCGAAATAGCTATGGAGCATCATCTTGGCCTCACCTGCGACCCCATTGGCGGCCTGGTACAAATCCCCTGCATCGAACGCAATACAATGGGCGCTATAAAAGCCATCACTGCATCGCAACTGGCTTTGCAGAGTAACCCGGAAAAAGCTAAAGTAAGCCTGGATGCCGTGGTTAAAACCATGTGGCAAACCGCGCTGGATATGAATTCGAAATATAAAGAAACATCAGACGGAGGACTGGCTATCAATATACCTATCAGCTTGCCGGAGTGTTAGGGTAGATGTGCAGATTTCAATGTGCAGGTTAGTTTTAAATGGCCTGTTTCTTAAATAGGCGGCTATCAAACTCAAAAGCTTCTGTTTTGATGATCTTTACCGATTTAAAATCGGGATGGGCAGGGTTTAGCAGGTAGTTGAAATCGCCCGGTACAGTTGCTGATGGAACTTGCAGTGCCAGGTGTTTGTTAGCATTTACAAACCTGTCGCCTATAAATTGGGTGGCTTTTACAAGCGGATTGCTGTTCCAATTGGTATCCAGGTTATCTATATCAACCGTTTGGATTTTGCTGTTATTCTTTAGCTGTATGGTTGCCATAAAATAATCGGTGGGTATAATGCCAAGCGGGGTATGTACGGCAACTTCTAAAACAGCTAATGCGCGTGAGGACGCGGTGTAAATAACGGGTGTGCCTTTGCTGTTCCAGCGGCCGCCGTTTATTTCGGCGCCGCGCCCGGATAAATCATTAATGTATGTTTTTTTGCTTAGGCGGTAAAGTATCATGCAAATATGCCATGTTCTATTCGGCCCAATTCGTCGCGCACCATGCCGATACCGAATGAGGTATCCAATAACTCTTTGGGCTTTACGCTGCCAAGTGGGATGCTTGTATAATCCATCCAGGTAAAAAATTTCTCCTCATTGCCAAAAACCTCGATGCCTTTTTTATAAAGCAACTCAATAAGTATGATCTTTTCTGAATAGATGGGATCGAAGGATTTTTTTTCTTTTTTGTAGCGTTGTAAAGTGCGTTCAGACAAGTGTAAATAACCGGCCCAATCTTCAGTATCAAAATGGATATGATCGGATAGTTTGTTAAAGTAGTAAAATGATACGCCTTCCCTAACCATGTTGGTTAAGTTAACCTCGTCCTCATCTAAAAATTTATATGGCTTTGGCTCTTTCATATATTATCAACGCTAATTGTCAATAAATTTACGACACTTGTCGTTTAATTCCAAATTTATTTACTTGGTAAACTGCATTAATATTTCAGGCACAAGCTTTTGAACCCACAGGTTATACATTTTGGCCGATGGGTGCAGGCCGTCATTGGCCAGCAGGGTAAGGTCAAAAGCGGCTACTTTGGATATGGGGGTAATATCAATATAATTAACCCCTGCTTTGGTGCTTTCTTCCAGGTTGATAGCGTTAAACTGGTCTATTTCGGGCCCAATTTTGCCTTCATTGCCATGAGCAAAGGGTGTAACGCCATAATCAGGAATGGAGAGTACAAACACATGTTTTTTATTACTCTTTGCAAACTTAATGGCTGTATTTAAAACCTGCACAAATTTAACCCGGTAGTTAGCCTGGCTATAACCTCCGTACTGATCGTTAACACCAATAAGCAGGGTTACAAAATCGTAGGTTTTTGCTTTTATCGGGCTGGCATCTATCGCCGCTATCAGTTGGTCGGTTATCCAACCGGTGCGGGCTATAATATACGGTTCGGAGATCTTAAGCCTTGATAACTGAGCAGCAAGCTGGTAAGGGAACGACTCTTGTGCCGTAACCGATTGCCCAATGGTATATGAATCGCCCAAAGCAAGGTAGCTTAAAGTATCGGTTACAGTTACCGGGGGCACAGCCGTTGGTGGAGTAGGATTATTTGTGTTATTCGGCATTAAATCAGTCTTTTTAACGCACGCGGATAGCGTACCTATCGAAAATAAAATTAAAAATAGTGCTTTCATTACATCATCTCCATATCAAACAATACGGAAATATGATGCTTTAGGATTTTTTTAACTTCATTAATGTCAACCGGGTGGCCAAGCTCCTGCTGCATAGAGGTTACAGCCTTATCATCAATACCACAGGGTACTATGTTTTTAAAGTAATCAAGATTGGTATTTACATTAAATGCCAGTCCGTGCATGGTTACCCAGCGGCTGCAGCGCACACCCATAGCACAAATTTTACGTGCGTTTTCGTTATCGGCATCAAACCAAACGCCGGTGTAGCCGGGGTAACGCCCAGCCTGCAAACCATAATCGGCAAGGGTAAGTATCACCGCTTCTTCCAGCATACGCAAATACAGATGAATATCGGTGAAAAAATTATCAAGATCCAATATTGGGTACGATACAATCTGCCCGGGCCCATGATAGGTAATATCACCGCCACGGTTAATGGTATAATAAACGGCCTGTTTTTTTTTCAGCCCCTCTTCATCTAACAATAAATGCTCGGCTTTACCACTTTTACCTAAAGTGTACACATGCGGATGTTCGCAAAATACAAGGTAGTTAAAGGTTTCCGCGGCAGCAAAGGGTTCATAAGCATCTGCAGGAACCAGGCTTTTGGCTGCTTGGGTATAAGCAATCTCGTTGTTACGGTTATCAAGTTTGGTTTTTACCGTTGTCGAGAACAGGTCCTCCTGCCTGTCCCAGGCCTGCTGGTAATCTATCAATCCCCAATCCTGGAAAAAAACTTTCTTGTTTTTCATCACATATCCCCTTTTACATAACCAATCATATAATTCTCATATTGCAGGTAACCTACCGTATAATCAATATTAAGGTTCTTTTTATGCAAATTAGCATTCAACACACCGTGATGTTCAAAGTTGAAAGGTTCTAAAAAAATATTATTGGCAAAAGAAACTTCTTTTTGCCCGTTGCATTTGTAAATGGCTTCCTTGGCGCACCAGCAAACATACAACTGCTCAATTTTTTTATTATCACTGATAAAAGCAAGTTCTTTGGGCTGCATAAATTTACCGGCAATGCGCTCTACTTTTTGTTGTATCTGTTCAATATCTATGCCTACCTTATGCGTTTTACTGATCATTACTGCAGCATAATCAAAGGAGTGGCTTAGCGAGATATGATAGGGGAGGTTTACCAGGTAAGGTTTACCATGCGAATCGATCTTACAGTCAATATACTCATCAGTACGCAGCATTTTGCGTAGTAATACACGTGTGCCCAGCCAGTGCAGGTGACGTTTGCTTTTGCCCAATTTTTCAACGTAGGCTTTTTCGTTCTCGTCCAGTTGTAATTGCCTATACAGGTCATTAGCTTCCTCCTCAATTTTCCAGAGTGCAAACTCAGTATCATCATCAATGCGCTGCCTGTATGCTATTGCCATAAAAGTAAAATTGCAAAATTGGATGCAAACTTATGTGAAATAATTTTAATTATAATAATTGCTGTATCATAATCATAAGTTATTGATTTTTAGTGTGATATTTACTGTTTTTTTATGCTTCTGCTGATTTTTACAATGTTTAAATAATAGCCATCGCCTTTATTTTAATTTTTATAATTTAGGCCCTTCCAAAAGCAGGCTATGATATTATCTGATAAGCGCATTCTCGAAGAAATAGAAAAAGGAACCATTATTATTGAACCCTTTCAGCGCGAATGCCTTGGCACCAACTCATACGATGTGCATTTGGGTAAACATTTGGCCACCTATCGCGATAGGGTGCTTGATGCTAAAAAGCATAACGAGATAGATAGTTTTGAAATACCAAAAGAAGGTTTTGTTTTGCAGCCCAATACCCTTTACCTGGGCGTAACAGTAGAGTATACCGAAACCTATAAGCATGTGCCTTTTTTGGAAGGTAAATCGAGCACCGGCCGCCTGGGGATTGATATACATGCCACAGCCGGTAAAGGCGACGTTGGCTTTTGCAATACCTGGACATTGGAAATTTCATGTGCGCAACCTGTACGTATTTACGCTGGCATGCCTATCGGTCAGCTGATTTATTTTGTTGTTGAAGGCGATATTGAAACCCTGTATAACACCAAAAGCAACGCCAAATACAACAACCCTACCACCCGGCCGGTTGAAAGCATGATGTGGAAGAATAAATTTTAAGCAGGTCATAAGTTTTGCGTTTGAGTTTTTTGATTGATGGAAATTAATTTTTCGTTCCATTAAACCTTTGCATAAGTTTACAGTCGAACGCGTAACTTAGTGCCTAACCTATTATGAAAAACAAACCTTATTCTTCTATAAGTTTTCAATACTCAAAATTTCCGGCACTACACCCGTAACACACTTGTTATAAAATTATTATAATATTTTCCGTAGATTGAATCTTATTTACCTAAATGAAAAACAAACAATTATCTATCGGTTTATTAATGGCCGTTGTTATTACGGCTATTATGGGCTTTGCCGGCCCGGGCGATGATCTGCTGCAAAAACTGGTGGATCAGCTTTATAAATGGCGGGACAATCATCCGCAGGAAAAAGTTTACCTGCAGTTTGATAAACCCAGCTACGCCATAGGCGACGATATTTGGTTTAAAGCCTATGTAACCATTGGTGGCAAGCACCAGCTATCGGCCCTTAGCGAAATACTGAATGTTGATCTGATAGATGAAAACGATTCGGTAAAACGCAGCATCAAGCTGCCATTATTAAGCGGGTTAGCCAGCGGTGACTTTGCCCTTGCCGACTCGATGAAAGAAGGCACTTACCGGGTACGGGCCTATACCAATTGGATGCGTAATGAAAGCGAAGCCTATTTTTTTGATAAAACCTTCACCGTTGTTAATAGTATTAATAATGCCGTTTTCACAAAAACCGCATTTACTTACAGCGTTCAAAACGGCAAGCAGAAAGTAAACGCGCTTATTAACTATGCCGATATAAACGGCGAACCTTATAAAGCTAAAGAGGTAACTTATCGGGTAGAGTTAAACGGGAAAATTGTTTATAAAAGCAAAGGCATTACCGACGATAAAGGTAATCTTGATGCCGCTTTTATCAATACAACAAGAAATACGGCTGCCACCGGGCATGTTATAACCGTTATAAAACTCGATAAAAAAGCAGTTGAGAAAGTGGTGGCGGTAAAAGCGGTTTCAAATAAAGTTGATATACAGTTTTTTCCAGAAAGTGGTAACCTGGTTAACGGCATAAACTCAAAAGTTGCTTTTAAGGCTGTAGGTGCCGATGGTTTAGGTGTTGATGTAAGGGGGACCGTAGTTGACGATCAAAATCAGCAGGTTGCTGCATTTAACAGTACACATTTGGGTATGGGAGTTTTTAAGCTGATTCCGTTTAGCGGCAAAACCTATAAAGCCCATGTTACCTATGCCGATGGTTCTGAAGGGGTATTTGATTTACCACGGGCAATAGATAATGGCTACGTTTTGGGTATTGATAATTCGGGCGACAATGATATTGCTATAAAAATACTACCAGGTAAAGATCTGCTGACCAGTGCAACCCCAACCGGCGGCCTTATGCTGGTAGCGCAAAGCGGTGGCGAAATATTTTATGCAGCTAATAGTGCCGACGGTGGTGAAACCTTTAGTACCGTTGTGCCTAAAAGTAAGTTTCCGTCGGGTATTGTACAGTTTACCCTATTTTCTAAACAAGGCGAACCTTTAAATGAGCGCCTGGTATTTGTGAAGAATAATGATGAGCTTAAATTGTCGGTATCATCTGGTAAGCAAACATATGCTCCCCGCGAAAAGATAGACATCAGTCTTAACGCTAAAAATAACCAGGGTAATCCTGCAAGCGCCAGTTTTTCGGCATCGGTCATTGATCTGTCGAAGGTTGCTGTGGATGAAACTGCAGAGGAAAGTATTTTCTCCAACATATTACTTACATCCGATTTGAAAGGTTATATCGAAAAGCCGGGTTATTATTTTCATAATGTAAATGCAACAACCCGGGCCGATCTGGATGTGCTGATGTTAACCCAGGGGTATCGCCGTTTTGAATGGAAAAAGCTGTTGAACGATAACTTTGAACCTATAGTTTTTCAGCCCGAAAAAACGTTACAGGTATCCGGGCATTTAAAAACCTTAGGCGGCAAGCCTGTTGCCGGCGGTAAAATTACATTGTTCACCACATCGGGCGGTGTTTTTATAATAGATACAGTAGCCGATGCCAAAGGCAATTTTGTTTTTAAAAACCTCGTTTTCAGGGATAGCATCAGGTTTGTTATACAGGCCCGTACGGCCAAGGATCGTAAAAACATCGAGATTGAATTGGATAAAATTGCCCCGCAAGTCCCGGGGAAAAATAAAAATGCTGCTGATATACAGGTGAATATAAGTGATGGACTTTCGGCATATCTAAAAAATAGTAAAAACAGGTACAGTGAAGATATTAAATACGGCATTGGCAACCATACCATCCTGTTAAAAGAAGTGGTTGTACGGGATGTGAAAATTAAGAACGAACTGTTGAAAAACTCCAGTAATTTAAATGGCCCTGGTAATGCCGACCAGGTTATTACCTATAAGGATCTGCAAAATTTTGGCGGGCATTTTACCAGCGCTTTGCAAATGAAAATATTTGGCGTGATCTTTAGAAACGGGGTGCCTTATTCAACCCGTAACCAAAGTCAGCCAATGACCGTAATGGTTGATGGTATACCGGTAGAGGGCGATTATTTAAATAATTTAAATACAAACGATGTAGCGAGTGTTGAAGTTTTACGCACAATTGGTAATCTTGTTATCTATGGTTTCAGGGGAAATGGTGGGGTATTGGTAATTACCACCAGGCGCGGAGGGGATGGCAATGATTACAACAGGTATGCGCCGGGTGTGGTTACTTATGCGCCAAAAGGGTATTATAAAGCACGGGAATTTTATTCGCCGCAATACGATGACCCTAAAACAAATACACAAATGCAGGACCTGCGTTCAACCATATACTGGAAATCAAATATCGTAACTGATAAGGATGGTAATGCTACCCTATCATTCTTTAATGCCGATGGTAAAGGAACCCATAGGGTTTTAATTGAAGGGATAGATATTGATGGTAACCTGGGCCGCCAGGTGTATACTTATAAGGTTGAATAACATGGCTTGATAATATTTTATTAATTGCATATATTATCCCAATTATTGCTTTGGTATCAACTTATATGAAATTTATTTTTACTTGTATTTTAACAAGCCTTTTATTTATTGCTTTTAATAGTTTTGGTCAAACTGATAGCGCTTTCTTAACTCGCACTATAAACTCCCTTGAAAAGTATTCGTTAGCAAACCCGGTAGAAAAAGTGTACCTGCACCTGGATAAAACAGGCTATATGCCGGGCGATACTATATGGTTTAAGGCTTATGTAGTAGCAGGTGAAAATCATGGCTTGTCGGCAATAAGTAATGTACTCCATGTAGAATTACTTAACGAAATAGATACTGTAATAAGCAGGATAGCCCTGCCCCTGAGTAGTGGCATTGGCTGGGGCGATTTTGCTTTACCGGTTTTAATTAAGCCAGGCATTTATCAAATACGTGCCTATACCAACTGGATGCGCAATTTTGGTCCCGAGTATTTCTTCGATCAGCTAATCAGTGTGCAGGAAACATCAACTCTTGCCGGTCAAAAAAAGCAAAAAGTTACCGGAGACCTCGATGTACAGTTTTTTCCGGAAGGAGGATTGCTCATAAACGGCTTAAGAAACAAGGTAGCCGTAAAAGCCGTAGCTAACCAGGGCCTGGGCGAGGATGTTAATGGCTCCGTGATTGATAATGATGGCAACGAAGTAGCCATTTTTAGCACACAACATTCTGGCATGGGGGTATTTGCTGTAATACCACAAGCTGGTAAAAGCTATAAAGCCAAAATAACCCGTAAGGGTGGAAAACAGTTTACCGCAAGCTTGCCAAAAGCACAGGATGAAGGTTTTGCCATTGCTGTTAATAGCAGCCAGTCGGATAGTATAAGTATCAGGGTGGCGGCTTCCGCTAAGCTATTTGATACAAAAAAGGGTGCAAGGTATTATCTGTTGGCTCAATCGGGTGCTAAAGTTTATTACACCGCCGGTTTTAAATTACTGGCTCAAAGCTTTACTACCAGGATAGACAAAAAGCGTTTTCCTACCGGTATAGTACAATTTACACTATTTGCAGATAATGGCGAACCTCTTAACGAGCGTATTGCTTTTATCCAGCATTATGATCAGCTTAAGCTTAATATAATATCAGCAAAAGACGTTTATGCCACCAGGCAAAAGGTAAGTATCGCCATAAAAGGAACTGATAAAGATAATAAAGCGGTTGTGGGTAGTTTTTCGGCTGCGGTTGTCAATGAGGATTTGATGGATATAAGCGGAACATCCGAAAAAAACTCTATATTAAGTAACCTGTTGCTCACGTCTGATGTAAAAGGCTATATTGAACAGCCTGATTATTATTTTACAAATGTAAGCGATAAAACAAAAGCCGACCTTGACTTACTGATGCTTACACAGGGTTATCACCGATTTGAATGGAAACAGGTTACAGGCGGAACATATCCGGCATTAACATTTGAACCCGAAACTTCACTTACTGTATCGGGATACGTACAAAAGCCCGACGGTAAACCTATACCAAACAGCAAGATGATGTTATATAGCATCAAAGGCGGCTGGTTTAGATTGGATACGCTGGCTAATGAAAGCGGGAAGTTTACTTTTAAAAGATTGGTTACCGATCAGGATACCACTATAAGGTATTTAATTCAGGGACGTACGCCAACCAACGGAAAAAACCTGGTGATTACATTGGATACTATTGCTCCATTTAAAGCCAGGAAGAATAATGACAGTTTCGATACACCGTTAAGCGACACTACAGCTCTTACACCGTACCAGAAACAGATGAGGCAGCGGCTTAAGGTAAGTTTAGATAAGCGGACCATCCTGCTAAAAGAAGTATCAATCAGAGAGGTTAAAGCGCCTTTAAGCGGTAACATTATTCCCGATCAAACCATCAGGGTGCCTAAGAACGCTATCGGAACAATTGGTCAATACCTGTCGTCAAGGGCAGTAGGGGTGATTTTTAAAAATGGTGTGCCTTATTCAACAAGAGGAGGGATTATGAATATTATACTTGATGGGTTCCCTATTAATAAAGACTATTTTGCAAGTTTAAATCTGGACGAAATTGAAGGTGCTGAAATTTTAAGAACAACAGGCAGAAAGGATATAGCAACGGGGTTAGGGAATGCGATTATACTTACCAGGAGAAAGTATAGTGGTTATACAAAACAGCTAACTCCTGATGTAATTACGTTTCCATCAAACGGCTTTTATAAAGCAAAGGAATTTTACTCGCCTAAGTACGATGGTCCTAAAACTAATATGCAAACTCTTGACCTGCGCACCACCATTTACTGGAAACCCGATATTGTAACTGATAAGGATGGTAATACCAATTTGTCATTCTTTAATGCTGATACCAAAGGAACTTACCGCATAACTGTTGAAGGTATTGATATAGATGGGAATATTGGCCACCAGGTTTTTACTTATAAAGTGGAATAGTGTTAATAACTATTCCACTTTATGATGCGATTAAAGTTTCTTCCCGAACGGACTATCGGGGGTGTTTGCCTTAACTAATTAATTTTTATTCAAATAAAACTTCGCCCAAAAATCAGTCGATTTGGATAGCTCATTGTGGCCTGCCTCGGCACTGCCGCCACCAGTAGCACCACCACCGCGACCGCCTCTTCCAACATGACCACCACCACCGCCGCCACGGCCACCTCTTCCTCCGCCAAAGCCACCGCCGCCCTGATGTTCACCACCTTCCATGTCTTCGCCTTTTGGCCGTTGTATGCCATTTATTTTAAAATTGAATGCCCACTCGGTTTTGGTAATATCGTTAGCATGAAAAAACTGCAGTGGGATGGCCATTTCATAAATCAGGTTTCCATCGGCATCGTAATCAATAGCTGCCTTAATACCGTAAGTGTTTGATGTGGTGATCATATCGCCCTCAATATCTTTAAAGCCAACCACCTTAATATCACGCAGTTTAGTTATCCGTTCCCGTGCCAGTTCATCACGGTCTTGTTGGGTAACTTCGGTATTATCGTCGGGGCGTTTCCCAAAATCAGGTTTGGTGCCCGGCTCTGCCAACGGGAAGGTAAGCGAAAAGCTTTCCTTCTTTTTGCCTTTGGGATCAATGCTTAGGGTAATGCCCGCATTAAGCGTGCGCATCTGGTCCATTTTGTCGGTAATGCGAATGGCCGCGTAAAGTGTGGTTTTGTCATTGGCCAAAGCATAATTTAACTTTTTTTCCTCGTTAAAATACCGCAGGCTGTCGCCCCAGTCTTTCAGGTCGCCATCAATATTTATGGTATTGGGGGGAGGTTGCAAAGTGTTTTGACTGTTTTTGGCAGTTTGAGCTTTAACTGTACTAACTGTAAATATTAGGGCGGCTAACGGAACAATAATGCACGGGGCGATTTTTTTCATGTGTTATGGTGTTGGGTTGTCTATCCGTGCTATTGTAGCAGGATTTTAAGTCAATTGAACATGATTTTAACACTTTTATTATTGTTTTTGAGTAATTTTGCGGTTACGTATGCCAACTGAAACACAGGAAGAAACATTTACCCTCGAAGAATTACTGACGGGCCTTAAAGAAGTTCGTCGCCTTATATTGTGGAATGATGATTTTAACACGTTTGATCACGTGATTTACTGTATGATGAAGTATCTTGATTACTCCGAGCCTCAAGCCGAAAAAATAGCCTGGAAAGTACATAACGAAGGGAAATGCGCCGTATTGGAAGGCTCGTTTACAGAGATGGAGATCTACCGCAAAATTCTGCAGCAGGAGGGATTGACTGTATCGGTAGATTGAGAAGTCTGAAGGTTTGTTAATTATAAAGTCACCGGGATATAACCAGGATCTGAATCTTAAAGAACTCAAGATTCAGATCTTGATTATTTAAAATTAACCTACCAGGTAATTCCATCCATGGGTATCTGGTTCACGGCCATATTTTACAGCATCAAGGGTTGCCAATACTTTTTGCGAAAACTCACGCGTTTTTGGGTCGCTTAAAAAGTACTCTTCGCCATCAACACTTATTGAACCTACTGAAGCTATGGTTGCGGCAGTACCTGCACCAAATGCATCGGTAAGTTTGCCGGTTTTGGCGCCTTCAATAATTTCGGCAACAGAAACCTTGCGGGTTTCAACGGGGATGCCCCACTCTTTGGCTAATGCAATAACCGTATCGCGGGTAACGCCATCTAAAATGGTGTCTTTTGCTTCGGCGGTTATCAGTTTGCCATCCAGCATAAACATGGCGTTTGCAGCACCCATTTCTTCAACGTATTTATGTTCTTTGGCATCTGTCCATATCAATTGGTCAAAGCCTTCTTCTGCCGCTTTGCGGGCAGGCAGCATCGAGCCTCCGTAGTTACCTGCTGCTTTTGCAAAGCCCATACCGCCTTCGGCAGCGCGGGTGTAATAGGTTTCAATTTTTACACGCAGCGTTTTTGAAAAATACGGGCCAACCGGGCCGCACAATACCATGTATTTATAAGTTGCCGATGGTGTTACGCCCAGATAAGGGTCTGTAGCAAACATGAACGGGCGGATGTATAAAGCATGGTTTGGTTTTGATGGTACCCACTCGCGGTCAAGGTCGACAACGGCGGCCATGCTTTGTAAAAATATTTCTTCGGGCAGGGCAGGCATACAAAGCCTCTCTGCCGATTTGTTAAAACGGATAGCATTTTTATCAGGGCGGAAGATGGTTACTTTACCATCGGCATGTTTGTAAGCTTTTAAACCTTCAAAAAATGCCTGGCCGTAGTGTAAAGCAGAAATTGCCGGGCTAAGTCCAATCTCGCCATAGGGAACGACCTGTAGGTTTTTCCATTCACCATCAGCATAATCCGCCATAAACATATGGTCAGAAAATGTTTTTCCGAATGGCAAGTTGTCAAAATCCGTTTCTGCTAAACGGGAATGATTGGTTTTGGTGATCTTGATGTCCAGCGTCTCTGTCATGGCCTTAAGTATTATAATTAGAAAATGGCAAGTTAAGGAATTTTTTGTTGAGTTGTGTTAAGGAATTGATAGTTAGGGTAAAAAAGTGGTGGGTGAGATGTAGGATTGTAGTTAAACGACATGCGTTTCCAATAATGCTATCCCGGAAAAAAATGGCCTGGTAATATTATTCTGTTATTGATTGTTTTAAAATAAAAACCCTAACTTCATAAAATAAACCTCGCCATACCAGCCTTATGAAGTTAAAGTATTTAAAAGCAGCGCTTTGCTGTTTGTGCTTTTTATACGCTTCTCAAAAAAGCTTTGCACAAAGTGCGCAGACTTTATCTATTAAAAAGATCGGCGCCCTGATGGATTCCACTCAAAAGGCATCACCTGTTGAAAAACTATACATCCATTTTGATAAACCTTACTATGCCATAGGCGATACTATCTGGTTTAAATCTTATTTGTTTAATGCAGCGTACTTAACGGGTTCTTCATTAAATAGCTTGTTTTACATGGAGTTTATCAACGAAAAAAACGTGATGGTGAAACGTTTCATGTTCCCGGTGGCGGCGGGGCTAAGCTGGGGAAATATTGGTTTGAATGCCAAAGAGTTTACCAAAGGCAAGTACCGTATAAATGCTTACACCAACTGGATGCGCAACTTTGGCGAGGATTACATTTTTAAAAAAGATGTTTATGTAGGCGGCGTTGCTGTAAACGAATGGCAGGTAAACTCGGCGATAGACCTAAAAAAAGAACCTGGCAAAGCTCATGTAATCTTAAAATTTAACCAAGAGGACAAGGTACCGTTGCGGTTAAAAGCATTGGAGTTGATTGTAAAAAATGGAACCAAGGTGTTATATCACAAAAGCCAGGAAACGAACCTTGATGGCATAGCTGAGTTGGTGTTTTCGCTGGATTCAAATGAGGTTAAAGATGGATTGGTGTTAAATGCCAAAGACCCAAAGGCCGAAAACGACGGACAGGAAACCATGATACCGGTAACATCAGCCCTGCAAAACGACATCGATCTGCAGTTTATGCCCGAGGGTGGTAACATAGTTGCAGGTTTACCCGCTCATATTAGCTTTAAAGCGATAAGACAGGATGGTCGATCTGTCACAGTTAATGCTGATGTATTTGATCAGCATCGACAAAAGATAGTTGCTTTAAAAACCGGCCACGGTGGCATGGGCGCTTTTGACATAACACCCAAAGCCGGCGAAAAGTACACGGCAAACGTAATGTTTAAAAACGGGCAATTGAAAACTTATCCCTTGCCTGAGGTAAAAGACTATGGAACAGTTTTACGCATAGAAGATACAGGTACGGATTCACTAATCGTGAACATATCGGCCGCATGGGGCAGTCGGCCTTTAAACAGTCAGTACTATATTGTGGGACAGGCCAGGGGGCTTGTTTGCTATGCGGCGGCTGTAAATGTAGCCGCAGGCCTGCTTTGCATTGTGGTACCTAAAAGCGCTTTCCCGACTGGGGTGGGACGGTTTACATTGCTGGATAATATGCTGCGGCCATTGAATGACCGGATTGTTTTTATTGATCATCATGATGCCTTACATATTGATATCGAACCCGATAGATCATCATTCAATAAAAGGGATAGCATAAACCTCGAAGTAAAGGTTACTGATCAGAACGGACAGCCGGTTGAGGGGAATTTCTCATTGGCAGTTACCGATAAAGCACAAGTTAAAGCCGACACTGCCAATAACATCCGTAATTATATGTTGCTTACGTCCGATTTAAAAGGCGAGGTAGAAGACGCTGGTTATTATTTTAAGTCAGATTCATCTGCCAAAAGAAAACACGACCTGGATAACCTGTTGCTTACCCAGGGGTGGGTTGGTTATAATTGGGATAATGTAGTTAAGCCTGGCGCGAAGCCGGCATTTAATACCGAACCAGATTTTAAAATAAGCGGCCGGGTGCGCAATATTTTTAACAAGCCTATCCGCAACACGCATATACTGCTACTGTCCAAAAAACCGCAGATGATGATGGATACTACCACAGATGCAATGGGCCGGTTTACGTTCACCGATATTTTGCCGTTGGATACACCTGCCTATGTAATACGGGCACGTAATAAAAACGGCAAATCGTTTAACTTAAATATCGTGGTGGACGATTTTAAACCGCCGGTTTTTGCAAAACCTGTTTTTAGTAACGCGCTATATACCAGTCAAACTGATAGCATCCTGCTAAACTATATGAATAATTACGCGCGCAGGTTAAAAAATATGGATGATGCAGGTTTAAAAGGACATTTGTTAAAACAGGTAAATATTCGTGCGAAAAAAATAATCAAGGGCTCAAATAATTTAAATGGGCCGGGTAATGCTGATGTAGTTATTGATCAGGAGGAGTTGGAAAAGGCGGGTAAAAAAACCTTTTTGGATTTGTTACAGGAAAGAGTTACTGGATTTAGAACAGGTAGTTTAGTTTTAGCAGGCAACAGTTCAAAGGCATATAGAGATCTTACAAAAAGTTATTTTTTAACTGATACGACCGGAGGGGTAAACACACCGTTGACTATAGGTGTAAAGAATTGGTATTATGTTTATGACAAACCGATCAAATTCTTTGTTGATGGAATTAGCGTTATGTTGGTTAAACAGGGAGGCCCACATAATGGAGCTGAGATAATGGCAAGTTATCTGAAAGAAAATTCGGCAGAAGATATAAAGGGAATCGAAGTAATGACAACAACTGGGAATGTTGCTAAGTACGCAGGTGTTTGGAAGGCATCGGATTTTGCTATTGTGGAAATTACCACCCGCTCTGGCAATGGGCCGGTTATCAATAATACCATTGGGCGGTATTTATATAGGCCATTGCCTTTTAGTTTGCCGGCATTTTTTTATAGACCACGTTACACCGTTAAAGATAAAGCAGAGTATCCCGATTTACGCTCCACCATTCATTGGGAACCGAATTTGGTAACCGATGCCACGGGTAAAGCGCATGTTTCGTTTTACGCATCGGATAGTAACACAGGTTATTCGATTATTGTGCAAGGTGCTGATATGGATGGGAGTGTGGGTTACGGAGTGGGGAGTATTAACCTGAAGTAGCGAAATGAAAAATGTCATTGCGATGAACGAAGCAATCACCAGCCTACAGGGCGAACCTGCATAGTGGGGATTGCTTCGTTCATCGCAATGACGAGACAGTTAAGCGGGGCATTAAAGGGGATGCCTTTACACCGTCAACTTTTTATACTTAATCCTCTTAGGCGCAATATCACCTAAACGTTTTTTCTTGTTCTCTTCGTAATCAGAATAGTTTCCTTCAAAAAAGTAAACCTGCGAGTTGCCTTCAAACGCCAGGATGTGGGTGCAAATCCTATCCAGGAACCAGCGATCGTGACTGATGACTACGGCGCAGCCACCAAAGTTTTCAAGGGCCTCTTCCAAAGCACGTAAGGTATTTACGTCAATATCATTGGTGGGCTCATCCAGCAGCAGTACGTTTGATCCTTTTTTTAGGGTGATAGATAAGTGTACCCGGTTACGTTCGCCGCCCGATAATACACCTACCTTTTTCTGCTGATCGGCGCCGTTAAAGTTGAATTTGGAAACGTAGGCTCGTGAGTTTAGCGGCTTGTTGCCTACCATGATGGTTTCCAGTCCGCCGGTAACGTTTTCCCAAACAGATTTGTTGGGGTCAAGGTCATCATGCATCTGGTCAACATATCCCAAGGCAACGGTTGGACCTACGCGGAAGGTGCCTGCATCCGGCTGGTCCTGTCCGGTAATTAAACGGAACAGGGTGGTTTTACCTGCACCGTTGGGACCTATAATGCCTACTATACCCGCAGGAGGCAGCGAGAAGCTCAGGTTGTCAAACAATAATTTGTCGCCATATGACTTGCTTACACCATTGGCCTCAATTACGATGTTACCCAAACGCGGGCCTGGCGGGATAAATAGCTCCAGTTTATCCTCCCGTTCTTTGGTTTCTTCGGATGCCAGTTTTTCGTAATTACCTAAACGCGCTTTTGATTTGGCATGACGGCCTTTTGGTCCCATGCGTACCCATTCCAGCTCGCGTTCCAGGGTTTTCTGGCGTTTGCTTTCGCTCTTATCTTCCTGGGCCAGGCGTTTGGCTTTCTGATCCAGCCATGAGGAATAATTTCCCTTCCATGGGATTCCTTCTCCACGGTCAAGCTCCAGGATCCATCCGGCTACGTTATCCAAAAAGTATCTGTCGTGCGTTACGGCTATAACAGTACCTTTATATTGTTGTAAATGTTGCTCCAGCCAATCAATAGATTCGGCATCCAGGTGGTTGGTAGGCTCATCAAGCAGTAAAACATCCGGTTCTTTTAATAATAAGCGGCATAAGGCCACCCGGCGGCGTTCGCCTCCAGATAGTACCGAAATTTTGGTATCAGGCTCGGGGCAGCGCAGGGCATCCATAGCGCGCTCCAGTTTAGTATCCAGTTCCCAGGCGTTTACGGCATCAATCTGATCCTGTAATTCGCCCTGGCGATTCATCAGTTTATCCATTTTGTCGGCATCGCTGTAGTATTCTTCCAGGCCAAATTTCTCGTTAATCTCTTCGTATTCCTTTAACAAGGCCGTGGTTTCGGCAACGCCTTCTTCCACAATTTCGCGCACGGTTTTGTTAGCATCAAGCTCGGGTTCCTGGCTTAGGTAGCCTACTGTATAGCCCGGCGAAAAAACAACCTCGCCTATATTGGTCTTATCAATTCCTGCTATAATTTTTAATAAAGATGATTTACCCGAGCCGTTTAAACCGATAACGCCAATTTTGGCACCATAGAAAAACGAGAGATAAATGTTTTTTAAAACTGTTTTTTGCGGGGGATAAACTTTGCTAACCCCTGCCATTGAAAAAATGATCTTTTCGTCTGCCATTATAATTGATTAAAAAAAGAATTCAAATATGAGCCAAAATTGATTGATTACCTAAAAAAACAGGCGACAGAAAAAATATTTACTGCTATTTTAAATACTTGATGATTTATACATACTTGTAAGTATTTAATTGCGTTTAACATAGCAAAGTGGCAACTGTTTGGTTTGATTTTGCGTATATATATGTAAACATTGAATAAAGATAATGTTAATGCCTAAATGACATACGGTATGACGAAATGCCTGTTTTAGCATATGATTTATAATTAATTAACACAATGTTTAAACTATTTTGAAATTTTTGTATCAAAATGGTATGTTTCGTTTGTATATTGTAAAAGAATTTGGTGATTGTTGAATTTTTTGATAAAAATTATCAATTAACCCCAAACTTTAATAGCTTGCGTATCATATGAATGTCTGTTTCTGCAAAGTGTTAAATGTTGGCAATATTGTTGATAAATGTTAAGTCATACGTCGTGTTTGTAAAAAATTTATAGATTAGGACGTTCATAATAATGAAAGGTATATATGGAAGCTAAATTTTCGCCGAGGGTTAAAGATGTTATTCAATATAGCAGAGAAGAGGCATTGCGCCTTGGGCACGACTATATAGGAACGGAGCATCTTTTACTGGGCCTTATCCGGGATGGAGACGGCGTAGCAATTAAATTGCTGAAAGGTTTGAATGTTGATACTACGAAACTTCGCCGCGCTGTTGAAGATGCTGTTAAAGGTACCATTGGAACAAATGTACATATTGGCAGTATCCCACTAACCAAGCAGGCCGAGAAGGTATTAAAAATAACTTATCTGGAAGCCAAAATATTTAAAAGTGATGTAATTGGAACCGAGCACCTGCTGCTATCTATATTGCGCGATGAGGATAATATCGCATCGCAGATATTGGTGCAGTTTAACGTAAACTACGAGGTGTTTAAAGGTGAAGTAGAATCACATAAAAACGATGTAACTGACGAAATGCCCGGATCGCCAACCGGTGGTGATGATGACTTTAAAGAAGAAGAATCATTTAGCCAGCCTAAAAAGGTGTCAGACATTAAATCAAAAACACCGGTATTGGACAACTTTGGCCGCGATTTAACCCGCGCTGCCGAAGATGGTAAACTTGACCCTATTGTTGGTCGTGAAAAAGAGATCGAAAGGGTATCACAGATCCTGTCGCGCCGTAAAAAGAACAACCCTATATTAATAGGCGAGCCAGGTGTTGGTAAATCGGCTATTGCCGAAGGACTGGCACTGCGTATTGTTCAGCGTAAAGTATCGCGTGTATTGTTCAACAAACGCGTGGTAACGCTTGATCTGGCTTCACTGGTTGCCGGCACAAAATACCGCGGTCAGTTTGAAGAACGGATGAAAGCGGTGATGAACGAACTGGAAAAATCACCTGATGTAATTTTGTTTATTGATGAGATTCATACTATAGTAGGTGCGGGCGGTGCTTCAGGCTCGCTTGATGCATCAAATATGTTTAAACCTGCTTTGGCAAGGGGCGAGATACAATGCATTGGCGCAACAACTTTAGATGAGTACCGTCAGTATATCGAGAAAGATGGAGCTTTGGATCGCCGTTTCCAAAAGGTAATGGTTGAGCCGGCTACTCCCGTTGAAACTATCGAGATCCTGAACAGGATCAAAGAAAAATACGAAGAGCACCATGGTGTAACCTATACTCCCGAAGCTATTAATGCCTGCGTTAACTTAACTACCCGTTACATTACCGATAGGTTTTTACCGGATAAGGCTATCGATGCTTTGGACGAATCGGGCTCACGCGTGCACTTAACCAATATTCATGTACCACAAAATATACTGGATATTGAGCAAAAGATAGAGCAGATTAAGATTGAGAAAAACAAGGTTGTACGCAGCCAGAAATACGAAGAGGCTGCACAACTGCGCGATACTGAAAAGAATTTGATTGCAGAGCTTGATCAGGCCAAAGCTGTTTGGGAGGCCGAAACAAAATCAAAACGTTATACCGTAACCGAAGATAATGTTGCCGAAGTAGTATCAATGATGACAGGCATCCCTGTACAAAGGGTTGGCCAGGCAGATAGCCAAAAGCTATTGCACATGAGCGATACTGTTGCCAGCAAGATTATTGGCCAGGATGAAGCTATCAAAAAATTAACCCGTGCTATACAACGTACACGTGCCGGCTTAAAAGATCCTAAAAAACCAATTGGTTCATTTATTTTCTTAGGCCCTACAGGTGTTGGTAAAACCGAGCTTGCAAAAGAGCTTGCCCGTTTTATGTTTGATACCGAAGACGCGCTGATACAAATTGATATGAGCGAGTACATGGAGAAATTTGCGGTATCCCGTTTAGTTGGAGCGCCTCCGGGTTATGTAGGTTATGAAGAAGGCGGACAATTGACCGAAAAAGTACGCCGTAAACCATATGCTGTAATATTATTGGATGAGATTGAAAAAGCTCACCCAGATGTATTTAACATATTGTTGCAGGTATTGGATGAAGGCCAGTTAACTGATTCATTAGGCCGTAAGGTTGATTTCAGGAACACCATTATCATCATGACCTCAAATATTGGCGCCCGCCAGCTGAAAGATTTTGGCCAGGGTGTAGGTTTCAATACCAATGCAAAAACTTTACAGGCCGATACACACTCAAGAGGTGTTATCGAAAACGCTTTAAAACGTGCTTTTGCTCCTGAGTTCCTGAACCGTATTGATGATGTTATTGTGTTTAACTCGTTAGGTAAAGAAGAGATCTTCAAGATCATCGATATTGAACTGGCATACCTGTTTAGCCGCGTTAATGCTTTAGGATACAAAATTGAGCTAACCGAAGCCGCCAAAGAGTTTATTGCCGAAAAAGGTTACGATTCGCAATTTGGTGCACGCCCGTTAAAACGTGCCATCCAGAAATATTTGGAAGATCCAATTGCCGAAGAGATCCTTAAAGGTGAACTAAGCGAAGGTGATATCATGAAGGTTGATTTTGATAAGGAAACAAACGAGATCAAGATCACCGACGAAAAAGGTGAAAGCAAAACTCCGACAAAAGAAGAGCAGAAATAATCGCTTACTTATTTAAAATACAACCCCGTTTGCTTAGGCAGGCGGGGTTTTTTGTTGAGATATTATTGTTAATTTATCTTTAAGCCGAATCACCTATGCTTAGATATCAACCTATATTGTTTTATGTGGTTGGTAAATTCCCTTGCCACAACAGATGGCGTACACCTAACTCTTTATGGTTACTACTTATGGAGAAAGCAGCTTGAGCCATATATAACACAATGAGCAGCCAATATTTTTGAAATAAAATAAATCAAAAAACGTTAAACCTTTTTAAATTATATTGTTCTTACAGTATATACAATCGAAACGTTATGAAAAAAATCTTGACTTTAATTTGCTGCACTGTTTTAATAGCGGCAACCTCATGTACAAAAAAGTATATCACACCCGCTAACGTAACCGCATTTTATGATGTAAAAGGTACCACCGGCTGGAAAGCTACCACAGATGACCAAGGAAATTTATCGTATTCATCAACACTGGGTAATTTGCCCGAACAGGATGGTTATGCCCAGGCCAATGGAGGTGTGCTGGTTTATATTTCTTATGATGGCGGCACAACTTATGAAGCACTTCCCGAAACCTACAATGGTATAGCATACAGCTACACTTATTCGGTAGGTAAGGTTATTCTGTATGCCCAAAATTCTGATGGAAGCCAGCTAAGTGCAGCACCTACTTTGGATATTAAGGTAAAGGTTGTGTTGGTTGATTCAACGCCAGCTTAATCCAGAATTATCTAATAAAAAAGGAGCCCTGCAAATGTAAATGCAGGGCTCCTTTTTTATGGAATTATAAATTAGCTTTTAGCTTTCGGCTTTGTGCCTTTGGCTTTAAGCTTATTTCCCCATCTGGTCAATAACAGCCTGTGTCACGCCGGTAAAGGAGAAGCCACCATCGTGGAAAAGATTTTGCATGGTTACCATTTTGGTCAGATCGCTGAACATGGATACGCAATAATCGGCACATTGGTCCGCATCAGCATTACCAAGCGGGCTCATTTTTTCGGCAAAATCAATAAAGCCGTCAAAGCCTTTCACGCCCGATCCGGCTGTGGTGCGGGTAGGGGATTGTGAAATGGTATTAACACGAACTTTTTTGCTCACGCCGTACTCGTAACCAAAGTTACGGGCAATACTTTCCAATACCGCTTTATTATCGGCCATGTCATTATAACCTGGGAAATAGCGCTGCCCTGCTATATAACTTAAAGCCAATACAGACCCCCATTCATTAATGGCATCATGTTTCATAGCAGCCTGTAGTATACGGTGCAGGCTTAGCGCCGAAATATCAAAGCCTTTATGCGTGAAATCGTAATTATTTTCGGGATAAGGGATGTTTTTGCGAACATTGATACTCATCCCGATAGAGTGGAGGATGAAATCAACACCACCGCCAAAGTGCTCTTTGGTTTTGGTGAAAAGGTTGTTGATATCATCATTGCTGGTAACATCGGCACCTATGATAGGGGCATTGCACTCTTCTGCCAGTTTATTGAGTTCGCCCATGCGTAATGCGATAGGCGCATTTGATAATACAATTTCGGCACCTTCCTGTACTGCGCGCTGCGCTACTTTCCAGGCGATGGATTGCTCATTGAGGGCACCAAATATGATACCTTTTTTGCCCTTTAATAAATTATAAGCCATGTTTTGAGTTTTCTGTAATTCGGGTAAAGTTATAATTATTTTTAATTAGTAGGCAGTTATCAGTTTGCGGTTATTGAAGAAAAAGTCATGCTGAATTTATTTCAGCATCTTACAAGTATAGTGTACGCCATGCAGAAGAACTGTCCTGTGGGATGCCGAAATAAATTCGGCATGACCTGTTTATGATAACCTTTAATTATCCAAGTAATTCCCTCGCATTCTGCAAGGCGCTTTCGCCCGGTTTATCGCCACTTAGCATTTTGGCAATTTCCAAAACGCGTTCGTGGTTATCAATTTGTTTAATACGGGTATAGGTTGTTACAGCACTATCGTCTTTATAAACAAAATAATGGTTTTTGCCCTTGCTGGCAATTTGAGGTAGGTGAGTAATTGTAATTACCTGCAGGTTATCGGCCAGGCGCTCCATTATGGTGCCCACTTTATTGGCTATCTCGCCGGATACCCCTGTATCTATCTCGTCAAAAATAATAGTTGGCAGAGCGGTGTATTTTGCAATGATAGATTTAATACTCAGCATTAGCCTGGAAAGCTCACCACCAGATGCAACCTTGCTCATCTCGGCCAGCGCATGGCCTTTATTGGCCGAGAATAAAAAGCGGACCTGATCTGCACCATCTTTGGTAAGTACGGCACCGCCTTGCAAATCAAAAGCTCCCCCTTTAGAGGGCTGGGGGGGCTGCGTTTGTTCAATTTTCAACGTCGAGTTACCCATGCCCATTTCCGCAAGTGTATTAATCACCTGTTTTTCAATAGCAGGGATGGCTTTTAGGCGGTTGGTCGTTAGCTTAGCTGCAAGTTTTTCAAGTTCAGCTTTATCTGCAGCTAGCTGTTTTTGCAGTTTTTCAATAGTTTCATCGCTGAATAATGCCTGCCGGATCTTTTCAGACAGCTCATCCTGGATCTGTAGAAGTTCGGTATTGCTGTTTACACGATGCTTTTTTTGCAGGTTATATATCAAACTCAGGCGTGTATTAATTTCATCAACCCGGGCCTCATTAGTATGGGTTTTTTGTTCTATTTGCTCAACTTCGGCAGCTATATCTTTTAGTTCGATGATGGTGCTGTTCAATCGCTGATGCAATTCCTCAATTTGCGAATCGAATTTTTCCAGGGTACCTAATTGTTGCCCGGCCTCACGCAGTTGAGAAAGTGCCGCCGTCTCACTTTCCTGTATCAGGTAATAAGCACCATATAGGTTGCGCTTTATTTCCTCGGCATTATTTAATGCGTATAACTCTTTTTCCAGCGGTTCCTGCTCATCAGCGCTAAGGCTAACCTTCTCTAACTCATCAAACTGGAACTGAAAGTAATCAAGATCGGCTTTGGCTTTGTCACTTTCGGCTATTAATTGGGCAAGCTTGCCGGTGTCTTTTTTAAACGTGCGGTATTTATTCCGGTAATCATTCAGCAGGTCATCATGCCTGGCAACCGAATCAACCACCAGTAACTGAAATTCCGGATCGTTGATCTCCAGTGTGGCATGTTGTGAGTGGATATCGATCAGTTTTTCGCCCAATTGTTTAAGCGCGGTAAGGTTAACCGGGGTATCGTTCACAAAAGCCCGCGATTTTCCATCGGCAGAGATCTCGCGGCGTAAAACGGTTTCGGCCTCATAATCCAGGTCGTTTTCTTCAAAAAATGAACTTAACTGAAATCCGCTTATTTTAAACGAACCTTCAATAACACATTTTTTTTGCTGATTAAAAAAATAACGGCTTTCGGCACGCTGACCCAAAATAAGCGATAGGGCACCCAATATGATGGATTTACCTGCGCCGGTTTCGCCGGTAAGGATGTTAAGGCCTTCACCAAAACTTATCTCCAGGTTATCAATCAGCGCGTAATTATTGATGGTTAGCTTTTGAAGCATAAAAAAAGTATCCTTATTTTATTAAGGATACTAAAGTACGAATTACCGTTCTTTAAAATAAAATTTAATGAATTATTGCTAAGTTATTTAGTTAAATGTGTTGGGATATTTTAAATATACCAGTTAACCTTCAATTAGTTTTCTTCACTTGCAGCGTCAGCCGCTTTACGCGCGTCAGCCATGCGTTTTTTAAAATCGGGACTACTGGTATATTCCCTTAGTTTTTTGCTGGCTTGCTGCAACCGTGCCTTTGCCTGTTTAATTTCGGCATTATCCTGGTAAGCCCGCATTTTTTCACCAAGTTTTTTCATTTCCTGTTTTTGCTCTTCCATTGCGGGGTTATGGTATGCTTTTCTTAAGCTATCGCTCATCATCCGCAGTTCGTCACTTTTTTTGCGAAACTCAGGCGAGTCGAAATGGTTGCGCATCTCTTCGCCCATCTTTTTCAGCTGCTCAGCTTGCTCTTTTATCTCGGGCGAAACTTTACTTTGCAATTCCTCCTGGTATTTTTTGTAATTCTCATCCTTGTTATCGTCATGATAGTTGCCTTTAATACCATATTTTTTCCTGAGCTCGTCATTCATTCGCTTAAACTCGGGGCTATTGTAATATGCCCCAATTTTTTCGCCCATTTTACCCATTTGGTCACCCAGCTTACTGGTCTCACCGGTTTCGCCCCAGTTTTTTTGAAAATCTTCGGCTATTTTTTCCTGGTCTTCCTGCATTCTTTTCAATTGCGGGCTATTGTAAAATTTTTCCATAGCCTCAGCTTTTTCTTCCATCAGTTTTTGCTGATCCCTAAACCCGGGGCTATCATAAAATTTGTCTATTTGTTGAGCATATTTTTCAACTTCGGCAGTCAGCCGGTTCAATTCGGCATCATTAAAGTTGTTATATCGCTCTTCTGCAATCCGCTTGTTGCGTAATGCCGTTTTAGTAGCTACAGTTTTTTTAGCTTTAGCAACTTTTTTGTGGGTAGTATCCGCAAGTAAATCTTTCAATACAGCCGGATAAGTTACCCGTACTTTTTTTATCGATATTTTACCGTTGGCGATAGTAGGATTTAGCCAGGCAATACTGCTGATGCTTGCCGCTATTATTGCAACGGCCACTAAAAGATGGCGTATGTTGCCTATTGGTTTCTTTGTGTTCATGATACGTTCAATTCTGGTTAATAAATGATATTTTTTGCCGGTGGCGGCAAGGGCCATTTGCAGGTTTACCTGCCTTGTTTGCTCCAGCTTTAATAGTGCATGCGCATACACTAAAGGCTGGGCGGTTGTTTGTACTACCAGGTCGTCGCACCGGTTTTCGCGTTCCTGGTTTATTATCCTGTTAATTAGTTGGGCAAAGGGATTAAAGAAAAGCAGTATACTTATAAACTGCTGTACCATGTTAAGCAGGTAATCGTTACGTTTTATGTGCGATAGCTCGTGCAGTAAAATGGCTTTTATTTCTTCGGTTGATAAATAGGTTGTTAATGAAATTGGTAAGAGTATAATCGGACTAAAAAAACCGATCATGCAAGGTACATCAACATACCGACTGATGTTTACACTCACATAACGGCTAATTCGTAATTGTTCGCAAAGCGAATCAATATAATCCTGCAGCCTGTCGGCAGGTATCATGGTGTTTTTAATATGGTTCAACTTTTGCCAGTTGATGCCCATTCTTAGTATATTAAAAGCAAGCCCGATAAAGTAAACGGTAGATATATAGGGCAGATACCCCTCTATTACATAATTATAATATGATGATGTAACAGCGTGGGTTGCAATAGTTAAGGGGAAAGTAAAATGTGGTAATAAAACTGGCGAGCTGGCTGCTGAAAAATCGATCCATATGTGTGCATGCAGCTGGCTTACAAAAGTGTAAGCAAACCATGCACTTATGGCAAGCATAGCCGCCATTGCAGCATTATGCTTTTTTATAGATGATAGCGATGGCGCGCAGGCGAATAATAAACGCAACGCAAACCAAACCAATAAACCCTGCCATAAAGAGTGGATAATAGTGATACCCAAAACCTGGCTTATATTATAGAATACACTTTCCATAACGTTTTATTTTTTATGCTGATCAAACTGGTTAAGAAAATTCTTAATAGCATCTATCTCGTCCTTAGACGCACGGTGCTGCCCAAGCGCCTGTATTACAAGGTCGGATGTGGACCCTTTAAATACAGTAGACAATATTTTATCCAAAGCGTTGCTTTGCGCCTGTTCCTGGCTAAATAAAGCTTTGTACAAATGAGTTTTTGACGAGGTATCGCGTTCCACCAAACCTTTGTCATGCATAATCTGCATCAGTTTTAAGGTTGTGGTGTAACCGGCGTCTTTTGTTTTGGCTAATTCCTCGTGCACATCGCGTACGGTACATTGCCCCATTCTCCAGATCACCTGTAAAATTTCGAGCTCGCTTTCTGTTGGTTTTATATCCATTTTAGTGTTATACGAATTTCTTCGTACAAATATCTACGATAGGTTTCGTATATGCAAGGATTTGTGAAAAAATATTTTTTAGAAAGAGTTTTGGTGGGAGGCGGGGATCGGGTTGCGGGGATCCGGTTGCGAGGTGCGGGGAACTTCTGACAAGTTTTCGTGTTAGGGATTGAAGCGGATACCGGCCTCGTGACTAATGCCTGTGCAGTATAAGCGTAAAGCCCGGGCCGCAGGCAACACCATTATTAAACCGGCAGACTGGCTGTCAACCTTGAATTGACGTTAGCCTTTAGTCGAAAGTCTTAAGTTCGAAGTCGAAAAGAACAAATCAGGCTAAACTTACGACTTAGTACTATTGACTTAACACTATGGGATTGCTGCACTCTTGAACCGGTTGATTTGAACATCGGCAGATCAGGCACCTTAGTGTTATTTTTAAGTTACTGTTGCGGTTTTGTTGCGTTTTTGATTTTATGACAATTGTTAAAGTGTTGATTATTAAATAGATGTTGTTTTTTGCTGTTTCACCTGTTGCGAACGCCACACTTTAACGAAATATTTAAAAGTCTTAATTGTTGCCTTTTGATTCTTCTGCTACTTCAAAGTCTGGTACTTATTTCCGTTAGCGGGGTCTGTTTGCAACAACAAATTCATAGCCTGCGTCCGTTCCTGCGGATCGGCTTTGCTATATAGGGATACAAACTCATCACTCTTGGCTGTATAAAATATAAGCGGGAACATAGAGCCAACGCGCTGCCGGTTTATCTGCTGCAGGTTGGGTAATAACGAGGTGATAAGTTTACGGCCCTTATTGGCGTTATCGGCCATAATATCGAGGCCGTTACGGTGATAATCATACATAAAATCACGTAATGGGGCATAAAGTTTATTATTCAAATTCTCTGATAACCAGTAGCGGTTAACGTTGCCGTCAAAGGCTTTCCATCCTTTGTATGAGCCGGTTTGCGCATTGGCAACTACCGTTTGGGCGTTGGCAAAATAGGGAGTACCGCCATAGCGCGAAAAAGTATCATAATCCGTCCCTACAATAATATAGGCATAAAAAGCCATTACCGAACTTAGGTTACCCTGGAAATTCTGATCGCTGTAATCAATAGTTTGACCTTCATTATAGGTAAAATCAACATCCCGGTCGTTGATGTTCAGCAAGGTTGAACTATATGACGAACCATATACAGGCCTGGACGACTGTACCTGCAATTCGGCGCCAAATACACTTCCGCCATCCCAGCTGGTAATATTCAATACAAAGTTACAGTCTATACGTTCCTGGGGCATTATTTGGTCTGCACTCCATTTGCGTCCGTTCAAAAAATCCTTCATCGCGGTTTCCAGCGTTTGGAAAATACGCTTGTTACTTACCTGTATCTTTGGCGAAAGCACCTGTACACGTGCATTCAAATCCTGCGCTGTGGCACGGAAAGTTAAGCAGGCTAATATTGTGTAAAGAAATAGTTGTTTCATCCGTTTATTAGTTGGGCAACTTTAAGGCAAATATCATGGGCAACGCCCTCTTTACTCTTCAATTCAAAAGTGGTTTTTTGCAGGTCGCGGTCAATAATAGTTATTTTGTTGGTATCCTTTTTAAAACCAGCGCCGGCGTCATTTAACGAATTTAGCACAATAAAATCCAGGTTCTTCTTTTGCAGCTTGGTTATCGCGTTTATTTCTTCATCGTTGGTTTCCAGTGCAAAACCCACCAGGATCTGCCATTCGGCTTTTTGTTCGCCTAAGGTTTTTAATATATCGGTAGTGGCTTTTAGTTCGATGTTAAGACTGGTATCCTTTTTTTTAATTTTTTGCTGCGCGATGGTTGCAGGGGTATAATCTGCAACGGCAGCACTCATAATGCAGGCTTTAGCATCTTTATAATGAGTTAAACAGGCTTCCAGCATTTCGGCAGCCGAGGTAACATCAATCCGTTTTACCGATTGCTGGGTGCTTACCTGTGCGGTTGGTCCGCTAATCAATATAACATCTGCGCCCATTTTAGCCAGTTCATCCGCGATAGCAAAGCCCATTTTGCCTGATGAATGGTTGCCTATAAAGCGCACCGGGTCGATAGCCTCATAGGTTGGGCCTGCGGTAACCATAATTTTTTGATTAGTTAAAAGAAGTTTTTTTTTAACAGTCGACGATAAAAAGTCAATAATCTCTTCGGGTTCAGCCAGTCTGCCTTCGCCATAAAGTCCGCTGGCCAGTTCGCCATTGCCCGGAGCTATTAAAATATTGCCAAATGATAGCAGTCTGTTAACATTTTGCCGGGTTGCCGTATGTAGCCACATATCCAGGTCCATAGCCGGGGCAAAATACACCTGGCATTTGGCTGATAGATAAACGGCTGTTAGTAAATTATCGCAAAAGCCATTGGCCATTTTTGCCAGGGTATTGGCCGTTGCAGGGGCTATGATAAGCATATCCGCCCAAAGGCCCAGCTCAACATGGTTATTCCATTCACCGGTTTCGGTTTTATAATAATCAACCAGTACCGGTTTTTTAGAGAGCGTTGAAAGCGTAAGCGGAGTTATAAAGCTGGTGGCGTCTGGTGTCATCAATACTTGTACATTGGCACCGGCCTTTACCAGTAACCGCACCAGCAATGCCGATTTATAGGCAGCTATACTGCCGCAAACTCCCAGAATGATGTTTTTACCTTCAAGCATAAGCCCTGATTCCCTTTAGGAGAATGATTATAAAATTTAAAAATAAACAAAAAAACTCCCATATGGGAGTTTTTAATTCTTTAACTTTTGCTTCCCCTTTCGGGGTATTATTAAGCTTCTTTAGAAGGATTGCGGTAATAAACCTTATCATCTAAAAACTCCTGAACAGCTACCAATGATGGTTTAGGCAGTTTTTCGTAGTATTTAGAGATCTCGATTTGCTCGCGGTTTTCAAAAACCTCTTCCAGATTATCGTTTGATGATGCAAACTCAGAAAGTTTTTGGTGTAACTCTTCTTTAATATTGTTTGATATCTGGTTCGCTCTTTTTGACATGATCACAAGCGACTCATATATGTTATTGGTTTTAACGTCCAGCTCGCGTAAATCGCGGGTTACAGTGCTGCTTGCTACTGCTGGTTTGTTGGTGTTATTTGCTGTCATATCTAATTTTTTTAATATGGTATTTTCTGATCCTGATTCTTTTCTGATGGTGGCTGTGTTTTAACGGTATCCTTTGTAGCCAGCTTTTTTGCCAGTTTGGTATTTGTTAATATTTCGGCTTCTACACGTTTAGCATTTACAATGCCAGCCTGGCTATCTTTTATTAAACCCTTAGCTTCGTTGCCGTATTTGCTTGCCGGGAACTTATCATTAAACTGCTGGGCATAAGTTATAGCCTGTTCAAAACGGTCTACTTGTTTGGTTTCAAAGCTATGATCGGCATACAGGTATTGTGCTTTTATGGTCAGGAATTCAATTTCCTCACCATATTTGGTATCCGGATAATCGCGAAGCACATTATTAAAAGCAATAACTGCCGATTGATAATCGCTGATAGTTAAATACAATTTAGCATTTTCATAGGCTTTCATTTCCAGTTTGTCGCGCAGGTTTTGTATTAACTTGCTTGCTTCAGTAACCCGGTCGCTTTTAGGATAAAGGTTAATAAACAACTGTAATGTTTCAATAGCCTTTAATGTATTTTCCTGGTCAAGCGAAAAAGTAGGTGAATCAAGGTAATAACAATATGCCGAAAAGAAGCGACATTCCTCTGCTCTTGGGCTCGATGGATAAGTATCGGCAAAGGTTTTAAAGTGAAACCTTGCAGATGTATAATCCTTTAACTTATAGTTGGTGAAGGCATAGTAGTAAAATAGGTCTTCTGCAGCACTACGTCCACGATAGCGCTCAACCAGTACATCAAATAAACCAAGGGCTTTTTCATAATCCTGTTTATTATAGTATTTAATGGCTTCCTGGTATTTTTTGGCGTAATCGTTACTTGCTCTTAACTTTTCGTATTTGCTTTTACAACTTCCCAGTGTAATAATTAACAGGGCTAAAACACAGGTGAATAACGTTAGTTGTTTTTTAAACATTTTGCAAAGATAGGTGATTAATGTAAATCAGTCAATTATTTATTTAGGGGCTAATATATAACGTGTTTTGTGCTCCTTATATATATAGTATGTGCTTTTAACATCTTTTAACTTATCCGGTTTTTGGGGCATGTCTTCCTGGCGGCTCGTTTTACCCTATACTATATATATAACGTAAAAGTGTATGCACTATATATACTATGCCCGCGTTTGCCTGTACTATATATATGGTATATAGTTTATGGTGTCATGCAAAGCTGCGTAGCGGCCAAGTATAAGGATATGTAAAATTTGTATTTTGCAAGATGCACGATTTTTTTTGCAGCTGTCCTTAATCCTTTATCTAATAGTCCTTATTGCGGAGTATGGCGTTACCTGCGGCCCGGGTCATCCGCTCATACGCGCACAAGGCATTAGGCGCGGGCTGGTATCCGCTACTCCCCCTAACGCATCAAAGTATCTTTTTTGTGGGATAAATCTTTAGACTGCACATCTATTAATCCAAAGGGGCTTGTACACTTTGATGATTGATGCTGTTGCAAGAAACTTCTGCCTAAAAAATCGACTGATTTAGATCTTCACTGTGGGAAACCTCGAATTTTGAGCCTATAACCGAATTTGCGAAAGGTTTTTTTAACTTTTTCGCTCTGGTAATTAACATCTTATACACAGGTGTTAGTAAAAAGTGAGAATAGGCTTGCAGGAGAGTAAAAAATGGCTACCTTTGCAGCCCGCAAATAAGGAAGCGGGATTGTTCTTAGAAAGGTTACTGAAGTGGGTTTTTGGAAGCAGGATAAAGGGGAAAAGGCAGAGAAAAAAGAAACTCAAAAAAACTTCAGATAAATTTTCGGAAAGTCAAAAAGTTTGCTACTTTTGCACCCCGCAACGGGGATAGAGAAAAGGGTAGTAGAGCGGTTCAAAACTTAGGATTTCGAAAGAAAAAATAAAAAAAATAAGTTTTGGAAAATAGGAAAAGGTTTCTACCTTTGCAGACCCAAACGGAAGGGTGCTTGAGAGAGCGAAAGAAGTTGAGTCTGAGCAATTCTGGCGATAAGAAAAGAGGGAAGAAAGTTAGCATTGGTTAACGAGTAATCGAAAGGGTTTGAGAGCGATTCTTGGCCTTACAAAAATGACAAATCAGACAAGGCAACTTG